>JBALTK010000221.1:0-5964 GCA_036964385.1 Sulfitobacter sp. | reverse complement strand
CGATGGGGCCAGAAGATGGGCGATATGTCCATGACTGATATGATGATCGGCGCGCTGAGTGATCCGTTCGGCGTCGGCCACATGGGTGTAACGGCAGAAAACGTTGCTGGTGAACACGGAATTACACGGACGGATCAAGACGGTTTTGCCGTTGAGAGCCAGCGCCGTACTTTGGCTGCGATCGAAGCGGGCCACTTCAAAAGCCAAATCCTGCCCATCGACGTGAAAGTACGCCGCGATATGGTGGCGTTTGACACGGATGAGCACCCCAAAGCTGGCACGACACTAGAAACCCTCGGCAAGCTGCGCCCGGCATTCCGCAAGGACGGCTCTGTCACTGCGGGCAATGCCTCCGGTTTGAACGATGGGGCCGCGGCAATGGTTCTAGCCTCCGCGGAAGCGGCTGAGAAAGCAGGGCTGAAGCCCCGTGCGCGCATTCTTGGGTATGGCCACGCGGGTGTGCGCCACGAAGTGATGGGTATCGGCCCCATACCTGCCGTGACGCAGTTGTTGCAGAAGATCGGCATGACTGTCGATCAGTTCGACGTGATTGAGAGCAACGAAGCCTTTGCCGCACAAGCCTGTGCCGTGAATGCGGCTCTTGGCCTTGATACCGCAAAGGTGAACCCGAATGGTGGCGCGATTGCGCTGGGTCACCCGATTGGCGCGACCGGCGCAATCATCACAGTTAAGGCGATGTATGAGCTGGAACGCATCGGTGGTCGCTATGGCCTGATCACCATGTGCATCGGTGGCGGGCAAGGCATCGCCCTAGCCATTGAAAGCCTCAAGTGAACTTCCTGACCTTACCGTCTTTCGTCCCTGTATGGCGGTAGGGCACCTGTCGCCGTCTGTTGCATCACGCGACTACGCATCAGACGGCGAATTTTTTTTCAGGTGACCGGCATGTCCGGTCGGACATTGAACGATACGAAACCGCTCGTGACGAGCACGGAATTTGATTTGGAGAGACTAATGACCCGGACAGCACTTGTAACAGGCGGAACGCGCGGCATCGGCGCCGCTATTTCGAAAAAACTTCAGGACGAAGGTTTCATAGTTGCCGTGAGCTATGCAGGCAACAGCGAAGCTGCCGCCGCATTTAGTCGCGAAACTGGCATCGAAGCCTACAAATGGGATGTTGCGGATTACGACGCAAGCGCCGCCGGCATCGCACAGGTCGAAGCAGACATCGGCCCCATTGACGTGGTGGTCGCAAATGCGGGCATTACCCGCGATGCACCGTTCCACAAAATGACGCCCGAACAGTGGCATCAGGTCATTGATACAAACCTCACCGGTGTCTTCAACACGGTCCACCCGATCTGGCCCGGCATGCGCGAACGCAAATTCGGCCGCGTTATCGTCATCAGCTCTGTGAATGGCCAGAAAGGCCAGTTCGCGCAGGTGAACTATGCCGCGACAAAGGCAGGTGATCTGGGCATCGTGAAATCTCTGGCGCAGGAAGGCGCGCGTGCGGGCATAACGGCAAATGCGGTCTGCCCCGGCTATATCGCCACGGAAATGGTCATGGCCGTTCCCGAAAAGGTGCGGGATTCCATCATCGCGCAGATTCCTACGGGTCGTCTGGGTGAGCCCGAGGAAATCGCACGCTGCGTAGCATTTCTGGCATCTGATGACGCGCAATTCATCAACGGATCAACCATATCCGCCAACGGCGCGCAGTTCTTTGCGTAAAAACACCTGAACAACGGTTGGGCGCGGTTAATCGCGTCCAACCGAACGGGCTCTCCAGCGGCCGTAACATCAAGGGGCTTTCGCTATGCAAGACAACGCGACATCTGCCGAAACGACCGATATTGCCGAACAGACCGAGCGTCTGGCGCGCTTGACCAATCGCGCCATGATGGCAACCGCCCAGATGCAGGGCCACGCCGTCAAACAGGCATCGGGGGCAGAATACGCGTTGATGGATGCCGGGACCCTTGCCAAGGCCTATGGCACGTTCTGGACAGACATGATGTCGGACCCTAACAAGCTAATGGATATCCAAAAGACCGTAGGCACGGAAATGATGGCCGCATGGCAGGCGATGTTCGGGATGAGCTCGGATGAGCAGGTCAAGGACAAGCGCTTCAAGGATCAAAGCTGGTCCGACGATCCTATCTCGCGCAGCTACCGCGATGTGTTTCTGGCCTTTGACCGTGCTACGGACGGTCTGCTCGACAGGCTGCCTGATGGTTCCAAAGATCACATGCGCGTCAGTTTCTATACCCGCCAGATGATGAGTGCGATGTCCCCCAGCAACTATCTGGCGACCAATCCCGCCGCGCGCAAAGAGCTGATGGAAACCAAAGGCGAAAGCCTGCTGGCAGGTCTTGAGAACCTGCTGACCGATCTAGAACGCGGCGAAGGACGCCTTGATATAGCGACCAACGACGAGCACGCCTTTGAGGTCGGCGTAGACCTTGCGACCACCAAAGGCGAGGTCATCTTCCAGAACGACCTTATGCAACTGATCCAATACTACCCGACTACAAAGGAACAGCACGCAACACCAATTCTGTTTGTCCCATCATGGATCAACAAGTTCTACATCCTCGATATGAAGCCTGAGAACAGCCTCATCCGGTATGCGTTGGATCAGGGTCATTCGGTTTTCGTGATTTCATGGGTGAACCCTACACGCGACCACGCAAACAAGGATTTTGCGGATTACATGACCGAAGGCCCGCTGGCCGCACTTAATATCATCCGCGAAATCACTGGCGAGGAAAAAGCAAACATCCTCGGGTTCTGTATCGGCGGTATCCTTGTCACCGCGATGTTGGCGTATCTGGCAGAGATTGGCGATGACCGGATCGCTTCTGCGACCACGCTTGCGACGATGGTCGACTTTGAAAATGTCGGCGAGATTGGCGTATTTGTTGATGACGACCGCTTGGAGAGCATGCGCAGCCATATGGCGGAAAAAGGCTATCTTGACGCGCATCACCTGCAAGACATGTTTTCAATGCTACGCGAAAAGGATCTGATCTGGTCCTTTGTTGAGTCCAATTACCTGCGCGGTCAAAAGCCGCGCGCGTTTGATTTGCTGTCGTGGAATTCGGACTCTACCCGCCTACCGTCAGCGATGCTGCTTTGGTATCTCGAAGAAGTTTACCTGCAGAATGGCTTGCGCAAGCCCGACGCGCTTGAGCTGAAAGGCGTCAAGATCGACATCACCAAGATAAAGACACCTTGCTTTATTCTGGCAACCCAACTGGATCACATCGCACCTTGGCGTTCGGTCTATCCCGCAACCGATTTTCTGGGCGGTGAGGTCGAATTTGTCCTCGGCGGTTCCGGTCACATCGCGGGCGTGATCAATCCGCCCACCGAGCGTCCAAAATACAACTATCTGACCAGCACCACCTATCCCGCCTCCCCCGAGGAGTTCGAGGCGCAGGCCGAAGTGAATGAAGGGTCGTGGTGGCCTCATTGGGCGCGCTGGCTGGACGCCCGCGACAGCATGACAGTCGCCGCGCGCAAGCCCGCAACAAAAGGAAAATTCAAGGCCATCGAGGCCGCCCCCGGTTCCTACGTCAAAGCCGATTAAACTAACTCTTGGAGGAGATATTAGATGACAGTAGATGCGAAATTGAAAACATATGCACCCAGCGCCGAAATGGTCGCAAACGCGCATATTGATGAAGCGAAATACAACGAGATGTATGCTGCATCACTCGCAGACCCCGATGCGTTCTGGGGTGAACAGGGTAAGCGGATCGATTGGATCAAACCCTATACATCGGTGAAAGACGTCGATTTCACATTGGGCAACGTCCACATCAACTGGTACGCCGATGCCACGCTGAACGTCTCGGCCAACTGCATCGACCGGCATCTGGCCACGCGCGGTAACCAGACCGCGATTATATTCGAACCCGACGATCCCGAAGAGGATGCCCAGCACATCACTTACACCGCATTGCATGATGCGGTCAGCCGCATGGCGAATGTGCTTAAGGATCAAGGCGTGAGCAAGGGCGACCGCGTTGTGATCTATCTGCCGATGATCCCCGAGGCTGCCTATGCCATGCTGGCCTGTGCGCGGCTCGGTGCGATCCACTCAATCGTCTTTGCAGGCTTCTCGCCTGATGCTTTGGCCGCGCGGGTCAACGGGTCGGACGCCAAGGTTGTCATCACCGCAGACTACGCCCCACGCGGCGGGCGCAAGACGCCGCTTAAATCAAACGCCGATGAGGCGCTTTTGCACTGCAAGGACACGGTAAAATGCCTTGTCGTGAAACGCACGGGCGGGCAAACCACTTGGGTCGAGGGCCGCGATCTGGATTATGGCGCGCTTGCCGCTGCCGCATCAAACGATTGCCCTCCCGTCGAGATCGGTGCCGAAGACCCGCTGTTCATCCTCTACACCTCCGGCTCTACCGGCCAGCCTAAGGGTGTTGTGCACAGCTCGGGCGGCTATATGGTTTACGCCGCAATGACCCATGAACTGGTGTTCGATTACCACGAAGGTGACGTGTACTGGTGCACCGCCGATGTGGGCTGGGTCACGGGCCACAGCTATATCGTCTACGGCCCGCTCGCCAATGGCGCGACCACGCTGATGTTTGAAGGCGTGCCGACCTACCCCGATGCCAGTCGATTCTGGCAGGTCTGCGAAAAGCACAAGGTCTCGCAATTCTACACTGCCCCCACTGCGATCCGCGCGCTGATGGCCAAGGGCCCCGAATTTGTCGAGAAATGTGATCTGAGCAGCCTCAAATTGCTCGGCACTGTAGGCGAGCCGATCAACCCCGAAGCATGGAACTGGTACAACGATGTTGTTGGCAAAGGGAAACTGCCAATCGTCGATACATGGTGGCAGACCGAGACAGGCGGCCACTTGCTGACCCCCCTGCCCGGTGCCCACGCGCTCAAACCCGGCTCCGCAATGAAGCCGTTTTTCGGGATCGAGCCTGTGGTACTGGAGCCGACAACGGGTGAAGAAATTCACGACACTGCTTGTGAGGGTGTGCTCTGCCTAAAAGGCAGTTGGCCCGGGCAGATGCGCACCGTCTGGGGCGATCATGACCGTTTCGAGAAGACCTATTTCTCGGACTACAAAGGCTATTACTTCACCGGTGACGGCTGCCGCCGCGACGAGGATGGCGACTATTGGATAACGGGCCGAGTGGACGACGTAATCAACGTATCCGGCCACCGGATGGGAACCGCAGAGGTTGAGAGCGCATTGGTGGCACACCGCAAGGTCGCGGAAGCCGCTGTGGTCGGCTACCCGCATAACATCAAGGGCCAAGGCATCTATTGCTACGTCACCTTAATGAACGACGAAGAGCCGAGCGAAGACCTGCGTAAGGAATTGCGTACTTGGGTACGGACGGAAATTGGTCCGATCGCAGCACCTGATCTCATCCAGTGGTCACCGGGCCTTCCCAAAACGCGGTCTGGAAAAATCATGCGTCGTATCCTGCGCAAGATTGCGGAAAACGACTTTGATGCGCTGGGAGATACGTCAACGCTGGCCGATCCCTCGGTTGTCGACGACCTCATCGAAAACAGAATGAACAAGGAGTAAGACATGCGTGACTACAGCACCGTACCTGTTCTTATTTTACTTGGGCCTCCGGGTGCAGGTAAGGGAACGCAGGCGAAGATCCTCGAAGACCAGTTTGGTCTTGTCCAATTATCCACGGGGGATCTGTTGCGGCAAGCCGTTGCAGCGGGCACCCCTGCGGGCAAAGCAGCCAAATCTGTGATGGAATCCGGTGGGTTGGTGAGTGACGAGATTGTCATCAATATCCTGCGCGACCGGCTCGCCGATCCCGATTGTGCGGCGGGCGTCATTCTTGATGGTTTTCCGCGCACAATTCCACAGGCGGAAGCTTTGGCAGATGTTTTGGCCTCCAAAAACACGCAAGTGCATGCGGCCATCAGCCTTGAAGTAGAAGATGATGCGATGGTCGAGCGTATTTCCGGTCGCCATACCTGTGACAG
>JBALTK010000220.1:0-6104 GCA_036964385.1 Sulfitobacter sp. | reverse complement strand
GTCGTGCCGGAGGTGTAGAGGATGACTGCGGTATCTTCCTCATCAACGGTAATAGCCGCCAGCGCGGTATCTGTAACGGCCAGCGTTTCATAACCCTGTGAACCAACAGTTGGACCGCCCACGCTGAATCGCTGCCGGATCATTGGCAATGTCTCGGGCGCTGGTAGTTTTTCGCCAATATCAGCATCATGAAACAGCACGGCCGCTCCGCAATCATTTAGTATTTCTGTAAACTCTGGCGTTTGTTCCCGCACGTTGATCGGAACAGCGATGGCCCCGATGCGCAGAGCGGCAAGTAGAACGATGAGAAATTCGGGACCGTTTGCCAAGAGCAGTGCAACCCTTTCCCCTTTTGAAATACCCGCACGGACAAGCCCGCAAGCGGCCGCAGTGACGTGTTCGTCCATCTGTTGATACGTTAGGCGTAGCCTATCACAAACCAGCGCTTCGCCATTCGGATTACGCGCAACAGCTTCCTGCACCATGGTATTCAGGTCGGACGGGCGCTTGGAGAAACACTTGATGCCCGCCCTGTGAAAATGCGTCTCGACGGATATCAGGTCAGTGATCTTTGTGGGCCAGCTTTGCATGAACGATCCTCCCAGCGGTTTTCACCACACAGTTGCAAGCCTTGGTGGGGAGTTTCAATACAGAAATCAGGAGGTTCAGTATTTAGCAAGAAACGAAAAAATTCATACGTGCGCTATTGGCAATGGGGCATAAGCTTGCATGGTTCAGACTTCGGGAAACTCCATCTGTTCGGAAGTTATGAATAACTTCAGCCTCTTAGTCGCGCGGCTTCCAAGGCGGCTGGCATGTGCATGCAAAGGGGAACCTTACGCATACAGGGTCATGGTTAATAATAAAAAACGACCTGCAAATTGCGGATCTCCACAGTATCAACGAGAAAACGAGTGTCATTGACTGTCGGTTTCCAGCACCGCCAATAACTTTTTTGAATCAAACATGTCTCGGTAGTGTGGAGCTACAAAAGGGTAAAACCCAATGGGTAGTCCTGACCTCTTAGCATAGTCTTTATCGAAGTGTTTGACCGTGCATTTCCCGTCTCCAGATTTTTTGAAAAAACCAGAGCAGCGATCAATACTTCAATAACCAAGCCCAAGCGGGATGCACAGGAAAATCAAGACGCTCAAGAAAGCCTAAATCAGCCAAATCTTCGAAATCAACGGCTGCATGATCTGCCACAGTTTCCCGCGGTCCGTAGTCTGTTGGCGAACACGCCATGGAGAGAAAAACAAAACCGAAGGTTAACAAAAGTGAAATGCGTCACATAAGGAAACTCCAAGCCCATTACCTCTGCCAGCATCACAAATCCGAAAGGGCTGGGATTGATGCGCGTCAATTTTATTTCTCAGGAAGTTGTCAGAAGAAGGGGGCTATAGCTCAGTCGCCAATTTGGGCGTTGCGGTTGCAGTTGGTAATCCAGCAGTCGTCACAACGAAGAAGTCAAACGAACTGAGATGCATCGTTGGAGGCAGCAAGGAAAGCTATGAAACAAACAGCTAACACTCAGGCGCAATCGGCACTACTGACGGTCAATCCGCACGCTGTAAATGTGCAAGACGTAGTTGAGGCATCTGGAACATCAGTAAAAACTGGGCTGTCACTAGGTGAAACCAATACACGAAGAGCCATTTTTGGACCAAATCGCTTGGCCTCAAGAAAGCCTATAAGCCTTATGAGGTTAGTTCGGCATCAGTTCGAAAGCCCTGTCGTTTTGCTCTTGGCCGCAGCCGCAGCTATCGCCATGTTTTTCAGCGATTGGAAGGAAGGTATCGCGATTGTGTTGGTTCTCGTAATCAATGGCACGATCGGTTTTGTAACTGAATTGCGTGCTGCTCGATCAATGGAAGCGCTCCGGCTTTTAGGTCATCGTACGGCGCGTGTGCGTCGGGATGGCAAAGCAGCCCTTATCCAAGCGGAAGATCTTGTGCCGGGCGATGTTGTGCTATTGGAAGGTGGTGACATAGTTACCGCTGATCTAAGGCTGGTTGAAACGTCAAATCTGTCAGCGGATGAATCGGCTTTGACTGGTGAATCCGTTGCTGTTGAAAAGAATACCGAAGCGGTTGCAGCCGATTGCCCGATAGGTGACAGGTCCGGGATGGCTTTCAAAGGAACTGCCATCACACGCGGCAGCGCGGTTGGCATAGTTGTTGGAACCGGGCTGCAATCAGAGCTCGGTCAGATTTCCAAGCTTGTGGCAGAGGCCGCGCCAGAACAATCGCCATTGGAACGCCAATTGCAAATATTGAGCGGGCAGTTGATAAAATTCACATTAGTAGTTGTCGCAATTTTGGGCGTTCTGGGTGTTGGTCAAGGCGAAGATGTCTTCCTTATGATTGAGGCATCGGTAGCCCTTGCAGTAGCTGCAATTCCTGAGGGTTTACCAGTTGTTGCGACCATGGCTTTGGCGCGTGGTATGTGGAGGATGGCCAAACAGAACGCGCTAATCGAGCGGTTGTCGGCCGTTGAAACGCTCGGAGCGACGACCATTATCTTCACGGATAAAACTGGGACCTTAACTGAAAACAGCATGCAACTGCGTGAAATCAACTGCGCAGAAGCAGTGTATGAATTGTCTGATGTCTCAGGACGGTTTCAGCGAAAGAACGATGGCGAAGAGGTTGGTGGCCGATCTTGCTTCGACGACATCTTAATGGCCGGCCTGTTGTGCAACAATGCAGAACTCAGCGACAAGGACGGAAAGCATACTGGTGATCCTCTAGAGCAGGCCCTGCTGGTAGCTGCAAGGGCTGGGGGACTGAACATTCAGGAGCATCTGAGCCGCTTTCCTCGAATGCGCGAGATTGCGTTCGATTCCACATCAAAGATGATGGGGACAATCAACGCGGCTGACCATGAGTATGTAATGTGGGTTAAGGGAGCACCGGAAGCGGTGCTGGAGGCGTGCACTTCAGTCCAAGAAGATGGTGGAGCCGTTGAAGGCATGACTTCAGACGAGTTTACGATCTGGAAAACGCGCACGGACGAGATGGCGTCATGTGGTATGCGTGTGTTGGCGGTCGCAAAGCGAGATGTGTCGTTGCCAGAGCATGCCGACTATTCAGGTCTGACATTTCTTGGCCTGCTCGGATTGTTTGACCCGCCAAGGGCAGACGTACCTGATGCGATCGCAAAATGTCGCACTGCGGGGATACGTGTCATCATGATGACTGGGGATCATGCGGTGACCGCAAAGAACATTGCTGCGTCTGTCGGCTTAGCGGATCACGACCCTGTCGTGATCGAAGGCAGCAGCCTTCGTCCAATCGGGGAGCTGTCGGGCGATGACATTGAAACGCTACGGCAGGCCGATGTCTTTGCAAGAGTAAGCCCTACGCAAAAACTTGAGCTTATCACGCTCTATCAGAACGATGGTCAGATCGTAGCCATGACAGGCGATGGTGTGAATGACGCACCAGCCTTAAGGCAGGCGGATATTGGTGTCGCAATGGGTCTTAGGGGAACACAAATCGCAAGAGAAGCTGCCGCGATGGTGCTTCGCGATGATGCGTTCGGATCGATTGTGGCAGCTATCCGTGAGGGCAGGGCTATCTTTCGCAATATTCAGCGATTTGTAATTTATCTCCTGTCTTGCAACCTCAGCGAAATCTTGGTTGTTGGTGCGGCCATCCTTGTTGGTCTGCCCCTCCCGCTAATGCCACTTCAAATCCTCTTTCTGAATCTGGTTACGGATGTTTTTCCCGCCTTCGCATTGGGGGCAAGCGAAGGCAACGAGAAGATCTTGGAGCGCCCACCTCGCGATCCAAAAAAACCGATCGTGACGCGCGCGTTGTGGATTGCAATCGTTTTGCACGGCTTTAGCATTTCAGGATCTACTCTTGGTGCTTTCGTTCTGGCACAAACCTATCTGGGCATGACGTCCGATGCTGCTGTCACTGTGTCTTTCCTGACGCTCGCATTTGCCCAACTCTGGCATGTCTTCAACATGCGAGATCCAAGATCGGGACTGATCCGCAATGAGGTCACGAGCAACAAATATGTTTGGGGTGCGCTTCTGCTGAGCATTGGCTTGCTAGCGTTGGTGTTGTTTGTCCCTGCTGCGTCCGATGCGCTCGATCTGAGAATTCCAACCTTCGATGCCTGGTTGCTGATCTTTGGGATGAGCTTGCTGCCACTTGCGCTTGGTCAAATCGTAACGATCAGTTCCGCGATGCGGGATTGCAAAGGCAATGATGCCGACTGATCCTATCGGTTTGTACAGCACTGAAGAGCCGTTGGGATCAAATTTGGTGAACGTATGTACCCGGTGCCTCGCCCAAGGCTAGACGTGTGGTTTCAGGCGAACCGGCCCTCGGCAGCTTGAACCGCTTGCCGGACTGGGTCTTTAGCCACTTCGAATATTCCGGCCACCAAGACCCTGCAATTGGCGTCGCTTCTGAGAACCAAGGGTCTGGGCCCTTGTAGTGCGCACCGCTTGGCCGGTGACCGACGCGGTAATGGCGACCAAAATGCCCCGGCTCGCTAATGATGCCGCCATTGTGCCCACCCTTAGTCAGGACAAAAGTAAGATCACAGTCAGTAAACAGCTTGGTCTTGTAGACTGATCTCCATGGCGCGATATGGTCAGTCTCGGTTGCGATGACAAACATCGGCGCTGCGATGTCTTTGAGGGCAATCACACGGCCCTCAACGGCAAATCGACCCGCGGTCAGGCGGTTTTCCAGAAAGAGCCCGCGCAGATACTCGGAATGCATGCGAGCCGGCATGCGCGTTGTATCGCCATTCCATACGCCTATATCAGTTGGGAGATCATCGTTGCCCAGAAAATAGCGGTTAACGGCACGCGTATAGATCAAATCTTCAGACCGGATCGAGGCAAAGGTCCGCGCCATCTGTGGCCGGTCGAGGTATCCTTGCTCCCACATCATATCTTCGACAAAGGCAACCTGACTTTCGTCTACAAAAAGCAGCAGTTCACCGGCCTCTGCAAAATCCACCTGTGCTGCCATCAGGGTTATAGAAGCCAGTCGCTCATCGCAGTCTCTGGCCATCGTTGCAGCTGTGATGGCAAGGAGCGTACCGCCAAGGCAATAGCCGTTCGCGTGGATTTTCTGATCGGGAAAAATTTCGTTTATTGCGTCAAGCGCGGCCAAGACACCACTTTTTCGATAGTCTTCAAGCGACAACTCAGACTGATCCGCTGTAGGATTGCACCAAGAAATCATGAACACGGTGAACCCTTGGGATACCAAATAATTTACCATGGAGTTTTGGGGCGAAAGGTCGAGAATATAGTATTTCATGATCCACGCGGGCACAAAAAGCACTGGCTCTGGGTGAACTGTTTTAGTTTGGGGTGTGTATTGAATCAGTTCAAACAAGTGGTTGCGGAACACGACTTGCCCCGGTGTACAGGCCAAATTTATCCCGATCTTATACCCGTCTGGCGCGGGCTTGCGGGTTTGGGTGAGGGTTTGAATGAGGTCATCTGTAAGGTGGCCAGCACCTTCGATAAGGTTTTGACCACCGCATTTTACTGTTTTCTCAATGATTTCCGGATTCATCATCGGGAAGTTGGAAGGTGACACTAAATCAAGAGCCTGCCGCACCTGAAACTTTGTCCTGTCAGCATCCTGTTTTTGAAGGCCGCGCATATTATCTGTCGCTTGATCCCACCAATCCTGAACTGCGAGAAAGCTCTGCTGCCACAGATTAAACGGAGGCGTGTTCCACGATTGATGCGAAAACCTGTGATCATAGTCTTTTGGCGAGAACGGCGCGGCCACGTCCTTGCCGCCCGCAACACCGACTGTGTAAGCCATAACTTTCAGCGCATTGGACTGCGCTCTTTCTGAAAGTTCTAACTGGCGACCGGGTGATCGGCCGAGATGTAGCGCCCAATCTCCCCAAGCCTCAGAGACCGAATGGGGAGAAATACCGCCAGTGAGGCGAGCCAGAGCAGCCCGCATCGCGCGGTCAAGATTCTGATGTGGATGCTCCGCTGCGGCCTCGGCTTTAGCAGGGTGTCGGTCTGAAACCACAACGGGAAGCACTTCCGCTGACTTAGCTTTCCTCAGTTCCTTTTTATCCATCGGCTTCACATCCATCTCATTAGG
>JBALTK010000219.1:0-6134 GCA_036964385.1 Sulfitobacter sp. | reverse complement strand
GGCGATTGCCCCTGCGCCACGGGGAGCGCGAAGCTTAGCCCTTCGGGACCCTCGCTCAGCCCGTACCCGAGGGCAGGCAGGAATGACACGTAAAACCGGCGCGCAACCGCGATATCATCGGAACCAACTGTGACGTAGGCAATCATTCTTTGCAGTCCTTTTGCGCGTTCGAGCATCCGCAGGATGTGTATCATATTATCGTCCTGTCAGCACAGTGAATGAACGAGATGCCCTTATCCGAGGCACCGAATGGCCAATCTATCGAGGGGAGAAGACCATCTGCCCCATACAAACGAAAAAGGGCGCTCCAACGGAGCGCCCTTTCTTAAATCTAGTATTCCGAGATTACTCGGAAACAGCCTTATCAACCGAAACAGATACGCCTGGGCCCATTGTGGAACACAAGACAATCTTCTGCATGTAGGAGCCTTTGGCGCCAGCAGGACGGGCTTTTGCAACCGCACCGATGAAGGCACGGATGTTTTCAACCAGCTTGGCTTCGTCAAAGGAGACTTTGCCAACGCCTGCATGGACGACACCGCCCTTTTCAGCTTTGAACTGCACTTCGCCGCCCTTCGCTGCTTTCACAGCTGCGGCAACGTCCATTGTCACTGTACCGACTTTAGGGTTCGGCATCAGGTTGCGTGGGCCAAGTACTTTACCAAGACGACCAACAACGGGCATCATGTCAGGTGTCGCGATGCAACGGTCAAAGTCGATCTTGCCGCCTTGAACGATTTCCATCAGGTCCTCGGCGCCAACGATATCGGCACCAGCTTCTTTGGCTTCGTCAGCTTTCGGACCGCGTGCGAAGACCGCAACGCGAACGTCTTTGCCTGTGCCGTTTGGCAGGCCCACAACGCCGCGAACCATTTGGTCTGCGTGACGTGGATCGATGCCGAGGTTCATTGCGATCTCAACAGTCTCATCGAACTTTGTGTTCGAGTTACCTTTGATCAGCGCTACAGCTTCTTCAACTGTAAGGTTCTCTTTGCCGACGAATGCTTCACGTGCAGCGCGGGTACGTTTTCCAAGTTTAGCCATCTTACTTAACCTCGATGCCCATGGACTTTGCGGAGCCCATAATGATTTTCATTGCTGCTTCCACGTCGTTCGCGGAAAGGTCGACCATCTTCGCTTCTGCGATTTCGCGCAGCTGCTTCGCAGTGATCGTGCCAACGGTCTCACGTGAAGGTGTTTTCGCACCGGAGTTCACTTTGGCGGCTTTCTTCAGGAAGTAGGACGCAGGTGGCGTCTTGATGTCCATCGTGAAGGACTTGTCCTGATAGTAGCTGATTACGGTCGGGCATGGTGCGCCCGGCTCGAGGTCTGCTGTCTTGGCGTTAAACGCTTTACAGAATTCCATGATGTTGATGCCGCGCTGACCCAATGCTGGGCCTACTGGCGGGGACGGGTTCGCTTGACCCGCTTTAACTTGCAACTTCATCGTACCGACGAGTTTCTTGGCCATGATGGCTCTCCTTTCAACACCCTCGGGACGCGACCCTCGGGATATGTGTTGCGTGGTTGTGGTTTGGATGCCGCGGCACCCTCGCCTCCCACGATGTGAGTCGCCCCTAAAGGCAACTTGGGTCGCATAGCGCATGTAGGGTTGATAATGCAAGTGATGGTTGGAGGCAGTTCTTCTAATGTCTGCTCTGAGCCCTCTTTACCAAATTTCTGCATTGCAGCTAATGTCTGATATCACGCGCGGCTCAAAAAGCTTCAACAACTGCTTGGGTTTTGAATGACGTTTTTGGCAGCCGAAAATGGGACGTTTTCAGCTGTGCCAAAAACGAGGGTTTTAGCGACGGTCATTAAGGTCGGCTGTGCGGCCCCAACAGCTACCCGTCAAACCCCTTTTATGAGTTTTATTGTCGATGTTGCAGCAACTTGATTTCACTGCCTGAAATTGCCACGCCTTTGCGCCAAAGGTTATCTTTCATCACCGTCGGATATTGGTTTGCGTAGTCACGAAACCTATCGTTGGTCACGGCAAAGCATATTGGCATGTATTTGAGACACTCCAGAATGTATTTATCTGCTTGAACCCCGCTCGGAACGACATAAATTTCGTCGTTCATAAGCCCAAAAATATCTTCAAGTATTGCCACGGAATGCCGTATATCGCGTCGGAAAGCCCCGTGTTCGCCAAGTGTGTGAAAGATATTTGCGTCAAAGAAACAAACGACACGATATCCCTCTGAGCGAAGTTGGTGCGCGATCTCGCCCAATGGTTGGGCGTCTAGTTTGTTGTCGTGCCCGAGATGGTAAATATTACTTCCATCAATGACGGCCGCTTTCTCATCCAATCGAAGACCATGCATGAAACCTTGTCGATCATTGTCCAACAAGAAGTGTGATTTGAAGAAGTGTGATTTGTTTCCGCGAACTTTGCGATTCACAAACAATTTGCGATTCACAAACAACCAGAAGATGGTCAGTGCCGTTAAAAATATCAAAGCCGGGATCTTGTCCACGTCTGGTTGCCCCAAGAACCACCAGATGACCATCATGGAAATGCAAGCCAGCACGAAGCATTTTATGATTATCATCAAGTATTTACGAAACTGCGCACCGATATTGAGATCAGATTTTGCGGCAAAATTTTCGGAGAGTTCTTCTCCTAATGTGATTGATTTGGCGGCCAAAATTTTTCTCACGCAATTGCTAGTCACAGGTAACGTAACGAAGCAAAAATAAGAAGGCTATAAAGCTCTGAAAGAGCCGCTTGGAGGAGTGTAAAGATATCTTCCAAAAACGACCGTTTGTTGAACGGTTTCCTGAAAACCGACATTCGGGCTTCTTAAGTGGAGGTCGGCTTCGTCCGCATAGCGGACTTGGACTCTCACGGATGGTGAACCAAAGCCTTTGATCAATCAACAAAATAGAGAATGGCGTCACCTCGCAAAAGGTAACGCCATCGAATGTTATTTTGTGTTCGGAAAGTGCCGAGGCAATTAAACCTGCTTGTTCACCTGAGTGAAGTCCAGCTCGACTGGTGTTTCGCGACCAAAGATGGACACCATAACTTTGAGCTTTTGGTTATCCTCGTCGACCTCTTCCACCATCCCGTCGAAATCTTCAAACGGACCATCGCCAACTTTAACGCGCTCACCGATTTCGAAGTGGATGAGTGTGCGTGGCGCTTCTTCACCCTCTTGGACACGGCCAAGGATTGCAGTCACTTCGGCATCGCGCATCGGCATTGGACGCCCCTGCGGGCCCAAGAAACCTGTGACGCGGTTGATGGAGTTGATCAGGTGATAACCACGATCGGACATTTCCATGTGCACCAGAACGTATCCGGGCATGAAGCGACGCTCGGTCGTGACCTTCTTGCCGCGACGCACTTCGATCACCTCTTCGGTGGGAACCAGCACTTCGTCGATCTGGTCGGACATTTCCTGCTCTTCAGCAGTGTTACGGATCTGCTCTGCGATCTTTTTCTCAAAGTTCGACAGGACGCTGACCGAATACCATCTTTTTGCCATTTGATCTTTCCGTCCTTGTCCTAAGCGACTTGCGCTTGCGTATTCCTAAAAACTTGCGGGGCTTGCCCCACTCTGCCTGCAACAAACTCGGGCGCGCAACTCGAATCAATGCGCGCGTGCTACTGGACAGACTTGCGGACTAGCCCACACGCCATGAGGATTCAAGTGTTTGAAGAGATATTTGCGACCAAATGAGCCGCCATCGTACAAGACTGTCTGTCTTAGCCAAACATGTTCAGCACGTACTGAAGCCCGCCACGGATCACGATATCAACAAGCGCAAAGAACACCGCTGTAAGAGCGGCGAGGATAAATACCATTACGGTAGTCAGCATAACCTCACGGCGGGTTGGCCATACGACCTTTGCCACTTCGGCGCGGACTTGCTGAATGAACTGAAGTGGGTTGGTAGTGGCCATGGAATACATCCTGAATTATCGCGTAAGACGCATCTAACGACACAAGCGGGGTGTTTCAAGGCTGCAATTCAAGCGCGTTCAGGCGCCCTTCTCTTGCATCCCCGCCAAACGGCGCTCAACCACTTCATCGTGGCGCGCATCAGCAGAAGCCAGTTCAGCAAAATCCGGCAGATACAGCCCGTCTACCGTCCCTTCGGGAAAGCGGTCCAGAATGGCGTCCCAACGCACGGCAAAACTGTCCAGTCGGGCATGAAGGATCGCGGCTCGGGATGGACGGCGCGTTGCATACCAACGGCTGACCTTGACCACACCGTGCCAAAATCCGTCATACCCAGCGATAAGGAAAACGCCGATCATAACGATAATGAAAAATGCCAGCAGACCGAACACAAGCCATGGCCGCATGAACACAAAAAGCGCGATGGCCGCAAAGGCGACATGCTTTGCAGTAGGGCGATAGGCGCGAATCCGATCCACGATCCCCGCTTCTGCTTCACCAAATGCATCAACAGGGGCTGCTTTCGCTTTTACAGCAGTTGGCTTCGCTAAGGTCTTTTTCGCTTTTGCGGGCTTGCGGCGCAGAGAAAAGCCACGCTTGGCCTTTGGAGCGACTTCGACCATGGCATTAATAGCTTCGGCACTTGCCAGGTCAGGCAATATATCCGCCTTGCGCCGCACGCGAGCGACCTCTTCAACAGGTTCAGGTACGGATTTCCCGCGCCCCAACTTGCTCCGCGGTGCAGGTGCAACTTCTTCCGTCAGAATCGACCGGATCGCACTGAGCGAACTTGCGTCCAGCTCCGTCTCAGCGGTCGCTTCGTTTTCGGGCGATGTTATTGGGGCTGAAGTCATCTGTTCATACCATTGCTCTAAATCTATCAGCGACAAATATGCCTACAATTTACGGCTCTTCGATGGAGTGTATGTGTCAGGAGAATGGCATTGTTGCAGATGGCCGTACAAAGCCGGCTGGGCAGGTAAGCGTGCGGAATATACTGACCTGTCAGGAAACAATACGCCACACAATGTCTGGAGATTTGGCAGGGGCTGAGGGACTCGAACCCACGACCCTCGGTTTTGGAGACCGATGCTCTACCAACTGAGCTAAACCCCTATGCCTTCGGTGTGGGTAGTCTGGATTTCATGTAGGATCAAGAGGGATCGTGCGCGTAATATTGGAAATTCATCGCAAAGCAGTCAATGCGCGGCAATCGTCGCTGTTCTTATTGAACAACTGCCCTTGTACGACCGTTGCTATGCCCAGCTAAGGGCCGCAGCCTCCCTTATGCGATGCTTGTGTACGGACGCACCCTGACCTCCACACTATACATCGACCAAGGCTCAAGGAGCCAATTTGGCAAGCGCTGCGACATCGCCCCCGCTAACAACCGCTTCGTTCGCAAGAATCGTTTCAATCGGCCAATCCCACCAATTCAGCGCCTCCAAGGTTCTGACCTCCTCGCGACTGAAACGGAACCGCAGCACCTTTGCCGGATTACCAGCGACAATGGCGTATGACGGTATCTCGCCTGCAACAGCGGCACCCGCACCAATGATAACACCATTGCCGATCCGAGCACCGGGTAGGATACGCGCGCCCTGCCCAATCCAGACATCGTTGCCTACCACGGTATCCGGCCCAGCTTCAGGCAGCGAAGCGCGCCCCTCACGAGAGCCACCGTCAAACACAGCAAATGGATACGACGAAATCCCGTCATATCGGTGATTTGCAGAAGCAGTGATAAACTTGACCCCGTCCGCGATCTGGCAAAATTTTCCGATGATCAACTTTTCAGGGCTGAATTCATATAAATACGGCGCGAGGCGCGCGGCCCAATCATCTGGCGCTTCATGTGCGCTAGCGTAGGTATATTCGCCAACCTGCATGCGCGGATGATCCAAGACAGTAGACAGAAATACGGTCCCTTGATGCATGCTTCCGTCTGGCAAGGATATAGGATGCGCGGTGGATGATTTTGGGAATGACTGATCTGGCATTGGAAGTCCTTTGGTTGGCTACATTCGTAGCAACGCTTGAAAAGGAGTCCAATCATCAGATGCAACAAAGGCCTCCCCGATTGGGGAGGCCTTTGTTTACCGGGTTCGCGTATCGGCCTTGCGGCCAATCAGCTTACTCAGTGATTTTGGATACAACGCCCGCACCAACGGTGCGGCCACCTTCGCGGATCGCGAAACGGAGGCCTTGCTCCATCGCGATTGG
>JBALTK010000218.1:0-6138 GCA_036964385.1 Sulfitobacter sp. | reverse complement strand
CATCAAAATTCCGGCCCACATTCATAGGATAGGTCATCATCAGGCGGATTTTCTTGTCAGGATCAATGATAAAGACGGATCGTACGGCGGCTGTCGCGCTCTCGTTAGGGTGGATCATATCATAGAGCTGCGCAATCCTTAGATCGGCATCTGCGACAATCGGGAACCGCAAGCTTGTATGCTGCGTGTCGTTGACATCGTCGATCCATTTTAGATGCTCACCAACTGTGTCTGTCGACAGGCCAATAGGCTTGACGCCGCGCGCAGCGAACTGATCCGCGAGCTGTGCAGTACGCCCCATCTCTGTGGTGCAAACAGGCGTAAAGTCTGCGGGATGGCTGAAAAAGAATGCCCAATCATTGCCGATCCAGTCATGGAATTGGATTGGACCAGTCGTTGTATCCGCTGTGAAATCTGGGGCTGTATCGCCGATTCTGAGGCTCATGCTTTTATCCTACATTCAAAATGGTTCTTTTATGCCAATCGAAATAGTTCGCCCTCACCACAAAAGCAATACTTTAAATGTATCTTTAAGTGCGACAACAGGATGCACCATGAAACAGTGCCAATTTTCGAATGTCATACTTCTAACCCAAATGCCTTTTCACTCAATTCATCCCTCGGAAGGTGACTTGAAACTGGCAGATCAACACTGAAAAATGCCAGCTACTCCACCCTGAGATGTAGCGGATACTTGGTCATTAAGGTCAGGTGGCACAGGCGCCCCATTCAGCGACGACTCGCGGACTGGAAGAGAAGAAGACCGTTGAATAGATTTGTTTCGATACGATAAGTGCATGAAATTAAATACATTAGTCGTTTTTTATGAAATCTTGAATTTCAACTAACTCAGTGTATCGTTTCCCCACCACACAACCTTCACGCGAAAGATGCACGGAGTGTGAACACGGTATCTGAAAGACACAGCACTGCTTTGGTGCATGGGAGGAACTATGAAGAAATCTGTACTCGGCGCGCTCGCCGTATCCACAATGCTATCGCCGATGGCGGCGATGGCGCAAACCGAAGTGCAATTCTGGCACGCGTTTACTGGCCGCCTTGGTGAGCTGGTCGCAGCACAGGTTGAAGAATTCAACGCAAGTCAGGACGAATATACCGTCGTGCAAAGCCACAAGGGCAACTACTCGGAGACGCTCAACGCTGGCATCGCCGCGTTCCGCGCAGGTGAGCAGCCGCATATCCTGATGGTGTTCGAAGTTGGCACTGCTACAATGATGGCCGCGAGTGGCGCTGTTCGTCCGATGTTCGAAGTCATGGCGCAAAGTGGCGCGAAATTCGATCCAGATGCCTATATCGGTGCGGTCAAAGGCTATTACACGACAACCGAAGGGGACATGCTGTCTCTGCCCTTCAACGCCTCCACACCCGTCCTTTGGGTGAACCGCGATGCAATGACTGCGGCAGGCGTCGATCCCGACACTGACCTGTCGACATGGCAGAAGGTCGGCGAGACGCTTGATGCGCTCAAGGCAGGCGGAGAAGAATGCCCACTCGTCACCGCATGGCAAAGCTGGATTCATCTCGAAAACCTGTCAGCATATCACGACGTTCCCTTCGCCTCCCAAGACAATGGCTTTGCCGGTCTCGACACAGAGCTGATGCTGAACGGCGAAGCACAAGTAGCGCACCTGACGGCAATGGGCGAATGGGCCAAAGACGGGAAATTCATCTACACTGGCCGCCGCAACGAAAGCGGCGCGAACTTCCGCGCAGGCGAATGCGCGCTGTTCACCGAAAGCTCGGCAGGCTACGCGGGTATCAAATCCGAGGCCGAGTTTGATTTCGACGTCCGCCCTCTGCCCTATTGGGAAGGTGTCGGTAACGCACCGCAGAACACCATCATTGGTGGTGCATCGCTTTGGGTTATGGAAGGTCACGAAGACGCGGAATACAAAGGTGCGGGTGAATTCCTGAGCTTCTTGTCCTCCTCCGACGTGCAGGCCAAATGGCATCAGGACACAGGCTATTTGCCAATCACGGCTGAAGCAGGTGAAGCGACACGCGCGGCAGGGTTCTACGACGAGAACGTAGGCACTGACGTTGCAGTTATCCAGATGACTGCGAAAGAGCCTACGGCCAATTCCAAAGGTCTGCGCCTTGGCTCCTTTGATCAGATCCGCGGCATCATCGACGAAGAGTTGGAAGCCATCTGGGCAGGCGACAAAACAGCCCAAGAAGCGATGGATAGCGCAAAAGAACGCGGCGATGCACTGCTGCGCCGCTTTGAAAGCGCCAATAAATAAACCAAGTAAACGACGTAAGGCGGGCTCGGGAATGGGCCTGCCTTTTTCACGCAATACACACAGGATGGCAGCAAATTGGAGAAACGTGTCACGTTCCGCGGCTGGCTATTGCCTGCACTGCTGATCGCACCCCAAGTGCTGATCTCCGCCGTCTTCTTCTTCTATCCTGCGGGTCAGGCGATCTGGCAATCGCTGTTCATACCCGACCCCTTTGGCCTATCCTCACAATATGTAGGAATGGGCAATTTTGAATTCCTGCTGAGCGATAAATATTACCGCGCAGCATTCCTCACCACGGCGACTTTCTCGATCCTTGTGACTCTCTGCTCGATGATCCCCGCGCTATTTCTGGCGGTCATCGCAGACCGGCTCATCAAAGGTTCTGGCGTCTACCGTACTATGCTGATCTGGCCCTACGCCGTAGCCCCTGCAATTGCGGGCGTTCTTTGGATCTTCATGTTCAACACCCGCGTGGGCGTTGTCTCTTGGTATCTGGGCACACTGGGCTATGATTGGAATCATGTGCTGAACGGTGGCGAGGCCATGGGCCTTGTTGTTGTCGCCTCCGCATGGGGGCGGATCAGCTATAACTTCCTTTTCTTTTTTGCTGCGCTTCAGGCTGTACCGCGTTCGGTCATAGAGGCCGCGGCCATCGACGGTGCGCGTTTTTGGCGTCGGTTCTGGACCATAGTTTTACCGCTGCTGTCGCCTACGACCTTCTTCTTACTCGTGGTCAACGTGGTCTATGCATTTTTCGAGACCTTCGGCGTGATCCACACCATCACTTCGGGCGGTCCGCAGCAATCCACCACAATCCTCGTGTACAAAGTCTTCTCTGACGGGTTCGTCGGCCAAGATCTTGGATCATCGTCAGCACAATCTGTGATCTTACTGTTCATCGTAGGCCTGCTCACCATCGTTCAGTTCAAGTTTATCGAAAAGCGGGTGCATTACTGATGGCTAAAGAGATTCACGGCATGGTCGAGAAACGCGGGGCCGGCCTCTGGCTGACCCACGTCTTTATGATACTAGGCGTGCTGGTCATTTTCTTTCCGATCTGGCTGGCGTTTGTCGCCTCAACTGTCACGCAACCCGAAATCGTCAAACCACCGATGCCTCTTTGGCCCGGCGATCAATTGGTCGAGAATTACTCGAAAGCGCTGTTTTCGGGCGTGAATGTCCCCGTGGCCACGATGCTGTTTAACAGTCTGATTATGGCAATCGGCATTGCGGTGGGCAAAATCGTTATCTCACTCCTGTCCGCCTTCGCCATCGTTTATTTCAAATTTCCAGGCAAGATGCTGTTCTTCTGGATGATCTTTCTGACGCTGATGCTGCCTGTCGAAGTACGCATCGTGCCAACCTATGAGGTCGTTGCAAGCTTTGGCATGCTCAACAGCTACGGTGGGCTGATTATGCCGTTGATCGCCTCTGCAACGGCTACATTCCTGTTCCGCCAATTCTTCCTCACCATTCCGGATGAGTTGGCCGAGGCCGCGCGCGTGGACGGGGCAAGCCCGATGCAGTTCTTTTGGGACATCGTCGTCCCCATGAGCCGCACCAATGTCGCGGCCCTTTTTGTGATCCTCTTTATCTACGGATGGAACCAATATCTCTGGCCCCTCCTCATCACCACCGACCCTGAGATGAACACCATCGTGATGGGCATCAAACAGATGTTTCCCTCTGGCGATGATGTGGCGGACTGGCCCGTTATTATGGCGACGTCTATCCTTGCGATGATACCACCGGTGATCGTCGTGGTCAGTATGCAACGGCTGTTTATTCGCGGCCTCGTCGATAGCGAGAAGTAAATTATGGCAACGGTATCCCTACGGGATGTGAAAAAGAACTTTGGCGCAACGAATGTGATCCAAGGCATAAGCACAGATATCAAGGACGGCGAGTTTGTCGTGATCGTCGGCCCTTCAGGCTGTGGTAAGTCGACATTGCTGCGCATGATCGCCGGGCTTGAGACTGTCTCCTCTGGCGACGTTTTCATCGGCGACGAGCGCGCGAATGATAAGGAACCGATGGACCGCGACATCGCGATGGTTTTTCAGAATTACGCGCTCTACCCCCACATGTCGGTGCGCCAAAACATGGGCTACGGGCTGAAAATTGCGAAACTGCCAAAGGCACAGATCAACGCAAAGGTTGAGGAAGCGGCGAAGCTGTTGCAGCTGGAGGCGCTGCTGGATCGTAAGCCACGCGAATTATCGGGTGGCCAGCGCCAGCGCGTCGCTATGGGTCGCGCGATTGTGCGTGAGCCTGCGCTGTTCCTCTTTGATGAGCCGTTGAGCAACCTTGACGCAAAGCTGCGGGTACAGATGCGCCTTGAGATTAAGGAATTGCAATCAAAGCTCGGGATCACCGCGTTGTATGTCACCCACGACCAAGTCGAGGCGATGACAATGGCCGATAGAATGATCGTGATGAACGGCGGCGTCGCCGAACAAATCGGCAGCCCACTGGAGGTGTACGAGACACCACGGACATTGTTTTCAGCACAGTTCATCGGCAGCCCCGCCATGAATATTGTCGATGCCCGGGTTAAAAACGGGCGCGTCATGTTGGGCGATCAGCCTGTTGCCGACGCCGTGGGCGCCGATGGGCCTGTTAAATTGGGCTTTAGACCTGAACATCTTATTCTCAACGAAGAAGGCCCAATTGCCCTCACCGTCAAAATGGCAGAACCGCTTGGCGCAAACACTCTGCTGCACGGCAGGCTCAAAGCGTCATCAGAACCCCTTACGGCAAGCTTACAAGGTGTGCACCTTATGTCAGACCACGCGGCCGAGATGCGCTTTGACATACAATCTGGCAAGGCACATTTATTCGATTCAGCTTCTGGGCTGCGCCGCACGGAGTAGTCACAGACTACGGCTCCCGCGCAGCATCCGGATGAACAGTGTCGAGCCAAGGATAAGCCTGTCCTCTGGCCCCATTACCCCGAGCACGGCATGGGGACCAGTGTGGCCTGCACTGGCAAAATCGTGCAGATTCCCAATAGGGCGCAGAATTTTTTACCAGCAACCCACGCCGAACTTCATCTTGATGTGAATTTTTAATTGAGTTTCCATTTACGCAAAGATTTCTAAAGCGGCTGAAAATGGAATGACTGCAATAGCCTAGAATGACGTCAGCACTTCCGGTTCAGGTGAACGCGTGATGCTCTTCGGGCATGGTTTTGGTTGGGACCAGACAATGTGGTGCATTCGACGATGTCGGTGCGGGAGCATCTGTTTCAAACGCCTACGACCCCGAAAAATACGAACCGCTAAGCGTCTGGCGTCCTCGACGGTATATTGTCGGCCACTCCGTGAGCGCGATGATCAGTGCGTTGGCCCATTTTCAAGGATCGGATACTTTCAACACCCTGATCATGGCAGGGCCCTCTTCCCGTTACATCGACGTGGGCGAATATTTGGGCGGGTTCAGTGCCAAAGATATCAAACATCTCCTTGCCTCCTTGAACGAAAACCCGCGTGCATGGTCCGCTTCAGTAGACCCAGCAATCGTTTGCAATCCTGACCGACCTGAGAGTTTTACGAGCTAGACCCTGCAATCGCGAACTTCTTTTTGCACGCGCAACTATCGCATCGAAATCGCCAAGATGCACAACCAGTCGGACCAAAGCGAAACGAAGCAGCTCTCCGCTTGCACACGAGCCGTCTGTCGCCGTCCGGATAGCATTATGGACTGGCTATGGGTCCTTTTTCTCCGGCATCATTGTTCGTCCAGCGGGGAGCCCGCTGATAACATCTTTGCGAGGCTCCAATTCGGCGAGGTGCGGGTGCTTACGGTATATGATGTAGGACAGGCACGCCACTGCTCCCATCATCGGTAACAAGATTGCCAACGCCTGAGTGGG
>JBALTK010000217.1:584-6145 GCA_036964385.1 Sulfitobacter sp. | reverse complement strand
GCCGAAGAACCACAAGATGTGTTGGTACAGAACCGGATCACCACCGCCAGCGGGGTCGAAGAAGGCAAAGCCAAAGTTACGGTCCATCAGGAGCATCGTGATCGCACCAGCCAAAACGGGCAGGGACAGAAGGATGAGCCATGAAGTAACGAAGATCGACCATGCAAAGAGCGGCACCTTGAACAATGTCATGCCAGGGGCGCGCATGTTCAGAAAGGTTGTGATCATGTTGATCGCGCCAAGGATGGATGAAGCACCGGAGACGTGGACCGCAAAGATTGCGAAATCCATCGACATGCCGCCTTCTTTTACGGAAAGCGGCGGATAAAGGACCCAGCCAACACCAGAACCGGCCTGACCGTTACCACCTGGCAACAATACAGAGCAGATCGCCAGTGACGTACCGGCAATATAGAGCCAGAATGACAGGTTGTTCATCCGTGGGAACGCCATATCGGGCGCGCCAATTTGCAGTGGCATGAAGTAGTTGCCGAAACCGCCGAAGAGCGCCGGAATAACGACGAAGAACATCATCAGGATGCCGTGACCAGTGATCAGAACATTCCAAAGGTGTCCGTTCGGCGTACAGGTTGCCGCAGAATCAGCAATGAAACGCGCGCCTTCCATACACATATACTGGACGCCGGGGTTCATGAGTTCGAGGCGCATGTAGATCGTGAATGCGACAGAGATGAACCCGACAAAAGCGGAGACGATCAGATAAAGAATACCGATGTCTTTGTGGTTTGTGGACATGAACCAGCGCGTGAAAAATCCGCGTTCGTCTTCATGGTCGTGCCCGTTAATGGCTGCGTCTGCCATGCGGTGCCTCCTTGGCTTATATTGAAATGCAGATACGCCTGTTGGCTAAACGCACTGCGGACTTCTGGCTCTTCTAAAACCAAGTGCGCCACAGAGCAATGGGCGCGATGGTCGCAGGGCCAAGTATTTTTGTGAGGTTTGGGCAGAATCGGCCCCGAAAACGGATCGTCTCGGCCATTTGAAAATGTTCGGTTGTATTTGAGCCGTTTCGCACTGCGAAGATTTGCCAAAATTAATAAAAACGTAAACCTCTTTGGCAATGATGATCGGCAACAAAACCTAGGGTGCGAGTATTGTGACATCTTCAGAACCATCACCAGACCTGTATACCACCGGCGGACCGGTGCCCAAGGGGGGCGCGTCCGTATTGGCGGAAGTAGAACAGCGGATGCCGACGGTTGACCGCGTCGTCAGTCTGATGCCGGGGTTCGTCTATGTCTTCAACCATTCAACATACGCAAATGACTACACAAACCGCTCGGTTGCAGAGCATCTGGGCTATTCTTCGGAGGAAATTCGCGCCTTTGGTGCGCAGATGATGATGGAGATTGTGCATCCAGATGATCATGTCCTGCTCGGGGAGCATATGGCGCGCATTTCCAAACTGGAGGGGGACTCATCAGTCAGTCTTGAATACCGCGTGATCACAAAGGCTGGTAGAGAAAGATGGCTTCGGTCGGTTGATGCGGTGTTTGACCGTGCAGTGGATGGCAGCCTGCTGCGCCATATCGGTTGCGCCACGGACGTGACTGTCGAAAAGGAAGGTGAGCTTCGGCTTGCACAGATGAATGCGGAGCTTGAGGCGAAAGTAAGCGAGCGGACCCATGATCTGGCATTGCTTAACGAGGCATTGGAGAGCCGCATCACGGAGCGCACATTCGAATTACAAGACGCTGTGGATGAACTGGAGCAGCTTACTTATATCGCAACTCACGACCTTAAGGTGCCAGTCAATAATCTATGCCGTCTTGGAATTATGTTAAACGAATCTAGGCACTTGCTTGCGCCAGATCAGGCAGAACAGGTGGGTTGGATCAATGATTGCGCGACGCAGCTAGGCGCAAAAATACAAGGGTTGGTTCTGGTGGCACAAATCAGGCAGAGCAGCGCGCTCCCCACTGAACAGCTTAACTTGCGCGCGGCAATTGAACGGGTAGTTGAGGAGTTTATTCTTACCATGGGCAAGAACGCCCACCCGGTTGTTATTGATGTGGCAACGGATGTCATAGTCGAGTTTGCTCGTTTTGAGCTCGACAGCATTCTCGCAAGCTTGATGGACAACGCGATTAAGTATGCAGAGCCCTCACGGCCGCTACAGATTATGCTTCAGGCGGAAACTGAAGGCGATCAAGTGGTTTTACGCGTGGCCGACAATGGAACGGGACTTGACGGTACCCGCGATCAGGAAAAGGTTTTCGGGTTATTCCAACGCGCACACAAGGCGCCTGTTGGAAGCGGTATTGCCTTGTATTGTGCGCGCCGAATGTTGCTCAGACGCGGAGGCGAAATAACGTTGGATGGCTCTCGTGGGGTAGGGGCTGTGTTCAATTTAAGATTCCCTAAATGTGAGGTAGTGAGCGATGATGGGTGATATGATCAAACCGGTAAGTCGCATTTTGCTGGTAGATGATGATGCCGTCACGAACATGATGCATCGACGTGTGATCGAGCGGTCGGGCCGTGCAAAGAGGATAGATGTTGCAACCGACGGGCAGGAGGCTTTGGATATTTTACAGCTTGATCTGTCCGAAGGTCGCCCGTTGCCAGAGTTGATTTTTCTAGACATCAATATGCCGGGCATGGGTGGGTTCGAGTTTCTTGAGCATTATGCAAATTTGGTGATTGACCCTGATGCGCAGCTCATCATCGTTATGCTGTCGACATCACTTCTGGAAGCAGACCACGCTCGCGCAAGGGCTGACCCCAATGTGCACAGCTTTTGTGATAAACCGCTACGTGTCGAAAAGCTTCTTGAGCTTGTCGAGGAATTCCAGTTGAAGATGGCGCGTCGCCCTGCAGCTTAAGGGCGCTGCACGCTGGTCTGCGGCGCTTTAGGAACTGTTCCAAAGATTTCCGCAAAACTGCGCTGCAAGGCAATGTCGACATCATCCATCGTCAAAGGCAATCCGAGATCAACGAGGCTGGTGACACCGTAGTCAGAAATACCGCAGGGAACAATACCGTCAAAGTGAGCAAGGTCTGGTTCAACGTTGATTGAGATGCCGTGAAAGCTGATCCATTTGCGCAGTCTGATCCCAATCGCTGCGATCTTGTCCTCTGCTGGATGTCCGGCAGGCGTCTTCTCTTTTTCCGGGCGAGTGACCCAAACGCCCACGCGCCCCTCACGGATTTCGCCTGTGACATTGAATTGGGCCAAAGTTGAAATGACCCACTCCTCAAGCTCTTGAACAAAGCGACGCACATCACGGCCTCGCGCGCCGACGTCAAGCATTACGTAGGCGACCCTCTGACCTGGACCGTGGTAGGTATACTGACCGCCACGCTTCGTCGCAAATACATCGAAGCGATCAGGGTCAGTCAGATCAGCCTCTTTTGCAGACGTCCCCGCAGTGTAGAGCGGCGGATGTTCGACAAGCCAAATACATTCAGCAGCATCACCTGCAAGAATTGCAGCAACGCGCGCCTCCATCCAAGCTTCCGCTTCGCGAAAGCCGGTCAGTCCAGATGATGTGATCCATTCAACCATTGGCGTGTTCTAAAGGCGAGTGCGCAAAGGGGGAAGGGGCGTCATGCTTCGACCGCCTCTTCACGCTCGGCCAAAACCTTGCGCAGCATCTGCGCATATGTCTGTGCGCCCTGTGCGCCTGTCAAAAGGTATTTGCCATCAAAAACGACGGCGGGCACACCAGTTATACCGCGCTCTGTCCAGAACTGTTGGCGTGCGCGGGTATCATTAGCGTGGCTGCCACTTTTCAAAACCTGTGCGGCCGCATCGCGATCTAACCCGACACTTTCAGCAACGTCGGCTAAAATGTCTATCTCAGAAACATCGCGGCCTTGTGTGAAGTGTGCCTCGAACAAAGCCAACTTTAAGGGATGTTGAAGGCCTTGCGATTGAGCCCAGTCCAAAAGTTGATGCGCGGCGAATGTATTTACGATCCGGCTGTCATCCCCAAACTTAAATTCGATCGCGAGATCGGCGCCAATACCTTGAAGTTGCGCACGATTTTGAGCGCTCTGCTCCGGCGAGGCTCCATATTTTTCAGAGATATGCTCCCGAAGGTTTTGCCCCTCTGCGGGCATTGTGGGATTAAGCTCAAAGGGATGCCAACGAATGTACGCTCCTGTTTCGGTTGTAGCCAACGCCTGCTCCAGTTGCCGAAATCCGACAATGCACCAAGGGCACATAACATCTGATACGATGTCGATCTGTAGCGGGGCAGGCTGGCGCGCGGATTCGGTCATTCGTGATCCTGAAAATATGGGGTGCATCTAACATCACGGCGTTCATCCTTAGTTGCAAGCATTGGTGTGAAATTCGTCAAATCGAGTGTAAAATAGGGGTCGTTGCACTGCCTTCTAAAATGATGACGTTTTGTCGAAATTGCCTCTTGAGGTATGCCGCTACCCACGCTATTGCGTCTCCACCATCCATGGCGTGCGGTCGTGGCGGAATGGTAGACGCGCAGCGTTGAGGTCGCTGTGGGGTAACACCCGTGAGAGTTCGAGTCTCTCCGACCGCACCAATTTTTTCAAAAAATTAGTATGTATTGCAATCCCATATAGCTGGGGTTTTGCTATTTAGACGGCTCAAATAACACTTGGCGGGAAATATTGCTGTTTTATTTTTGTGTGTTGGCCGTCTGTCGTGACTCGCAGGCATCTTCACGATTGTCGAGTGTTTGGACTGGTCTGTGTTTAATGCGGGCTAAAAGGGCTGAGAACCTGATGCTGAAACAGCCCCTCTACCAAATAGCTGTTCGTGCCGTGGAAGCTGCCGCCGCCAATAATCTTGTTTGGACGTGTTGAAGTTCTTCAAAGCATTATAGGCATCTCGGCGACCAACAGCACCTCAACGGCCAACGCAAGGGCGGCTCATCAATTCATAAAGCCTAGATATGTGCAGAAAATGCACTATCTCGCTCATCAGGCGTAATGTGTCGGGGAAACTGGCTGGTTTGAGATCATATAACCTTATGACGAGCGGAAGGCATTTGATCCTTGGCGACAAACAAGGTTAAGTGAAAAGAAAAATGCGTGTGTCAAAGCTGTTGGGTCAAGAGTTTGCATCAAAGCGAACCAGATCGCTGCAGTAAAAAATTGAGGGTCCGAGCGTGGGAATAACTGCTCTGGTAGGAATGCGGCGTGCTGTCGTTGGTAGCGTTATCATGTGCGCTTACGCGTTCACAGCGAATGGCGCTGAAGTGTCACTCAGCGGTGTCGGTGATGATGATCTGAGGGCCACACTGCGTGGCGGCTCTTTGCTGATCGAGCAGACTGTTAACGAAGAGAATGAAGCATCAGCTTCCGAGATTTTGGGCGCTGCTCAGGCAGACTACAAACGGTTACTGGCCGTGCTGTATGACAACGGATATTTCGGCGCCTCGATCACCATTAGTGTGGATGGACGTGAAGCGTCCTCGATTTCTCCTGTTCAGGCACCAGCGGCAATCTCGCGCGTTAAAATCTTGATTGATAAGGGGCAGAAATTCAAATTCGGACGCGCCCTAATTGCACCCATCGCCGAAGGTACGACAATTCCTGAAGGGTTCGCAGAG
>JBALTK010000217.1:0-574 GCA_036964385.1 Sulfitobacter sp. | reverse complement strand
ACTGCAAGTCTGAGTGTACTTAAGAATACTGTTTCGGAAGGGGTGGATGGCTGGCGCACGATCGGGCACGCAAAGGCTGCCCTTTCAAGTCAGGAGTTGGTCGCGGATCATCCGAACCGCACCATTCGCGCCGACCTTACCCTCGATCCCGGACCGCGTCTGCGCTTTGGTCCGCTGCTTATTCTGAACGAAAGCGATGTGCGTCGTGAACGGATTCTAGACATCGCGGGTTTGCCCGAGGGGGAGGTGTTCTCGGCAGAAGAAATTCGCCTTTCGACGGAGCGGTTGCGCCGCACGGGAGCATTTAGTGCCGTCGCACTGAGCGAAGCCGAAGATATCGGGCCGGGAGACACACTCGCCATCAATGCTCAGACGACGGATGCCGTGAAGCGGCGCTTGGGCTTTGGTGCCGAGCTTTCCACGCTTGAGGGGCTTACCGTCAGCGCGTTCTGGCTACACCGTAATCTGCTGGGGGGCGCGGAGCGTTTGCGCTTTGACGCTGAAATCAGCGGAATCGGCGGCAGTTCTGGCGGCACAGATTACACGCTTGGTGGACGCTTCGAACGCCCCGCGA
>JBALTK010000216.1:0-6177 GCA_036964385.1 Sulfitobacter sp. | reverse complement strand
GTTCGTGAAAGCTTGGGTCAAAGTAATGGAACTTGACCGCTTTGATCTGGACCGTTCTGTTCTGCGTTAAGACCGCACTCGCGAATTAAAGAAGGGCGCCCTCCAAGTCGGAGCGGCGTCCTTTTTGCTGGCTTGCCAGTGTGTGTAGACCAAGGGATAGTCTGGGTCGGTTTTGAGGAGATGAAGTTGACAGATACATCGCAACAACTCGACGATCTGGCGCTGCGGATTTTGGATGTCCCGAACACTGACCGCCGCCTCGTTGCCTTGGCTGGTGCGCCTGCGAGTGGGAAGTCCACGATGGCAGAGCGACTTGCAGAGGCGTTGGACAGGGCGGGGGCCAAGGCTCAAGTTGTGCCCATGGACGGATTTCATCTTGATAATACTTTGCTGATCGCGGGCGGGTTACTTGCACGCAAAGGTGCGCCAGAGACATTTGATGCGAACGGCTTTGTCCATCTTGTAGGGCGTCTTAAGGCAGAGCGTGAGGTTGTATACCCCCTGTTTGACCGGACCCGTGATATCGCGATTGCGGGGGCTGGGCGTGTTGGGGCTGACAGCGATGTTGTGATCGTGGAGGGAAATTATTTGTTGTTTGACGCTGAGCCGTGGCGGGTCTTGGCTCAGCTTTGGGATGTGTCGATCCGTATTGCGCCGCCCATCGAAGTGCTGCGCGAGAGGCTTATTGCGCGGTGGATTACCCACGGATTGAGCGATGAGGATGCCGTGGCGCGGGCAGAGGGAAATGACCTCGCGAACGCAAAGCTGATTGCTGCAAGAGCGCTGCCTGCTGACTTCACACTTTAAAGCGGACATTCCAACAGAAAAGGGCGCGGAACCATGTCCGGCGCCCCTAATTAGCTCACTTCAGTGTTTAACCGTTACGGCTGAGAACTTCTTCACCGTTATAAACCAGCCGCGAAGACCACGGGATCGGGTTGCGCAGGGCGTGGTGGGCCATGCAGGCATTTTCGGCCTCGTCCATCAAACTCATGATCACTTCCTGCGGCTCGTCGCTGTCGATCAGCACATGGGTCTCGATGCCCAATGTCTCGCCTTCGGTGGTGTGACCCAGATCGCGCATGTTGCTCAGGTTGGTCTGGAACCGCACCTTTTGCTCGATGTTCATCGACTTGATCTTGATTTTGCGCGCTGTGTAGATGTCGGTCAGGTGCGTCATCAGGCAAAAGGCGATGCCTGCACACATATATGCCAGCGGTGGCGGTGCTGTGTCATCGCCCACAGGGGTCTGCTCGTCACAGTAAAGCTTGACCGGTGAAAAGCCTGGAATGTTGACCTGTACGATGCCCGACTTTTTCTGGCGGTCATGGGCCTCGGCAGTCAGGTTGATCTCAAACTGGAGCGGTTCTGGTGGGCGACCTTTTTTGAACGGGCTGGTCTCGTATTGGGTCGGTTGCGGCATCTGCTCTGCGCGTTCGCCAACATGGTAGGCTGCTGTTTCGGTCATCTGGTGAATCCTTTGGAATGTGGATGAGGGGCGCTATGCGTCCTCGACTGCGCGGAATGTGACCAGCGCAGGTAAGGACGTCAAGGGCAGGAGAGAGGACCAATCTCCCGCCTGATAAACTTAAAGCGATCCGCGCTGGCCTTACGCCCGAACGCGGGCCATCTCAGCATCATACAGCGCGGGTGCCGTAACAGTTGCGGGGGTGAGGTCCCCCAGAACGTCGATCTGCACAGCCGTTCCCTCAGGCGCGAAGTCAGGCAAGACGAAGGCGTAGGCGATGTTGCGTTTCACGCGGTGGCCATAGTCCCCCGACGATACTGTTCCAACAACTTTTCCCTGGTGCATGACTGACGCACCGCCATGTGCGGGCGCACTGTCATGGTCGAGTAGCAAGGTGACCAGCCGCCGTGACGGCCCTGCCTCTACCCGCTCTGCAAGGGCATCCTTGCCGATGAAGGCTTCTTTCTCCATTTGGACAAACCGGTTCAGTCCTGTCTCGAACGGGTCAAACTCGGTCAGCAGGTCAGCCTTCCAGTGCAAATACCCTTTTTCCATTCGCATGGAGTCAACCGCCAGCGCGCCAAACAGGCGCATATCATGGGCCTTTCCCGCATCGCGCAGGGCCAGATATGCGGCATAAAGCGAGGCGTTGGGGATGTGGATTTCATACGCGAGTTCACCCGAAAAGCTCACTGCCATAACCGTCGCGGGGGCAAAGCCGATGAAACATTCGCGCACTGACAGCCATGGGAAGCCAGCCTTAGACCAATCTGCTCGGCTGACCGACTGCATGACATCGCGTGCTTTGGGGCCTGCGAGAACGAGGATTGTCATATCGTTGGTCAGAGATTTGAGCTGCACGTCCTCATCGGCGCGCAAATGGGTGCGAAGCCAGTCCATGTCGTGAAACTCGGATGCCGCTGCTGATCCGTACCAGACGCGGTCTGGGCCACGGTCTGATGCCGGAATATTGGCAAGGGTTGCCTCCGCTTTGACCATGCCATGCTCATTGAGCAGATACGCAAGACCCACACGCCCTGCCTTACGCGGCAAGCGTCCGCAGATCATCCGGTCAAGAAAGCTTTGCGCATCCGTGCCAGTAATCTCGATCCTGTTAAAGCCGTTCACTTCGCAAAGCCCGACCGCGTTTTGCACTGCGGCTACTTCTTCGGCCACGACAGGAAACGACTCGTCGAAGTGGAAGCCATGGGTGACGTGGAAATCCGCCGTTGGCTTGAAAAATTCCGAGCGTTCCCAGCCGTTCACTACGGTGAATTCGGCCCCTTCAGCGGCAAGGATCCGGGTGAGCGGTGTTGTCTTTGCCATGCGACCTGCTGGGCGGTGCTCGTTTGGAAAGTGGAACCGGAATTCATTTTGGTAGTCCTCGATTGCCAAAAGCGCTGTCAGCTCGACATTCGTGTGTCCTGCGAAACGTCGCGGATCGATGCACCATGTGTCATAACAAGCCTCTCCATGTACGATCTGCTGCGCGAGCATCCAACCATGCCCTCCACCTTCACCAAGGCCCGCGCGCAAGCCGATGATGCAAAAGGCGTTACGTTTGTTCGGGATCGGTCCGACCAATGGCGCGCCGTCGATTGTATAGGTAATCGGGCCGTTAACGATGTTCTTGATGCCCACTTCTGTGAGGGCAGGCATACGTTCAAACGCGCCCTCCAGTACATCGGTGATGCGGTCCAGATCGTCGGGGCAAAGCGCGTTAACAAAATGCGGGTCGATCCCGTCCATTCCCCATGTGCGGCAGTCCTGCTCGTAGAACCCCACCAGCAGCCCGTTCTTTTCCTGACGGCAATAATAGTCGCTTATCGGACAGCGGAGCAGGGGCATCCGGTGACCCGCTTCTGCAATCGCCGGGATATCTTCGGTAACGAAATACTGATGCTCCATCGAGGTGACGGGGTGATGCACGCCCATCATCGCGCCCACTTCGTTCACGCGGTAGCCACAGGCATTCACGACGATCTCGCACTCGATGTCGCCGTGGGCCGTATGCACGGTCCAGCTGTCGTCTTTATGCTGTGTAAGTCCTGTTACAGGCGTGTTGCGGTAGACTTCGGCACCTGCTTTGCGCGCACGTCGTGCGAGGGCCTGACACAAGCTGGCGGGGTCAATGTCGCCATCGTTCGCATCCCATAACCCGCCCAGCAGGTTATCAGTCGAGATCAGCGGATGACGCCGCGCACATTCCGCCGCATCAAGTATTTCAAACTCGACCCCCATACCGCGCGCCATGGAGGCAAAGTGGCGGTAGCCGTCCATTTGTGCCTCGGTATTGGCGAGCCTGATCCCGCCGTCCCCGTGATTATAGCTTACGGGATAATCAGCATCATCGCGCAGCTCTTTATAGAGGTTGATCGAATGGGTCTTGAGGCCGACCATCGTCTGGTTCATCCCGAAATTCGTCACCTGTGCGGCAGAATGCCATGTGGTGCCCGAAGTCAGCTCATCGCGCTCAACCAATACAACATCGGTCCAGCCCTCTTGGGTAAGGTGATACAGCGTAGAGCATCCAGCAATCCCGCCTCCGATAACAACGACCCGTGTGCGCGACTTCATATTATGCTCCAAATATCTGCTGGGTTAATGAGCTAGGAAATCTGCGAACGCGTCAATCAAAAAATTGCTAATGAAAAATTCGATGAAGTTTGGCAATTAGCGCGGCTGCTCGGCGCTGTTCTGGAGCGATGCTCCCTAAGCAGAATCTGAACGGTCGCTTCCAGCAACAAGACGAATAGCGGATCGCCGCTTCCGTCCTCAGCTTTAAGCGATTTTGCGTTTTAGGGAAGACTTGGTATTCGCTCTCTTTAGGCGATATTAACGGGGCCAAGACCAACTAATAGCCGTCCAATGATCCAGCCTTCGAGACCCTTGGAGTGTAATGCCAATAGCGCGGCTTCAGCAGCTTCTGCTGGTAATGCAGCTAGCAAGCCGCCGGCTGTTTGTGGATCATGGAGCAACGGATCGGCAATGCCGGTCGTCGGGGCGTCGGCGATGTTCGTCTGCAACAAGGATGAATGAACCCCTTGATCAGATAGGGCGCGTGCACCTTCATACAGCGGTATTTTCTTGTGCCAGATTTCAGCTTGTAGGTGGGAGGCCAAGCAGATTTCATTGACGTGACCCGCGAGGCCAAACCCTGTTACATCCGTCATTGCATGCGCTTCGCGTAGCACCATTGCAGCGATGTCTTGAGGTTGTTCCATAACCCCTAGCGCTCTTGCCAGAACGCGGGCAGGCGCTACGCCAGCCATGTAGGCGGCCAAGATTACACCGGAACCAATCGGTCGCGTGAGAACAAGCACATCACCGGCTTGCGCTCCTGCAAGTGTGATAGGCATGACAGGGCGTGTACCGGTCACAGTAAAGCCGATGGTCAACTCTGCCCCCATCGACGTATGCCCGCCGACCATCGTGGCGCCAGCACGCGTAAAAATACCATGTGCTGCTCCGCTGATTTCACGCAGGGTGCGTTCCTGAAGCGGTGCGGACATGCGCGGCAACACAATGTTTGAAAGAGCCGCTTGTGGTGTGGCCCCCATCGCCCAAATATCACCAAGCGCGTGAACCGCCGCAATGCGTGTCATCTGAACGGGGTCTTCGATAAAAGCGCGCAAGTGATCGGTGCTGAGCACTTGAAAACTTCCGTCTGGTTGACGCAAAATTGCGGCGTCATCTCCGGGACCTGTTACAATATCGGGCCCGAATGCGCTTTCTTTGGTTTTGATTCCTCTCCTGAGGGTCGCGGCACCAACTTTTGCGCCGCATCCGCCGCACAACGGAGTGGATAGCGCGTCCTCTTGAGAACCAGCGGCGATCACGGAAGGCTGTGCTGTCGCGGGCATCGCTGGAAGATGCTCTAGTTGATCCATAAAGGCGCGGTCAATTCGGTCTTTCCAACGCCATAGCAACGGCGCGGCAAGGGCAATCCCATACTTCTGCGCCATTGCCGATTTGCCGCCCAGCGAGATCAGCTTTAGATAAGATTTTTGTGGCTTGAATGGACGCATTTGACCACCCGACAACGAAGCACGCAGATTGTCGTACAACACTGGTGCGGCGCGCACGGCAAAGACACCCGCTTTGGGGCGCGGTGCGAACGGCATGTGTGCGCAATCGCCAACAGCAAAAAGATGGGAGTCACCATTTACACGCAGATCAGGGTTCACGACGATAAACCCGTCTTGCTGGGGAAGGTCGGTATCTGCGATCCACGCATGCGGGAACGCACCAGCCGCGCCAACGCAAAAGGAAGTCTCGACAGGTGCTTGTCCATCGAGATGCACTTGCGTCTGAGTGATCCGTTCAACTTTAGCGTTAGGGACAAGGCTAACGCCCAGTTCTGTCATCGCACCGCTCAGCTTTATCCGCGCGCGGGGGCTGACACCGGATATTTGCGGACCTGCTTCAATGACGGTTATTTCTGGGGCGACACCAACGTTGCGAAGAGCAAAGGCCATGGCCATGGCAAGTTCGCATCCCGCGACGCCGCCGCCGATCACGGATACTTTCGGAGATTGGGAGCCATCTTTGACGGCATCTCTGAAATCACGCCATGCTTGTGCATAATTATCTAAAGGTTTGGCACCAATTGCGTGCTCAGCAAAGCCTGCAATGCCCATTTGAGCAGTGATTCCGACATCAATTGAAGCCGTGTCGTAGGCCACTGCTTCACGCCCGTCGACGTGGAT
>JBALTK010000215.1:0-6232 GCA_036964385.1 Sulfitobacter sp. | reverse complement strand
GGGCTTGCCTCGATCACGCCGGCTTCCGGCTTTGTAGGGCCTTGGGAGGCGCTGTTGATCGGTTCTGTCGCTGGTCTTTTGTGTCAAGAAGCGGTCGTGCTGATCCGCAACAAGGCCAAGATTGACGACACGCTTGACGTTATGGCTGTACACGGTGTTGGCGGTATTTTTGGCACGATTATGATTGCGGCCTTTGGTGCAGGAACATGGACAGCACAGCTTGGATCGCTCGCGATCGTTGGCGCCTATACCACGATTGTGACGGTAGGCTTGATCCTTGTTTGCCGCATGATTACGCCGATGCGCGTTGATGAAGATATCGAAGTAAGCGGCCTCGACCTCGCAGTGCACGGTGAGCGGGCGTATGATATTTCCAGTTAAAACCAGCTACTGAAAATTCGCGAAGGGCGGTCCAATCAGGGCCGCCCTTTTTCTATTCGACGCCAGCGAAACAATCCGTCACGGCATCCAGATCAGTGCCAATTGCGGCCTGCCAAAGTGCTTCGGCGCGGCCTTCACCCAGCAACGCATTTACCTTGCTGCGCAGCTTGGCGCTACGCGCATCAAGCGTGATCGGTGTCATCAAGTCGTGGCGTAAGCGGCGGACCTCACCGCTCTCAAGCGTCAGCGTGATCAGCGACTGTGTCTCACTCAGGCTTTCGTCCTCGACGACTTCGATCTTCTCGCGTAGCGCGATGATGTCCTTGTCGCGAGCAATCTCGTCACTAAAGCTGGCAATCGCACCTGTGCCGTGCCCCAAAAGGGTCATCGCCGCAGTGTGTGCATAGCTAAACTTCACTTCAAGCCCCGTCTTTGGTGCTGGTATATTGCATACAGACATCCACCGTGGATGGGTCCGGATCTTTATCGCGCCAATTCGCTCTGGATCAACATTGGCGCCGCCCAGTGCCTCCAGCATCGCGTGCAGGCCGTGACAACATGCATGAAACTTGTGACTGATCGTGCTGATCTGCCAGTCCTTGCGCGGAAGTTTAGCCTCCGCGGCTTCACCATGATGCGTCTCGCCGAATCCCAATGGCCCAGCCAGCCCATCCTCAGCAGCAGTCATCCCTGCCTGCGCCCAAACTGCGGCCTCTACACCTGTCCGTGCAGCCAGCCCTGCATTCAACGGCTTTGCCATTGTGCCAAACTGGGCCTTAACGCCTGAAGCCATTGAGGCACAAAGCCCGAGTGCATGACGTGTCTGTACCTTGTCCAAACCCAGAAGCCGTGCAGCGGCCAGTGTCGCGCCAAATGCACCAGCGGTTGCTGTCTGGTGAAAGCCCACCTGATAATGCTCACGGCCCAACCAGACACCGACCATCACGGAGGCTTCGACACCAATGGTTGCGGCATCGATCGCCTCGGTCAGCGGTGTGTCCAGTGTTTCCGCAAGCGCCATAACAGCGGGCAGTACGGCCACAGACGGATGCCCGATATGCGCAAAGTGGGTATCGTCATAATCAAGCGCGTGGCTCAATGTGCCGTTCACCAAGGCAGCTTGCGCAGCACCAAGGGCCTCCCCGCCGAAAACATGTGCGGGCCCGTCCTCGATAATCTGCGCTTGGCAAAAACTGGCAAACTCAGGCTCGGCGGCGCCCATGATCCCACAGGCAGCCCAATCAAACAGCGACAGCCGCATCATCGCGGCAGCCTCTTCGGGCACTTCGACAGTGCTAAATTTCACGAGTTGCTCAGTGATACTCATGGCGTCCTCCCCCGACGTTGTCCCAATCGGGATCAGCCATAAAGGGCTTCGGCCCGCTTCTCAAACGCTTTGACAACACGCTGCATCGCCTCGTTGAACACGACCCCGATAATTTTTTGCAAAATCGCGTTCTTGAATTCAAAATCGACAAAGAAATGGACTTCGCATCCGCCTTCGACATCCGAAAAAGCCCAATTTGACTTCATATGTTTGAACGGACCATCAAGGTATTCGGTGTCAATTTTTTTTGCTTCGGGCCACAGCACAACGCGCGACGTAAAACGCTCGCGGAATACCTTGAATGAGATCACCAGATCGGCGTCCATCACACTGTGATCGCCCTTGTCAGTAACGGATTTAATCCGAGCGGCGGCCGTCCACGGCAGGAACTTAGGATAATTACCAACATCACTCACCAGATCGTACATCTGCTGGGCCGTGTAAGGCATCTTGCGGTTCTCAGAGTGCGTGGGCATTGAATTCCTAGACTGGTTTGGGTAGCGCTGTATCAAAGCCCGCAGGGGCCTACAATCAAGAGGTTGCCATGCAGACGCGTCCATATGTCATAGATCAGATGATCTCGGCCAAATCCATTGCAGCGCGGATTGAAGAGCTGTGTAAAGAAATCCAAACCGAGTTCGCCGACACAGACAAGCTGGTCGTGGTCGGTTTGTTGCGCGGAAGCTTTGTTTTCATCGCTGACTTGGTGCGAGAGCTAGACCTCCCGATTGAGGTCGATTTTCTAGAGGCCTCCAGTTATGGCGACGGGATGGAAAGCACACGTGAAGTGCGTATTCTCAAGGACTTGCGTGGAGGCATTGAAGGGCGCGATGTACTGCTCGTCGAGGACATTGTAGACACAGGTCATACCTTGTTCCACGTCACGGCCATGCTGCGCGCGCGAAAACCTGCGCGGCTCAAGACTGTAGCGCTGCTTGATAAACCCTCACGCCGCGAGGTCGACCTGCGCGCAGATCACACTGGCTTTGAGATACCTGATGAATTCGTCGTGGGCTACGGCATTGATTTCGCACAGCGTAATCGCAATCTGCCATTTATCGGCAAGGTGCGTTTCACAGACGGGGAATAATCCATGCTAGACCCACGCCACCTCCTTTGGGCAAAACGCTGGGTTCAGAATCCGCCATCAACAAAACGCATCAGACTGTTTCTCGCAGTCTTCGCAATAGCACTCGTGATTTTCGCGCTGGAGTACTTTGGTCTATGGCCAGAATGGGCGCGCGCAGAACGAATACCACGTAGATTTTGACTTGGATTCCCCTTTCAGGAACCAGTCCAATGCCCAGCTGACAAAAAATTTCGTGGAATTTCAAAGCGCCATCAGGAGCGCAGTAAAACGGCAACCGAAGGCCCATCGCACTACTTGATTCGTGCGTCTCTAAACAGAAAACTCACTGAAAATGCTCTTTGCCTCTGCAACTTGGATCACACCGAAGCTCACGAATCCCTAAATGGAATTCCAACCAACGACGCCACCAAGCAAAAGGAAACCCTGCCAGCCGCAGCGTCCCTCAGAGAGTTTTTTCAGCGCCGTATTAGAAACTTACGCGATGCCCAGTTTTTGATTTCGTGCGGCACGTAGTTGCGCAAAGTCGTCGCCTGCGTGATAGCTTGAGCGGGTCAGCGGCGTGGCAGATACCATCAGGAACCCTTTGCCATAGGCTGCCTTCTCGTAGGCTGCGAATTCGTCGGGGTGAACAAAGCGGTCAACGCGGTGGTGCTTCGGCGTTGGCTGCAAATATTGGCCGACTGTCAGGAAATCGATGTCGGCAGCGCGCATATCATCCATAACCTGCATAACAGACTGACGGTCTTCGCCCAGCCCTACCATAATGCCGGACTTGGTAAACATAGATGGATCGAGTTCCTTAACCCGCTGCAACAGGCGCAAAGAATGAAAATACCGCGCACCAGGGCGCACTTCGGGATATAGCCCCGGCACAGTTTCCAGATTGTGATTAAAGACATCCGGCCGCGCTTCAACAACCTTTTCAAGGGCTTCTGGAGCACATTTAATAAAGTCAGGCGTGAGAATCTCAATCGTCGTAGATGGTGCACGGTGACGGATGGCCCGAATTGTCTGGGCGAAATGCTCTGCACCGCCATCAGCCACATCATCACGGTCCACCGAAGTGATCACAACATGGTTCAGGCCAAGCTTTGCTACGGCATCCGCGACCCGACCCGGCTCGAACGCGTCCAAATCTTCAGGAGGCTTACCTGTGGCGATATTACAGAACGTACAGGCCCGCGTACAAACCTCACCCATAATCATCATCGTGGCATGGCCCTGTGACCAACATTCCCCGACATTCGGACATCCAGCCTCTTCGCAAACTGTCACCAATTTGTTCTCGCGCATAATGCGCGCCGTATCCTCATAGCCCTTCCCGCCTGGTGCGCGAACGCGAATCCAGTCCGGCTTTTTCGGCTGGGCGTTATCGGGACGGCGCGCCTTCTCAGGGTGGCGCTGTTCGGGGATTTTCAGATCGCGCATCGGAACCTCGTATGATGGGTTATCTATCTCTAACACATCAATGGTTGAACAAAACCCTATCCACGCACAATGCGGCTATGCACCGCGATTATTCATCCAATCATGGCACCGCTTTGATCCACATTCTCCGCATAATGACGCTTGAGACCCATGAGGGCGATCCGCAGTACAATCTTGCCTGACCGCGCGGACCAGCCAAGTGTTTTCTCTGCCGTTTCCAACCCTTCAAGAAAACAACAGCACCGCAAGGTCACGTCCGACAGACCTGGTCCGATGTCTTTTAGCGCCGCAATCACACGGGTGCGCGCACGCTGTGCAGCAGGCAAAGCACCAATCGGATCAGTCATAGCATTTTCGCGCAAGGTCGCCAAAAACTGCTCCCAACCGTGTGCCACTTCCGCCTCCATCTGGGCCATTTCAAAATCTTCGCGCAGCCGTTCTCCTGCATGCACCAGATCATCACTTAAAAAACGCTCACCATCACGGTCACGGCGCCGTGCCAGCGCAACAAGTGGACTTTCTGCCAAACCATAGCGAATGCGCCTTGGTGCATTCGAGATCTCCCCCGTATCGACGTCATTGACACTACCTGCCTGCAGGCTTTCGTCGCGTGCCATCATATCCGCAAGCGCTGCGCGGCCCCCTGCGGTGATCTGGTATCGGGTGATGCGCCCCTTCGTCGGCGCAACGATCCATCCTTTGAGAGCCATCGCTTCGGCGATCGCGCGGTCAACAACACCTGTTCGCGTGCTTTGCCCAGTTGCCCCTTCACGAACGATTACAGCCTTCTCCAAATCCGCAGCCACAGCGAGAACAGCGCCAGTCTCGGAAAGGCGGCGCAAAATGCGCATTCCGTCGGTTGAGAGTTGAGCAGCATCGGCCAATTCATCAGAGGCGCACGCAACAGTGCCCAACCGTACGGCACGGTCTAAAGGCGCACGCCGAACGGGGACGCTGACAGCCTTCCCGCCAAGCGTTTTCAGCACCCCATCAACCAACGGATCATCCCGAAGCGTTTCAACCCGTCTGATTTGCCTTAGAATGGTTGATGCGTGGCATCCTTGTTTGCGTGCCAAGGCACGGATCGGAATGCCCATTTCAGTATGGTCAATGTAATTCTGTACCGAACGGGGCACCCACCCCGGCACAGCGCCGCCAGCCCCCGAAACCTGATGTTGAGATTGTTCAATGTCCTGTATCTGCGATCCCATGCCTGAGTGTCCCTCCTCAGCTTTGTTAACATTAGGTAAATGCAACCTAGGGGTGAAGTGGTTACCCATTAGTTAAATTTAACCTTGGACCTCATCATTGTTCACAAAAGAGAAACAATCCTAAACGCCGCGAACGGTGCATCTGCAGACCACGCAACAGCCCGAAAACTAGGGGAATATAGCTTCATCAGGAGCAAGCAACTGCTTTGCCCCACACCCTAGGGAGCTAAAATTATGAAAGATATCCACAGCCTACTCGCCAGCATGCACCGCCCACGCCTTCTCATGCGTGCCGCCCGCATCGGTGCACAGGATTACCGGCGCGAGACACTTCTTCCACGGTTGTTGGGGTATGGCGTTTTGCCGCGGCATGCAGATGCCCTCATGCGCCTGATCGGCGCCGAGCAAGAGATCGAGTCGATGCGCACAAACACTGACCCTTGCTATAATGTAGTCAGTCACGTCGAGATCATGATCGCAATTGTCGGAGAAGCACGCGAGCTGCGGGCGCTGAAATCAGGCCCGCAGCTGGTATGATTACATGAAGCTGTCGGGCTCTGCCGCTTTGCGCTTGGCAACAAACGCGTCCAAGGCCTCAGTGATCGCAGGGTCCATCGCTGGCTGTTGATAGTCGGCCAACATTTTTTCGACGCGCAAGGCGGCGAGGGTTTGCGTATCACGCGCGCCCTCGTCTTCCCACGTCTCGAAGGGTTTATAATCCAGCAGATCAGACTTCCAGAATGCAGTTTTGAAGTTTGCTTGCGTATGCTCACACCCCAGATAGTGGCCACCCGG
>JBALTK010000214.1:0-6252 GCA_036964385.1 Sulfitobacter sp. | reverse complement strand
AAAAGCTGGGATGAGATCAGCCACTGGGACGGCTATGACTATGTCATCGTGAACGATGATCTGGACACAACCGAAGAAAAGCTGAAAACCATCATCTCCGCAGAGCGGCTCAAACGCACCCAGCAGCCACAACTCAGCGACATCGCCCGCAAACTCCAAAGCCAGTTCGAGGATTTGAAATGACCATTTACGCACTTGCCGACATCACCCCGCAGATTGATCCCAGTGCTTGGGTTGCCCCTGATGCCAACGTGATCGGCAATGTCCGAATGGCTGCGAAATCGTCGGTTTGGTTCGGCTGCACCATTCGGGGTGATAATGAGCTGATCAGCATTGGTGAGGGGTCAAACGTTCAGGAAAACTGTGTGTTTCATACCGATCCAGGTTGCCCGCTCACCATTGGTGTGAATTGCACGATTGGTCACAAGGTGATGCTGCACGGTTGTACAATCGGGGACAACTCACTCGTCGGGATGGGCGCTACGGTTTTGAATGGCGCAAAGATAGGCAAGAATTGCCTGATCGGGGCAGGGGCGTTGATTACCGAGAACAAGGTGATCGCTGACGGCAGCCTTGTGATGGGCGCACCCGGTAAGGTGGTTCGCACGCTGGACGAGGCCGCGATTGCAGGGCTGACCAAAAGTGCGGAGCACTACCAACAAAATGCCGCGCGCTTCGGGCAAGACCTCAAAGCGCTCTAGCTGATTATGTTGGCGTTGTCCTTTGATGATCTAGTGGCTGCACTGCCTATGCCCGCACTGGTTATTGCGGGCAGCGAAGAAATCATAGCGCTCAATCAGCATGCCGAGAAATTGGTCGGGATGCAGGTGCTTGGCCGGCCTTTTATCACCGCTTTACGACAACCCTCTGTTGTGGAGGCTGTTGAGGCTTGCCTGTCTGGTGCGCGAGAGGCGGTGGCGGAGTATTTGGGGCGCAAGCAGGGCAATGACCTGACTTACAGCGTGACGGTGCGTGCTATCGGCGAGACGGGGGCGGTGCTTGTTCTGGTTCAGGATGTCACCCATGTCAGTGCTGCCAGTGAAATGCGTCGCGACTTTGTTGCGAATGTGAGCCATGAGTTGCGCACGCCGCTTACTGCGCTGATGGGATTTATCGAGACTTTGCGTGGCCCTGCGCGTGATGATGCCGCTGCGCGGGAGCGGTTTTTGCAGACGATGGCGGGCGAGACCGAGCGGATGAACCGTCTTGTCGGCGATCTGCTTTCGCTCAGCCGCGTCGAGGCGAACGAGCGAGTGCGTCCGCAGACCCGCGTAGATGTTATCGCTGTGCTGGGCGCTGCGATCCGAAACCTCAAACCGATCGCAGCAGAGGCGGGTGTAACCATTGTACCCGAGCTGCCGGAGGCGGGCGTGACCCTGCGCGGTGATATGGACCAGCTGATTCAAGTTTTCACCAACATTATCGAGAACGCGATCAAGTACGGCGGTACGGACAAGAATGTGTTTGTGAGTGCCCGCGCCGTTCGAAAAGCAAATATGTTGCGCGCCCCGGGTGTTGTCATCTCTGTGCGTGATGAGGGGGCAGGGATCGCGGCGCGCCACTTACCCCGCCTGACCGAACGATTCTACCGCGCGGATAACCACCGGAACCGTGCATTAGGCGGTACTGGGCTGGGCCTTGCGATTGTGAAGCACATCCTTAACCGGCACGGGGGACGGATAAAGATCACCTCCAAGCTTGGGCAAGGTGCTGAAGTTACTGTTGTCCTGCCTACGGATTGAGTGCCGTTTGACAAGTTTGCGAAAATTTTTCGGCCTTCGCCCCCGACTGTCATAAAACTGTAATGCTACTGTCACAAAAGTATTGCAACGCCGCCCTAGTAAGGCGTGAGATCATCATGGGGATGGTCGACTTAATTTGCTGACAGGAGACATCAATGTCTTTCGGAAAACTCACCACCTCCGCACTGGCGATTGCCGCCGTATCCGCAACCGCCGCTGCCGCGCGCGACAACATTCAGGTGGCAGGCTCTTCAACCGTGCTGCCTTACGCCGCAATTGTTGCCGAAGCCTTTGGCGAAAACTTTGATTTCCCGACGCCAGTTGTCGAATCCGGCGGCTCATCAGCGGGGCTCAAGCGGTTCTGTGACGGCGTAGGCGAGAATACCATCGACATCGCCAATGCCTCGCGCCAAATCCGCGACAAAGAAGTTGCCGCATGTGCTGAAAACGGCGTGACAGACATCATCGAAGTGCGCCTAGGCTATGACGGTATCGTTTTCGCCTCCGACATCAACGGCGCGTCTTTCGCTTTCACGCCTCAGGACTGGTACAAAGCGCTGGCTGCCGAGCATTTTGTTGATGGCGCACTGGTACCCAACCCATTGAACACATGGAACGAAGTAAACCCTGACTTCCCAGCACAGCCTATCGTGACCTACATTCCTGGCACGAAACACGGTACACGCGAAGTGTTCGAGGAAAAAGTTCTGCTCGCAGGCTGTAAAGACGGTGGCTTCCTCAAAGCGATGGAAGATGCTGGCATTGATGAAGATACTGCCGAAGAAAAATGCATGGCCGTGCGTACGGATGGGAAGTCTGTAGATATCGATGGCGACTACACCGAAACACTGGCGCGCATCGACAGCAACAAAGACGGTCTTGGTGTATTTGGCTTGGCCTTCTACGAGAACAACACAGACAAGCTGCAAGTGGCAACAATGTCCGGTGTCGTACCGACAACCGACAGCATCTCTACAGGCGAATACCCTGTGTCACGCCCGCTGTTCTTCTACGTCAAGCAGGCGCATATCGGCGTGATCCCCGGCCTCAAAGAATTCGCAGAGTTCTTCGTTGCGGATGAAGTTGCTGGCCCAGATGGCCCACTTGCCGAGTACGGTCTTGTGTCCGATCCCGCCTTGGCCGACACTCAAGAGGCCGTGTTGAACGAAACCACAATCGGTGGCGGGTCCTGAACCCACTGCATGTATAATTGACCAAATAGGGGCTGCTTTCAAAGCGGCCCCTTACCTTTGATCCGCCTGCTGGAGCTTTTATGTCTCTCTCTTTCCTCGGCAATCCTATGACATTGGCACTCGTTGTGCTGGCTCTCGCAATAATCGGCTACATTGTTGCGCGGGGTCGTGCGCTGGCACGGGCGGGCGGTGATGCGCGCAAGTTGCACTCGCTCCCGAACTATTACGGCATGACGGCAGCGATGTTTACCGCAATACCCGCATTTGGGGTGCTGGTGATCTGGCTTCTCGCGCAGCCGATGATGATCCAGAATGCTGTGCTTCCGATGTTGCCCGCAGCAGCGGTCGCAGAGAGTGGGGCAAACAGCCTGATCCTGTCGGATGTGAACCGTGTGGCTGACGGATTGAATGTCGCCGTCGCACAAGGGGTGCTGGATGCACAAAGTATCGCGGAGTTGAAAGACGACCCATCCTCACTGCGCAAGACACTCGCGGGTGTTGGTGTCGCCCTCGGATCTGACGTTGAGCCATTTGTACTGGCAGCGGCAGAGCGGGCGCGGGAACTGGATGCACGTTGGGACCTGATCCGCGCGGGTGTTGTTCTGCTGATCGCCGTTGCTGGGTTGATGATTGCGGTGCGGGCTGCGGACCCTGCATTTCGTGCGCGCAACGTGGTCGAGCGCGGTGTGCTGGCACTGCTTATTACGGCCGCGTCGCTGGCCATTCTGACTACAGTTGGCATCGTGTTCTCGATGGTATTTGAATCGCTCAATTTCTTTTCCCAACATCCGTGGCAGGATTTTTTCCTAGGCGGTTCTTGGGCGCCCAACTTTCGCGGCAACAGTGAGCTTTCGATCCTGCCGCTGCTGTGGGGTACACTCTATATCTCCTTTATCGCACTACTTGTCGCCGTGCCGATTGGTCTGTTTGCCGCTATTTATCTGTCGGAATACGCAGGCTCCAAAATGCGGGCCATTGCCAAGCCGCTGTTGGAGATACTCGCGGGTATCCCGACCATCGTATACGGCCTTTTCGCGCTGCTGACGGTGGGGCCGTTTCTGGTCGATGTGTTCGGGGCTGGTGGCGTGCTGAGTATGGAAGGGCTGCGTGACGGCGATCCGCTTATGTCTGGTGCAACGGCTGTGATCACAGCAGGGCTGGTCATGGGCATTATGCTCATTCCCTTTGTCTCGTCGCTCAGTGATGACATCATCAACGCTGTGCCGCAGTCTTTGCGCGATGGCTCTTACGGCCTTGGGGCGACGCCTTCCGAGACGATCCGCAATGTGGTGCTGCCTGCCGCGCTGCCTGGTATCGTGGGTGCGATCATTCTGGCGGCGAGCCGCGCCATTGGTGAGACAATGATCGTCGTATTGGGGGCAGGGGCCATTGCCCGCTTTTCTGGCAACCCGTTTGAGGCCATGACCACCATCACCACCCGTATCGTGAGCCAGCTCACAGGCGATACCGACTTTGCCAGCCCAGAGACGCTGGTGGCCTTCGCCCTTGGCCTCACACTCTTTATTCTGACCTTGGGGCTTAACGTGATCGCCCTCTACATTGTGCGAACCTATCGGGAGCAATACGAATGACTCATACTTCCTTGCTCAATCAGGATGCGCGTACATCCAAGCGTAACCGCGCCGAGACACGCTTCAAGGCGTATGGCCTGATCGCGATTGGTATCGGTATGCTGATGCTTGTTGTACTCCTGACCACAATCATCAGCCGCGGCGCAGGAGCGTTTCAACAGACTTATCTGAGCCTTGAGGTGACACTCGATGCTGCCAAACTGGATAAAAAAGGTGAGCGCAATATCGAGGATATCAAGAAGGTCTCGACCTTTGGATACAAGCCGCTACTGGCGGATGCATTTGAGGCGCTGGTCGCCAGTGGTACGGTGCAATCGGATCTAAAACCCAAAGATATGTCAGACATCCTCTCTAAAGGGGCAGAAGCGCAAATCCGTGATGTCGTGTTGGCAGATCCGTCGCGCATCGGGGAAACGGTAAGGTTCGATTTTCTGGCCTCGGGGCGTGTCGACGGTTACCTCAAAGGGCGCGTGACCCGTGAGAGTATTGCAAACGACAAAAACATCAATGCAGAGCAGCTTGATCTGGTGGACCAGATGCGCGCAGCAGGTGTGCTGGGGAAGAAGTTCAACGTGGCCTTTATCACAGGCTCCGACAGCTCCGATGCGCGGCCAGAGGCCGCAGGTATGGGCGTGTCGATGGTCGGATCGCTGATGATGATGCTGGTGGTACTCGCTTTGGCTTTGCCCATCGGGGTGGCCGCGTCGATCTACCTTGAGGAGTTTGCACCAAAAAACTGGATCACCGATATCATTGAGGTGAACATCTCGAACCTCGCGGCGGTGCCTTCGATTGTGTTCGGTATTCTGGGTCTGGCGGTATTCATCAACTATATGCATCTGCCCAACTCGGCACCCTTGGTTGGTGGTCTGGTTCTGACACTGATGACCCTCCCGACGATCATCATCTCGACGCGGGCCTCGCTGAAGGCTGTTCCTCCCTCAATCCGTGATGCGGCCTTGGGCGTGGGCGCGTCCAAGATGCAGTCGGTTTTCCACCATGTGCTGCCCCTTGCCGCGCCGGGTATCCTGACAGGCACAATCATTGGTCTGGCGCAGGCCTTGGGTGAGACCGCGCCTTTGCTCTTGATCGGGATGGTAGGCTTTATCGCGTCTAACGGTCCCGAGACAATCACCGAGGGGCTTATGAACCCGAACTCCGCCATGCCCGCCCAAATTTATGAATGGGCAAAACGTGCTGATCCTGCGTTCTATGAGCGCGCATGGGGCGGCATCATCATCCTGCTGGTGTTCCTGATCACAATGAACTTCATCGCTGTCATGCTCAGACGGCGGTTCGAGCGGCGCTGGTAAAGGGCGGAACCATGAAAGATAATACTCAAATATCGGAGGCACATGTGGCCAACACGTCCAAAATTTCTGCCAAAGGCGTCCAAGTCTTTTACGGTGATAACCATGCGATCAAAGACGTAAATGTCGAGATCGAGGATAAGACTGTAACTGCCTTCATTGGCCCGTCCGGCTGTGGTAAATCCACCTTTCTGCGCTGTATTAACCGGATGAACGATACGATCGATATTTGCCGCGTGGAGGGGGAGATCCTGATTGACGGTGAAGATATCTACGACTCTTCTGTCGATCCGGTGCAGTTGCGCGCAAAGGTCGGAATGGTGTTCCAAAAACCTAATCCGTTTCCAAAATCGATCTATGATAACGTGGCTTACGGCCCGCGCATCCACGGCCTTGCCCGCAATAAATCCGAGCT
>JBALTK010000213.1:0-6266 GCA_036964385.1 Sulfitobacter sp. | reverse complement strand
GGATAGAAGGCAAAGACGAACGGAATAGCAAACATCACAATGCCAGACCGTACAGCACTAAATCCTGTCGCCATGGGATCAGCCTTGGTGATCGTCGAAGCGGCGAAGGCAGCCAGTGCCACAGGCGGCGTGATGGCCGAGGCAACCGCAAAGTAGAAGATAAACATATGCGCGGTCAGTGTCGCAATCCCGAGACCGATCAGCATTGGCCCCATCAGAAGCGCCACATTAATATACGCAGGCACCGCAGGCATACCCAACAGCACAGCCAGTAACATCGTAATGAACAGAGCAACAAACATCAGAAAGTTCGCTCCGTCGCCGACCAGATTAAGCGAAACGAGGAAGGTCAGAATGTCGATACCAACAAACTTGGACAGACCAGTAAAGCTTAGGCAAACGTCGATCACCGTGACCGCGAGGAACATCAAATAGAGCGATGAGATCGTGATCCCCGCCTCTGCTAAAGCATCAAGCACCAGACGCGGCTTCTTGCGAAACTCTTTATCCAAAAACAACAGCAACGTCACAAAAGCAGCAGCCCACCATCCCGTTGCGCCTGCATCCACAAGTATATGATGCACTTGCGCGGACACTCGACACAGTTGGGCAAGAGAAATCAGAACTTTTTTTGGCGAAACTAGCTTTGCTACTGGCGCGTGAGATTGGCGATCCAGGGCGTGTTTTAGGTTTGATTGTAGACGAAAGTGCCAACCTTGACGCCGCAGAATGACGGCGCCACCGCTGAACCAGTTAATGATGTTTGCCTAAATACCTCGGTGCGCCCATAAACCTGTCAAACCAACATAAGACAGAGATAGGGAAAACCATGATTGAACGTATCGAACCGGGTGAGCGCTCCTCGAAAATTGTGAAGTATAATGGCGTCGCCTATCTCACTGGGCAGGTCGCCGAGGGGGCTACGATTCAGGATCAGGTCCGCGTTTGCCTAGATAAGATAGACGCATTGCTGATCGAGGCCGGCTCCTCACGCGAAAAGATGTTGCGCGTCACGATCTGGCTGGCTGATATGAAGGATTTCGCGGGGCTGAACGAAGTTTGGAACACTTGGGTGCCAACTGGTCATGCCCCGACCCGCGCCTGTGGTGAGGCCAAACTCGCCCGCGAAGAGTTGAAGGTCGAGTTCATTGTAGAAGCGGCATATTTCTGAGCTATCGACACTTCCATGCATGATGTTGCTGCGATGGGCCGTGTCATCGCATTTTCTTTGACATCACAGCTATTCAATCTAAAGTTGTTAGTGATGTTCGGAATTTCCCTATGCTGGAAATACGTTTGTATCGAAAGACATAGGTAATAAGGGTTTGCGCGTGGTCAGGTCAAAACAGCACGAAAATGATCCGCAAGAGAAAATGGATGAAGCTGCTACACTCAGAACGCTGAATGCTTTTGCAGTCGATCTGATGTCGATCCCTACTGTCGAAGACCTGTTCTGGTACGTTGCGCAAAACGTTGTGGGGCGGCTAAAGTTTCTGGATTGCGTGATTTATCAGGCCAACGATGCGCAGACAGAACTGGTACAGGTTGCGGCCCTTGGTGAGAAAAACCCCTTTGGCCGCAGCATACTAAACCCGCTCATCATTCCGTTCGGTAAGGGTATTACAGGACAGGTCGCCGAAAGGCGTGAAGCGATCGTGCGCGACGATCTGCTCCTTGATGATAATTATATCGCCGACACGCAGGTCGCACGCTCCGAGATTTGTGTGCCTATTGTTTGCGGGAACCGTGTCGCGGGTGTCATCGACAGTGAACATCCTGACCCCAATGCCTTTGGCCCTGCCGAGCTTGAAGTGCTCATCACTATCGCTGCCTTGATCGGTGCGAAATTGATGCAATTGGCAGAGGCCGACCGCTCGAAAAGCCGCTATCATGATCTGGTTGAGGCCCATTCACAGCTCAGTCGCGAAGTAACCAACCGCCGCGCCCTTGAGGCCGAGCTGTTTACTGCACGCAAGCTCGAAGCAGTGGGTCGTCTTACAGGTCGGTTTGCCCATGAGTTCAACAATCTACTGACCGTCATCTCTGGCAACCTCGAATTTCTGGAGGAGGATGTGCCAGCCGGCGCACCGTCCGAAACACTTGCCGCAGCACAAGAGGCCGCGCGGCGCGGTGGTGAAGTAATCCAATCTATGCTGACTTTCTCCCAACGCGTGCGCCTGTCCCCCGAGGTCGCGGATTTGAACCGCTTTGTTCAAGCGTTTTGCACGGACCCACAAAACGTGGAGCCCGAGGTGATACAGACGTCGCTGGGGCGGGACATCGCACCTGTGAACGTGGATTTGAACGTTTTGCAGTCTGTTCTGAGGAACCTCGTCGGAAATGCCCGAGATGCACTGGGCGCTGCGGGCATCATCCATATCGAGACGCAAAATATCACCCATACCCTGCGCGACACACGGCAGCTGTCTTCAGCGCTTGCCCCTGGTCAATATGTTCGCCTCAGCGTGTCGGACAACGGCGAAGGGATCGGGCAAGATAGCCTGCAACAAATATTTGACCCTTTCTTCACCACCAAAGAAGTGGGGGAAGGAACCGGTCTCGGGTTGTCGATGGTGCTCGGATTTATGCAACAATCTGGAGGCACGGTTGAAGTGGATTCCACTCTCGGAAAAGGGTCCACTTTCCACCTCTATTTTCCCGCAGAGCCGGATATCGAAAGAGTTTCTTAACCATACCTCTTTAACAAAACGTGAACGTTCAGTGGAGGTGACTATGTCGGTGACGAAACTAGCTTCGAAAAATTGTGAAAATCAACTGCCCTTAATCAGTGTAGGCGCATTGAAAAGTGGGAATAATGCGCAATTTCTGGACGTTGCAGATACGATCGGAGAGGCCGCACGAACGTTCGGGTTTTTCCGAATTTGCGACCACGGCATTGATCCTGCTTTAATAGAAAATGTTTACCGCGTTGCAGAACAGTTTTTTGGCCTGCAAGAGGACTACAAAAACCAGTATTACATCGCAAAAAGTTCGAACCACCGCGGCTATGTCCCTTTTACCGAAAAGGGAGACTATCCAGACGAAGTCCATCGTAGTTATGAGGCGTTTGATCTGGGGTTGGACTTACCCCATGACGATCCTGACTACCTAGGAGGCAATGGGGTGTTGGGCCCGAACGTTTGGCCACATCTGGCGGGATTCCGTGAAACAATAGCGCAGTATTATGACCAAGTGTCTGCCTTGGGCCGCTTGATCTGTGGTGCACTCGAAGCTCATCTGGGACTTCCCAAAGGGGCGATGACCGATCAGATGTGCAAACCGATTTCACAGCTACGACTGCTACATTATGTACGCCAGGCCAGCACCGTTGAGCGTAAGTCGGTCAACATGGGCGCGCATACCGATTATGAATGCCTCACTCTGCTCCACACCCGCAATCAGGGTTTGCAGGTGATGACCCAAGACGACAACTGGATTGATGTGCCTGTAGACCCCAATGTCCTCATCGTGAACATTGGCGACATGATGGAGGCGTGGACCAATGGCATCTTCCGCTCCACTCCCCACCGCGTTCTCAACCTCAAGCCTGAACGCTTCTCCCTCCCCTATTTTGTTGCAACTAATTATGATACCGAGATAAAACCGTTTGCACAGCTGGTCGGAGCAGGTCAAAAAGCACATTACGAGCCCTTTTTGGCGGGTGCGCATCTAGAACGCATGCTTATCCGTGACTTTCCATATCTTCGACACAAGGCCCGTACGGGGGCCAACGTAACACATGATTTTACACAATCGCCCGTCGACAATCCGTTCGAGGGCCGTTTGAAGCAGGGTTAAGCAGACAAATGCCACCGTTCGACAGTATTCTCGCTGTGCTTCTCGCCGGATTTTTTCTCAGCGCCACGCCGGGGCCGTCCATGCTCTATATTCTGTCGCACAGTGTAGGGCAAAGTCGTGGTGCGGGGCTCGCATCCGCTTTCGGGTTGGCAATTGGCGGTGTTCTGCTCGCGATGGCCACTGCAATGGGGCTGGCGCAACTGTTCGAACGGTTTCCGGCAATTATTGTAGTACTGCGTTATGTCGGTTCCGCCTATCTGGCATGGCTTGGCATCAGCATGATTTTGACCGTGCGCAAGGCCGCAAAAACACAGCTTTCCGTTGAGCAGGTGCAGAGAAAGTCGATTTCCACGATCGTCTGGCAAGGGGTGATAGTTGAATTGCTCAACCCAAAGACGGTCCTTTTCTTCGCACTCTTTTTACCACCTTTTATACAGGCCGATCATGGCACAGATGTGCAGTCCCAACTCCTTGTTCTCGGCATCCTTGTGCCGCTGACGGCGATCCCGTCCGACGTTGTAATCGCCTTTCTGGGCGGCACACTTGCAAAGAGCATAAATGAGCGGCAGCTTCTGCGGGCAGGAATGGCATGTGTCGGTGGGCTGACGCTTATCGCCATCGCCTTCAACCTGCACTTCGGTTTTTTGTGATCCGATAAGCACGCATTCACCAACAAACAGATGATTTTGTCTGACGGAAACTCTACTGTTGAAATGGCGGTGGTGATCACGCTAGTCACCATTTCCAACGGGAGATGACAATAATGACAGACAATCAAGGCGATCTACGCCACTTAGAAACGCTCGATCGCGACCTTGAGCGTTATTCGAATCTTGAACTCGCCAGCAGTTATGTCTCGCGGCCCATGGTCGGACCGGGCATTTCGCTTGTGTTTGTACTGCTCGCAGGCATCACAGCGATGTTGTTCTTCGGGCAGGAAAGTAATTCATTTATCGTCGTGATTGCCGCGTGTTTGGGGGCCTATATGGCACTCAACATCGGGGCCAACGACGTTGCCAACAACATGGGCCCCGCGGTCGGCGCTGGTGCGCTGTCGATGGGAAGCGCGATTGCAATCGCCGTTGTATTCGAGAGTGCAGGCGCCCTCATTGCCGGCGGTGATGTTGTATCGACCATCGCCAAGGGGATCATCGCGCCCGAGAGCATGGGCACCGTCGATGTCTTTATCTGGGCAATGATGGCCGCCCTTCTATCTGCCGCCCTCTGGGTTAACCTCGCCACATGGGTAGGGGCACCGGTATCGACCACGCACTCCGTTGTGGGTGGCGTAATGGGTGCAGGGATCGCGGCTGCTGGCTTTGGTGCTGTAAACTGGCCCACGATGAGTGCGATTGCCGCCAGCTGGGTTATCTCACCGATGCTTGGCGGACTGGTTGCTGCGGGCTTTTTGTGGCTGATCAAATCCAAGATTATTTACCGCGAAGACAAAATTGCTGCCGCACGCAGATGGGTGCCAATCCTTGTGGGCATCATGGCGGGTGCTTTCGCCACCTACCTTGCGCTCAAAGGGCTCAAGAAAATCATAAAGATCGACATGCCGACCGCCTTGCTCATTGGTGCCGTACTTGGCGTGGTCATCTGGGCCATCATGATCCCTGTGATCCGCAAACAGTCCGAAGGCCTCGAGAATCGCAACAAATCCCTCAAGGTTTTGTTTGGCATCCCGCTTGTCGTATCTGCCGCGCTCTTGTGCTTTGCCCACGGCGCTAATGATGTGGCCAATGCTGTCGGTCCGCTGGCTGCGATTGTCCAAGCCTCCCAATCAGGCACCTTCGGTGACGCGATCAGCATCCCGATCTGGGTCATGATTATCGGTGCATTCGGCATCTCGTTCGGTCTGTTCCTTTTCGGACCAAAGCTGATCAACATGGTCGGCGGCCAGATCACCAAGCTGAACCCCATGCGCGCCTATTGCGTTGCACTGTCTGCCGCGATCACCGTGATTATCGCAAGCTGGCTTGGATTACCGGTAAGCTCGACACATATCGCCGTCGGTGGTGTATTTGGTGTGGGCTTCTTCCGTGAGTGGGATGCAGAACGCCGCATCCGTAAGGCACGTCTCGACATGCCCGACCGGACGTCCTTCACTGCAGAAGAGCGTAAGCGCCGCAAACTGGTACGTCGTTCACACTTCATGACCATTCTGGCCGCTTGGGTTATCACCGTACCTGCTGCGGCGACGTTGTCTGCCGCGATCTTCTATCTGATCAACACGGTGATGGCCTAACCACCCCTGCTCACGGCATCATTGTTGCGCCGTGGGCAAGGCACCGCTACACCTCTGATTATGCAAAACACATCAGACAACACTGCACCCGTCGACCTGTTCATCATCGGTGGTGGTGTGAACGGCTGTGGGATTGCACGCGATGCGGCGGGGCGCGGGCTAAGCGTGAGTTTGGCCGAGATGAATGACCTTGCTTCCGCCACTTCCTCCGCCTCGACCA
>JBALTK010000212.1:0-6271 GCA_036964385.1 Sulfitobacter sp. | reverse complement strand
ATACAGAGATCACTTTGGTCACGGACAGCAACTACGTCAAAAACGGCATCACCGGATGGATCTTTGGTTGGAAGAAAAACGGCTGGAAGAACGCTGCGAAGAAGCCCGTAAAGAATGTCGAACTCTGGCAGCGCCTTGACCTTGCCAACGCCCGTCACCGCGTCACATGGGAATGGGTCAAAGGCCACGCAGGACACCCCCAGAATGAGCGCGCAGACGAGCTGGCCCGCGCTGGCATGGCTCCGTTCAAATCCAAATGAACATCATCGCCTGCCCTGTGGCGTTCCACCCTGATGGTGTGACGCGACGCATCGCCGTCTACCGCCACCCCGAAAACGGCCCGCAACTGATCACGACATCTGCATCCACGCCCGTTGCGGCAACAAATGCCGCGGCCCAAGCGCTCTATACCATGAGCGCTCTGGAAACCCGCGCGGCCCTGCCTATCGGAACATCACAAGACATCAACGCGGATGAACTTTGGCATTTCGCCCTTTGCCGCATCGTGCCGCCCGTGCGCGAAGAGTGGAAAAACCTCTGCCCAACCAGCGCTACTCTTTTGCACTTCTCATGGATGCCGCTCGACACGCCCCTGAACGACTTTTCCGAGCCCGACACGCGCGCCCTCGACTGGATCAAGGCAACCCTATGACCCTCATCACCTTTCTCGACTACGCCTCTGTCATCGTCTTCGCGATAACAGGCGCGCTGGTAGCAAGCCGCGCCCAGCTTGATCTCGTGGGCTTTGCCTTCATCGCCTGCCTCACAGCTGTCGGCGGCGGTACGATCCGCGATCTTCTCCTCGACCGAAACCCGATTTTCTGGATTGCCGAACCGACCTACCTCGCCGCTGCCGGAGGCGCAGCGCTCGTTATCTTCTTCACCGCACACCTGTTGGAATCCCGACTGCGCGCCATCATCTGGCTCGACAGCCTCGCCCTCGCCGTGGCTGTTGCCGCTGGTGCCGCAGTCGCAATAAGCCTCGACCAAGGTCCCGCCATCACCATCCTAATGAGCATCGTCACCGGCTGCATGGGCGGTCTGATGCGTGATGTTGTCGTGGGGGATGTTCCCGTCGTCCTGAAACAGGGCGAGCTTTACGTCACCGCAGCATTTGCAGGTGCTGCGACGACAGTACTGCTCAACGCATATCTTCCAGAAATTCCCTACAGCCTTATCATCGGCGGCGCGGTCGTATGGATCCTACGCGCAGGGTCCATCCAGTTCGGATGGCACCTACCCGTCTACAAAAGCGCGCCACCAAAAGAGTGATGCGCCGCTACTTGCGCCAATGAAACGGCACAATAATCAGCGCCCCGATAGACGAGACAATCGCGTTAACGCCTGGTGAGGCGAACCCGAACCCGAACATCAACCGCACAAAGTAGAACACAAACGCTCCACCGATGCAGATGATGATCGACTGCAAAATACCGTTGTGGGTGAATTCGGTCTTCTCGGCGAGGTAGCCGACAATCCCCGCGATCACGACAGTACCGATCATTGTGGGAAACATGGGGCTATCCTTTGCTCAAATCCGCGCCGACAGCGATTTGCATACCGCGCTGGAACACATCTACATCCTGCGCCCCTTTACCCGCCTTTTGCAAGCGGGTCAGCGCAACCGCACCCTCACCACAAGCCACGTTTAGAGCAGCATCCAGCACCTCACCCGCAGGTCCCGCACCGTCAACCAGACGTGAACCGAGCACTTTGACCCGGACACCGTCCACTTCGAACCACGCGCCCGGAAAGGGCGAAAGCCCACGGATCAACCGGTCCACCTCAACCGCAGGGCGGGACCAATCAATCCGCGCCTCTGCCTTGTCGATCTTGGCCGCGTAAATCACACCCTCTTCGGGCTGAACCTGCGGCGGCAGATCATCAAGATTGCCCAGCGCTTCAACAATCAATCGCGCACCCATCACGCTCAAGCGGTCATGCAACTGCGCTGTGGTTTCCTCTGCACCAATGTCCAATGCATCGCGCAAAAGTACTGGGCCGGTATCAAGGCCCGCTTCCATCTGCATGATGCAAACACCCGTTTGTGCATCGCCCGCCATAATCGCACGGTGAATGGGCGCAGCGCCCCGCCATCGCGGCAGCAGGCTCGCGTGTATATTCAAACAACCACGCGTTGGCGCATCCAGAATAACCTGAGGCAGGATCAAGCCATAAGCCACAACCACAGCCACATCCGCATTCAGCGCCGCAAACTCCGCCTGCGCTTCCGCCGACTTCAAGGAAACAGGCGTGCGCACCTCCAGACCCAACGCTTCTGCACACGCATGCACTGGGCTGGGGCGGTCTTTCTTGCCTCGTCCCGCAGGGCGCGGTGGCTGGGAGTAAACAGCAGCAATCTCATGCCCCGCATCCACCAGCGCATCCAAAACCGAGACGGAAAACTCGGGTGTGCCCATGAACACAATCCGCATCAGATTACCCGTTCATCTTGCGTGCACGGCGCAGCAACATGTCGCGCTTCATCTTACTCAGGCGGTCAAAATACATCTTGCCGTCCAGATGGTCGATCTGGTGCTGCACGCTTGTGGCATCCAACCCCACGAAATCACGCTCCACCACGGCACCCGTCTCGTCCATATACCGCACCTTCACACCACGCGGGCGCGAAATCTTGGCCGATACACCGGACAAACACGGCGACGCTTCCTCATGCACATTCATTATCGCGGAAGCATCAATCACTTCGGGGTTCGCGAGTCTGATCCGCTTGTTGCGCGCCTCAGAGGTATCCACCACTGCCAACCGCTGCATCACACCAATCTGTGGCGCGCCGAGGCCGACGCCGGGCATTGCGTCCATCGTCTCAACCATATCATCCCAGATCGCGCGGATGTCGTCAGTGACCTCGGTCACTTCCGTACATGTCGCCCGCAGCCGTTTGTCCGGCCATGTCAAAATTGTCCGTACCGTCATGCCGCATACTCCGCTTCCACCTGCGCCCGCGTCTCCGCGTCCAGATGATCAAAAGTTATAATACCGTCGAGGTGGTCAATCTCGTGTTGAACACACGCCGCCGCAAAGCCCGTGAAACTTTGCACATACCGCCCGCCATTCAACCCCGTCCAAACCATTTGCACCTGCGCAGGGCGCGAGATCTCGGCACTCACACCAGGGATGCTCAAGCAGCCTTCCGAATTGCTCGTCCGCTCCTCGCTGACTTCCATCAACATCGGATTGATACAAACAAGCGGGTCAGACTTGCCCTCTTTCCACCCCGCATCCATCACAAACACACGGACCATGGCACCGACCTGCGGGCCAGCAAGGCCCCGGCCGGGCGCGGCATACATCGTCTCCAACATATCCGCGGCTAGTGTTTCAATCTCCGGGGTGATCGCCTCAACAGGCGCACACGTCTCGGTCAGCCGTGGGTCAGGCCACTGCACAACCTCCAGCACACTCATCCGCGCGCCAACTCACGCTTAAATTTCACCATCTTGCGCGTCATCATCTGGCGACGCAGCGGCTTGAGGTGATCAATGAACAGCTTACCTTCAAGGTGGTCGATCTCATGCTGCACGCATGTCGCCCAAAGCCCGTTCATCCCTTCACGCTGCTCTTTGCCATCGCGGTCAATCCATGTGACCTCGACTTCGGCAGGGCGCGTCACGTCGGCAAATTGCTCTGGCAGGCTCAAACAGCCTTCTTCGTAAGTGTTTAATTCCTCGGAGGAAGCCACAATCTGCGGGTTGAACATGATCAAAGGGCGCGGCTTCTCGCCCTCTTCCTTCACACAATCCAGCACCACCAGACGGGTCAGCACACCAACCTGCGGCGCAGCAAGGCCCACACCGGGCGCGTCATACATCGTCGCCAGCATATCATCGGCCAGCGTACGCAGATCATCGGTCAGATCATCAACAGGGGCACAATGCTTTTTAAGGCGCGGATCGGGGTGATATAAAATGGGGCGTTTCATGCAAGTTCATGTAGGGCATGCCCCCGCATCCCGCAAGCAGGGCTTGCACATAAGTCTGGCACAGCTAGGGTTTGGCGCAAATCTACAGGAGAGATTACATGAGCTTTGACACCCCGATTGAACGCCGCGGCACGCATTGTGTAAAATGGGACAGCATGGAAAGCATTTACGGCGTTCCTGCCGAGACGGGCATATCCATGTGGGTGGCAGACATGGATTTCGCCACCGCCCCCGTTGTCCAAAACGCGGTGCAGGCGATGGTCGATCATGGCGTCTATGGCTACTTCGGCGATGACAGCAAATACCGCGCCGCGATCCAGTGGTGGATGAAAGAGCGTCACGGCTGGGACCTTGATCCTGCGCATATCTTTACCACCCACGGCCTCGTCAACGGCACCGCCATGTGCGTCGATGCCTTCACCGAAAAGGGTGAAGGCGTTGTCCTGTTCACCCCCGTCTATCACGCCTTTGCAAAAGTCATCAAAGCCGCTGGTCGTCAGGTGGTAGAATGCGAGATGGTCCAAGAGAATGGCCGCTACCGCATGGATTTCGATGCCTACGATGCGCAAATGACGGGCAACGAGAAAATGCTCATGCTCTGCTCGCCCCACAATCCGGGCGGTACTGTCTGGACCCGCGACGAGCTTGAGCAAGTCGCCGCCTTTGCTAAACGTCACGACCTGATCCTCGTCTCGGACGAGATCCACCACGATCTGGTGATGCCTGGACACAAACACATCGCAATGGCCCTCATCGACGGCATCGCAGACCGCCTCGTGATGATGACCGCCACCACCAAAACCTTCAACATCGCGGGCAGCCATTCCGGCAATGTCATCATCGCCGATCCTGCGTTGCGCGAAAAATTCAGTGCGCGCATGAACGCTCTGGGAATGTCTCCCAACAGCTTTGGCCTGTTTATGGCCACCGCCGCCTACTCCCCCGAAGGGGCAGCATGGGTCGATGACCTGATCGCCTACCTCGACGGCAACCGCCGCATCTTTGACGAGGCCGTCAACAAAATCCCCGGCCTCAAATCCATGCCTCTGGAAGCCACATACCTTGCATGGGTCGATTTCACGGATACAGGCATGAGCCGCGAAGAGTTCACCAAACGGGTCGAACAAGACGCCAGCATCGCCGCCAACCACGGCCCCACCTTCGGCACTGGCGGCGAAAGCTTCCTCCGCTTCAACATCGCCACCCCACGCGCCCGTGTTGTCGAAGCATGTGAACGCCTCGCCGAAGCCTTCAAAGACCTGCAATAGTCTTAGGCTCAAAAACAACAAAGGGCGCTCCGATCAGAGCGCCCTTTCTCAATCTGCCAACTATTACAGAACTCAGCGCCCTTATGCGCGCAGCCCCTCAGCCTCAAGTTCTGGAACCGCAGCGTAATCCACAGAAAACCCGCGCTTGACCCTAAAAACGATCTCGCCGTTTGCCTGATCCTTGCCTGTGATCAGGCACTGACCCAAATGTTGGGCCCCGTCATACATCTCAACAACACCGTTCAAAGCAGGGACATCACCCGCCCGCACGGCAAATCCCGTGGCCCAGTGCCGCAGCACTGGATAATAGACGCCCCCCGCCTCGACAGTGAGCTGCGCGGCGCGCACAGGACGGCTCATTGGTGGCCGCGTCAGTCCCGGCTCAAACCCTTCGGGTAAAAATATTTCCATGATTCTTCTCCCGTTGCCCGAATTCAGAATTGTTCCAAATCTTACGCATAGCAACTAATATTTGAAATTAAATTACTCACTGTGTATTTCCGCACGATCCCTGCGCGGCTGCCTCTCTTCGATTCATAGGTCCGACACGTTACATTCGTATGAAGGTTCAAAAGGGAGATAGGCGTGGGACTACTGATCGACGGCGAATGGCACGACAGCTGGTATGACACAAAAGAGAGCGGCGGGGCGTTCAAGCGGCAAGAGGCAAATTTTCGCAACTGGATCACCGCAGACGGTAGCGCAGGCCCCAGCGGGACAAGCGGCTTCAAAGCCGAAGCAGGCCGCTATCACCTCTATGTCAGCCACGCCTGCCCATGGGCACACCGCGCCCTGATCTTTCGCACCCTCAAGGGGCTGGACGACTTGATCGACATATCCGTCGTACATCCCGACATGCTTGGTGATGGCTGGACGTTCCAAACAGATTTCAACGGGGCAACAGGCGACACACTCTTCGGCCTCCCGTTTGCGCGCGACATCTACACCCGTGCCGTGCCAGATTTCACAGGGCGCGTAACAGTACCAATCCTCTGGGACAAAGCACAAAACACCATCGTTTCAAACGAATCGTCCGAGATCATCCGCATGTTCAACAGCG
>JBALTK010000211.1:0-6273 GCA_036964385.1 Sulfitobacter sp. | reverse complement strand
GGACGGATGTCGTCCTCGTATCCTCTGGCTCGATCGCTTTGGGTCGTGGGGTATTGGGTTTGGGCCTTGGTCCACTCGCGCTGGAGCAATCACAGGCGGCAGCAGCCGTAGGGCAAATTCGGCTCGCCCGCGCCTACGAAGAAGTTCTTGCACCGCATGACATTACCACCGCACAGGTTTTGGTAACGCTGGAAGACAGCGCCAACCGCCGTCGGTACCTCAACAGCCGTGCGACCCTTGAGACGCTGCTGAGTCTCGGTGCTGTTCCCATCGTGAACGAGAATGACACTGTCGCCACAGACGAAATCCGTTTTGGTGACAATGACCGCCTCGCAGCTCAAATCGCTGTGACCGTCGGCGCAGACCAGCTGATTTTGCTTTCTGATGTCGACGGCTTCTACAATGCCAACCCGTCTGACGATCCTACAGCCACACGTTTCGACGTGATCGACCATATCACCCCGCAGATCGAGGCGATGGCAGGGGACGCAGGATCGGGCCTCAGCAAAGGCGGAATGAAGACCAAGCTGATGGCTGCCAAAACTGCTGTTTCCGCAGGCTGTGCGATGGCGATCACCGAAGGGTTTGTAATGCGGCCGTTGATGGCGCTTGAGCAGGGTGCCAATGCCACTTGGTTCACCGCCCACACCGATCCGCAAGCCGCGCGTAAGGGTTGGATTGCAGCGATGAAACCGATCGGTGCAATCACGATTGATGCAGGTGCGGTTGCCGCATTGATGCGCGGAAAAAGCTTACTTCCAGCGGGCGTCTCTGCCGTGGAAGGAAACTTCGAGCGCGGCGATGCAATTGCAATCCAAGGGCCGGACGGGGCAGGGATCGGCTCAGGGCTTGCCCGCTACTCTGCTGCTGAGACGGCATTAATCAAGGGCCACCAAAGTGCCGAAATCGAAGCACTGCTTGGCTATCCCGGGCGGGCAGCTTTGATCCACCGTGACGACATGGCCGTTTGAAACGCGCCAGAATGAGGACACTACGATGAGCGAAATGACCAACATTCCCGCCTTGATGGCCGATATCGGTGCACGTGCCAAAGCGGCTGCAGCGACGCTCGCAACTGCGACAGCAGAACGCAAACATGCGGCTCTTATCTCGGCGGCGGAAGCGGTCTGGACCAACCGCGAAGCGATCTTGGAAGCCAACGCGCAAGACATGGCATACGGTGCTGAAAAAGGCCTTAGCCCCGCGATGCTCGATCGCCTCAAGCTTGATGACGACCGTCTGCAAAGCATCATTGACGGGTTGCGCGCCATTGCAGAGCAACGCGATCCCGTGGGAGAGGTGATGGAGGAATGGGACCAGCCTAGCGGTCTTCATATCAAACGGGTGCGCACGCCCCTCGGCGTCATCGGTGTGATCTATGAAAGCCGCCCCAACGTGACAGCGGATGCAGGTGCATTGTGCCTCAAAGCGGGCAACGCCGTGATCCTGCGTGGCGGGTCAGAGAGTTTTCACAGCAGCCGAGCGCTGCATGCATGTTTACAACAAGGTCTGCGCGATGCGGGCCTGCCCGAAGATGCCGTGCAATTGGTGCCGACCCGCGACCGTGCGGCGGTACAGGAAATGCTGACAATGACAGACACGATTGACGTGATTGTGCCACGCGGCGGCAAAGGCTTGGTCGGGCTTGTGCAGCGCGAAGCGCGGGTGCCGGTCTTTGCCCATCTCGAAGGCATCGTACACATCTACATCGACAAAGATGCAGACGCTGAAAAAGTGCTGCGGGTCGTTCTGAACGCTAAGACGCGGCGGACTGGTGTGTGCGGTTCAGCAGAATGCCTGCTGATCCACAAAGATGTTGCAGCAACCATCGGAGCAGGAGTGATCCGCGCGCTCCTTGATGCTGGCGTGGAAGTCCGCGCCGATGCGGCTCTTCAGAACATCTCCGGTGTCGCATTGGCCACGCAAGCGGATTGGGGTCACGAATACCTCGATATGATTATCGCTGCTCGCCAAGTAGACAGTATTGACGAAGCGATGGCACATATCCGCCAGTATGGCTCCAACCATACCGATTGTATCATCACGGAGGATGCATCCGCTGCACAGACATTTATGAACACGCTCGACAGTGCGATCCTTATGCACAATGCGTCGACCCAGTTCGCAGACGGCGGTGAATTCGGGATGGGTGCAGAGATCGGAATTGCGACGGGTAAAATGCATGCCCGCGGTCCCGTAGGCGCCACCCAGCTTACCAGTTTCAAGTATCTTGTGACAGGCGACGGGACCGTGCGCGCCTAAATACGGATGGTAACACGCTCGTCGTTGGCCTCAACGTCAATCGTAAAGCCATCTTGCGCCGCGAGAAAGGGCAGGAAGCCGAACTGGACTTGCGCAGGGCGTAGCGGATCATCGAATGACTGGGTGCCATCCAGTATTTTCCATAGGGTTTCCTCAATCTTGAACTTGTCCGCGTGCCCCTTGATGATGATGTGATCCCCGTCTTGGGACACTTCGATCCGCCCCCCATAGGGCATGCCCGTTTCCATGCAAAGCAGTGCCAAAAACGTTAGGCGCAACCGTTGACGGGGTTGCGCTTCATCCGGCCCCCAGACCGCCGTGAGGCGCGTATTTGCGTAAACATCCTTGAGGATCGAGGTGATCTCGGTACGTCCAACCATCTGCTTGCCCGCAGCACCGAACGCGATGCGAAAGAAGCGAATGCGCGCGCTTGCGTTGGTAACACTCTCCGAGATCAGAGCCATTTCAGGCCCCAATGATGGTGCCGTCATTTGGATCAGCTCAATCCCGTTGTTGATTGCGCCAACAGGCGATATCAGGTCATGGCAAATGCGACTACCAATGAGTTCAGCAAAATTGGTTTCAGGCTTCAAGACGACGACCTCCTAACAACTGAGGAATACTAAATGGACGATTTGAACGCGATCCTGACCCCCGGTATGCTTGTCCGGCATCCAGGAATGCCGGAATGGGGTATCGGACAGGTACAAAGCAATATTGGCGGCAAATTAACGGTTAACTTCAGGGACGCAGGTAAGATCGTCATAGACAGCACACGTATCGGGCTGCTTCCCGTCTTTGATGGTTAATGTTCACAAGTTTACGCTAACATTATCTAACTAACTTGGGATAAACCGAAACACCAACCACAGGTTGAACTTAGAAATTCGCTGCCTCGTTGCACATTTGCACCGAAACGGGCAATCAACCTCTGAATGAGCTGTAGAGGAACGTCATGACCCGATCGAACAAGACAGAGTTCACGGTCAAGATGGTGGAGACGCCAGAAGAGCTACGCGCAGCGCAACGTTTGAGGTACGATGTGTTCGTAAAGGAACTGGGCGGCGGTGGCGTTCTTGTAGACCACGAGCAACGGATCGAGCGTGACCGCTTTGATCCTTATTTCGACCATATGATCCTGATGGAGAAAGGTCGTGATGACGTGATCGGTGTGTACCGACTGCTGCGCGGCACGCAGGCGGATGCGGCCGGTGGGTTTTACTCCGAAGCCGAGTTTGACTTAAGTCTGTTAAAGTCCTCTGATCGAAACCTGCTGGAGCTTGGCCGCTCATGTTTGCACCCTGCATACCGTGGCGGCACTGCGATGCATGTTCTGTGGAGTGGGCTAGCCGATTATGTTGCGGAACATCAGATCGAAATTCTGTTTGGCGCTGCCAGTTTTCATGGCACCAATCTCAATAAACTCGCGGGTCCCTTGTCGTTGCTTCATCATCGCCACCTTGCGCCACAGTCCTTGCGGGTGCGTGCCCGCGAAGCCGTATTTCAAAGCATGGACCTGATAGCCGAAAAAGACCTCGACCGCGCGGCGGCCATGGTGCAAGTCCCAAGCTTGATCAAGGCATACTTGCGTCTAGGAGGCTGTGTAGGTGAGGGGGCTTTTGTTGATCATGTCTTTAACACTACGGATGTTTGCCTGATTATGGATACCGCACAGATGAATGCCCGTCAGGCCAGAATTTACGGAAAAGGCAGCACATGAGCCAAAGATGGGATAACGGCGTCCACCCTGACATGCCGACGCTCGGCGCGGCCGATTGGCTACGGGTTATTGCACGCGGTGCGGTGCTGATTGTGTTGGTGTTTGGCGGCTTGCTCATCCTGCTCGCGACGCGTCTAATCGAGCGGCCTTTTTGCGGTCAAAATCGCCCCGTAACACCCTACATCACCCAATTTGTCTGCCGCAATGCGTTTCGCGTTTTGGGAATCGAGCTGCATATCACTGGTGCCCCAATGGCAGGGCGCGGTGCCGTGGTGGCGAACCACTCAAGTTGGCTTGATATATTTACCCTCAACGCGACAAAGCGGATATATTTCGTGTCCAAGTCCGAAGTGGCCTCATGGCCCGGTATTGGCTGGCTCGCCCGCGCAACCGGAACTGTATTTATTGAGCGCAACCCAAAACGTGCGCGCGCCCAGACCGAAGTTTTCCGCGACAGGTTGTGGGCAGGACATAAATTGCTCTTCTTTCCAGAAGGAACAAGCACGGATGGCCTGCAAGTGCTGCCGTTCAAAACAACGCTTTTCCAGTCCTTCTTTGCCGACGACCTCAAGAATGAAATTTCAGTGCAGCCCGTTTCGGTTCGCTATGTCGCGCCGCCCGATATGGATGCGCGGTTCTATGGTTGGTGGGGAGAGATGACTTTTGGAACGCATCTGCTGGCCACGCTGGGAACGCGAAATCAGGGCAGCGTTCGCGTGATCTATCACCACCCACTCAAAGTCGCAGATTTCGCAAACCGCAAAGCATTGGCACTGGCGTGTGAGCACGCAGTCCGGGACGGGCATTCAGCGTTGTTGAGCGCCCCCCAGCCCTGAAAGGGGCCATAGTCCTACGTTACAAGGTCGTATACACTATTTTCTCTTGCAGCACGGCCCAACCTGCGGTAAGCGCGCCGTACTTAATCCCGCAGTCGGGGATGGGACAGGTGGGGAGAAATCCCACAGGTTCCGCCGGTTGGTCCGCATTCCGCGTATCATACCCCCGATGAGGCTAAACCGGAAAGGTATAACGACATGGCTCTTCCTGAGTTCTCCATGCGTCAGCTGCTCGAAGCAGGCGTACACTTTGGTCACCAGACACAGCGCTGGAACCCCCGCATGGGCCCGTACATCTACGGCGCACGCAACGGCATTCACATCATGGATCTCACGCAGACCGTCCCAATGCTGGACGATGCGCTGAAAATCATCCGTGATACAGTCGCCAAAGGCGGCAGCATCCTCTTCGTTGGCACAAAGCGTCAGGCAGCACAGCCTATCGCAGATGCTGCAGAGAAATGCGCACAGTACTACATGAACCACCGCTGGCTCGGCGGCACACTGACCAACTGGCAGACCGTGTCCAAATCCATTCAGCGTCTCAAGCACATTGACGAGCAGTCGCAGGTTGGCTTTGCTGGTCTGACGAAAAAAGAGCGTCTGGGCATGGAACGTGACCAAGGCAAGCTTGAAGCTTCCTTGGGTGGTATCCGCGAAATGGGCGGCCGTCCCGACCTGATCTTCGTAATCGACGTACGCAAAGAGCAGCTGGCGATTGCCGAAGCCAACAAGCTGGGTATTCCGGTTGTGGCCGTGGTTGACACCAATTGCTCCCCTGATGGCATCGACTACATCATTCCAGGTAACGATGACGCGGCACGCGCCATCGCTCTTTACACCGATCTGGCAGCCCGCGCTGCTCTGGACGGTATGTCCGCACAACTCGGCGCCGCTGGCGTTGATCTGGGCGCGATGGAAGAAGCACCTGTTGAAGAAGCCGTTGCGCAAGAAGCAGCAGCTGAGACGCCAGCAGCAAGCTAAGCCTTGCAGCTAACCTGTTAAGACATGGGGCGGGGATAACCCGCCTCATTGATTTCCACACATGATTAGGAGACCCATAGAGATGGCAATTACAGCATCCATGGTCAAAGAACTCCGCGACTCGACCGGCGCGGGCATGATGGACGCCAAAAAAGCGTTGACAGAAACAGCTGGTGACATGGAAGCGGCCGTTGATTGGCTGCGTACCAAAGGTCTGGCAAAAGCTGCAAAGAAATCCGGCCGTACAGCGGCAGAGGGTCTTGTGGCGGTTAAAGTTGAAGGCGGCCGCGGCGTTGCGGTTGAAGTTAACTCCGAGACAGATTTTGTTGGCAAAAACGCCGACTTCCAGAACATGGTTGCAGGCATTGCTGACGCAGCAGTGACAGCAGCAGACCTTGACGCGCTGAAAGCAGCTGACATGAACGGCAAGTCCGTTGAGCAGACTGTGACAGATGCGGTTGCAGTTATCGG
>JBALTK010000210.1:0-6281 GCA_036964385.1 Sulfitobacter sp. | reverse complement strand
CCTGCAACTGTGCCTGCATCGGCAGCCTTTACCGTTGTTCCAGGCGCCGCTTTGATGTTGATGCCTTCGTTTTTGCCTTTGGCGTATTCGCGGATGATTGAGCCGCTGACCGGTTTAACCATCTTGGTCGCTTTGGCAGGTGCGGTGACCTTACCCACATCAGCGACGGGTTTCGCGGGTGCTTCAGGCTTCGGCGCTGCTGCCGCTGTTTTCACGGCTGCGGTGGCTGGCGCCACTGCAGGGGCGATTTTTTCGGCTGGAAGGGGCTTTGTTGCTGACGGCGGTGTGGGGGTGCTGGACCCTTCACCAGGTAGGGTGGTCGCGGAGGCCGTTTGCGTTGGCGCACGTTGGGGCGCGGTCTGTGACGGGACGGGGATCAGCAGGAACTGCCCTTCGCGAATGGCAAAGTCAGCGCCTAGGCCGTTCCACTCAGCCAGATCCTTGACTGGTACCGAATAAAGACGGGCCACGGTGAAGGCGGTCTCGCCGCGCTCGACCTTGTGGCGGACGGGCTCTTTTCCCGACTGAGCGGGCGCAGCTGCGACAGGGGCCAAGGTGGAGGTCTGGACACCCGGTGTGGCGGGGGCGCGGTCAATAGCGCCGCCTGCGACGGAAGAGATATCGACAGGTTTGATAGGGCCCGTGGTTGGTGAACCCGTGGCGGGAGATGGCTCTGCCACGCGGGTAGGCAGGGCGATGATCTCGTCTTTGCGCAAGGGCACGGAAGGATCGATGCCGTTGTATTTGGCCAGTGTCGTCGCGCTGAGACCCAGACGTGTGGCAACATCATTGAGCGTGTCACCTCTGCGTGCAACGGCGACCTGATAATTGGGATAGGAGATCACACCGCGATCATCTGGGATGGGACGCGTGGCGAGTGGGGCGTTGGCCGCATTCGCCGTGGTGAATCCGCCGCCGAGACCGCGCAGATCGAAATCAAGCGGATCAGAACAGCCAGCAAGCGTGATACATGCCGCCCCTGCAAGAAGCGAAAGGCGCAAGGGTGCGCGCGCGTTTTGTCGTGTCATCTGTGATGTCCTTGTCACTGCCGATCTCGTGTTCCCGAGATTTTGCGTAACGATACCAGATTATGTATCTTTGCCCAACCCCTCGAGGAGCGGAACAAAGCGAACTGCGCGCATTTCGTCATATTCGAGGCCTTGGGCGGTTTTCCGCACACGGATAAGGTGCTGAACGGCGTCTGACTGGCCCACGGGCAGCACCATAATGCCACCTTCCTTAAGTTGGGCAAGCAGCGGGCCGGGGGGATCCTCGGCGGCGGCGGTCACGATGATACGGTCGAACGGTGCCTGCTCGGGCAAGCCGAAGCTGCCGTCGGCAGTGATAGCTGTGATGTTGTTGAGGTCCAGCGCGTCGAATATGGCGCGGGCTTCGTGGACCAATCGGCGGTGCCGGTCGATTGTATAGACGCGGCGCGCAAGTTTGCTGAGGATGGCCGCCTGATAGCCAGAGCCTGTGCCGATTTCCAACACTTTGTCGCGGGGCGTAATTTCGAGAGCTTGTGTCATGAGCCCAACTACGGAGGGTTGGCTGATCGTCTGGCCGCACGCGATGGGCAGGGGCATGTCCTCATAGGCGCGCTCGGCGAACAGGCCACGGATGAACGGGCCACGATCTACGGCCTCCATCGCACTCAGCACGTTGTTATCTGTCACACCTTTTGAGCGCAGAGCGTAGAGAAACTGCATCTTGCGCTCGGCGTCGGAGGGGGTGTCTTCGGGTAGGTCGATCATGTGTCGAGATCGCTCAGGTCTGCGAATGTGTCATGCGCGGTGAGGTCGGCCCGCATTGGCGTAACAGAGATATAGCCCTCAAGGTTCACAGCCGCATCTGTCCCAGCAGCAGGGGCGATCTGCTGGTTACCGCCAGCAATCCACAAGAACCGCCGTCCGTTTGGAGCGTCATGAGGAATCGTGGAGAAGTTCACCCCTGGTCTGCGCCCTTGAGCGGCGGACCGGATGCCTTTGACGTCCTTCGCCGCGACAGGGGGGAAGTTCACGTTCCAGAATACGCCATAACCGTTTGCGTTGTTGGGCTTTTGCGCAAGGATGCGGCGGCAAACATCTGCGCCGTGGTGTACGGCCGCCTCAAAGGGATCATCAAGCTCGCGGTTGGCGGGGCCGTAGAACTGAGAGAGCGCGATGGAGAGTACGCCCTGAAGTGCGCCCTCAATGGCCGCGCCAATGGTGCCTGAATAAAGCGTGTTCTCGGCAGCGTTATTGCCACGGTTGACGCCTGAGAGGATCAAATCAGGGCGGTGATCCTTCATCGGGTCATAGAGCGCGCAGAGGATGCAGTCGGCGGGGCTGCCCTCAATCATATAACGACGGGGCGACAGTTCGGTAATCAGAGTAGGTTTTGTGTAGTTGATGCAATGAGCGACGCCCGATTGCTCAAACGCGGGGGCTATGGTCCAAACTTCACCGTCCGGTCCAGCGAGAGCTTTTGCGATGCCCTCAAGCACAATTAAGCCCGGCGCGTTAATGCCGTCATCGTTCGTCACAAGAATACGCATGAAGTTGCCCCTTTTTGCCTTGATATGCGAGGCGGCTCACACGGGCAAGCGAGGCTGTGCTTATTTCTGGAGTGTTGCCAGAAGGCGCGCGGCTTCAGCGTGGATATCGTGGAGGCTTTCGCGGTTTTCACCAGGAAAGAAACGGGCGCGGGTAGCTGTCGGCATAGGTTGCGGTGTCACAATCTGTACACGAGGACCGATACGTGCGGTCTCGGACTGCCAACTGCGGGCAAGCGCGATTTGAGCCGCCTTTGTCGCGCCGTAGCTGCCATAGAACTTCTCGCCAACGATGGGATCGTCGAAGAAGACGGCTTCACCTGCTTCACCCAGCAGGGGGCCAACGTAGTTAATCAACGTCGCGGTGGCAGTAATGTTGCCCGCGATTGATTTGTCGAGGTCTTTTGCATCGATGTGATGGGTGGGCGTCAGGGGTGCTGCGTGGATCGCAGTATGGAGCCACATATCAAGGCTACCCCAGCGGTCATAAATACCCCGACACAGGGTCTGCATCGCGGCCTGATCCGTCACGTTCATCGGGGCAAGCGTCGCACTGCCGCCGCGTGCTTTGATCCGGTCGTCTAGCTCTTCGAGCGCGCCAACAGTACGGCCCACGGCGATGATGTGATGGGTAGGCGCAAGCGCCTCGGCGAGGGCGGCACCAAGGCCGCGCGAGGCGCCTGTGATCAATGCGGTTTTCTGTGTCATGGGAGGGATATGCGCGGGCGGTCGCGTGTCGTCAAGGGGGCTAGCCTTGCGGCATGCGTAGGATTTGTGCCGTGCCCATCCGCGATAGGACAAGGCGGTCTGTTTCAATCGCTTCGACCGTGCCGCCTGCGACGTCATCACCGATGCTCACTGTCTGGGTATTGCCACGGGGCAATCGGATCAGCGCGCTTGGGGCATTCGCGGATCCAAAAGTGCCAAGCAGGGCAATGCGTCCAAGGTTGGCTTCTTGCGTGGCGTGGGATTCAACGATTGCAGGCGTCGGTGTGCCGTCGTGTTGGGTGGCCATGATAGCTCCTGATTTTCAGTTCAGTCCGTGAGCTATTCTTTGTCTCGGGCGGGGAGAAGGGGGCCTGTTTTCCCTCGGCAAAGCCTTGCCAGCGCGTCGGCGAAAGGGCGCTGGTCAGGTCTTTCGGTGGTAGGTAAACGCCATGCGTGCAAGGTGGTCGATGGCTTGTTCGGGTAATGGATCCCCGAGCTTGAGGCGCAAGCCGCGGTTGGTTTCGTAATGAAAATCAGTGGGATATATTTCGCGCATAGTAGCGCTGAGGGTCGTTTGGCAGCCGACGAACAGAGCGATGGTGCTGGGCAAGTTCGCGTGCCAATTTAGGCGCAGTGTCGTTCCTTGCTTGGCACGTTTTGGCCGCCATGCAGGTTCACGCCACTTGAGGCTTTCCTCAATCGGGCCGATGTCCGCCTCTTGCCCAGCTTTGAGAATCAATTCGCGCATCTCGGTAAATTGTGTACGGGCCTCGGCTGGCCATGTGGCTAGCGTTTTTTCAAAAATATCCGTCATGATGGGACCATAGCACAGAGCTGCTGACAATTTTTGGCAGGATGAATTGGCATACGAAACCCAATACAGTGTCTTTGGCGAAGAGGGCCTTCGCGATACGACCTTACGAAAAGTGGCAGAGGGGAGCGTTAGGCTTTTAGCGCCGCAGGATTGGGCCCTAGCTCGGGAAAAACTGCGAGGATGGTGCGAACAATCTGTGCCGCCTCCGCTTGGTCCAATTCTATCCCGAATCCTAGGGAATGGACACCGTAGTCCAATTGTATGTTGCCTGATTTGCGGCTGAACCAGTTTGGCACTTGGTTCTGAAAGGGGTGACTTGTGTTTTCGTCCACGCGTAGCCCTTTGACTTGGGGAAAATCACAGGTCACCTTTTTCGACCAAATCGGGATATGTCGTATAATCGTGACCTCCCTTGTCGAAATATTGATTGTTTCACGGCCAGCGACGAGCCAGAGAAATGTGGCGATTGCCATCACTCCGCCAGCAGTCCACGCGCCAAGCCAGCCGAGGAGAAATAGACTGGCCGCTCCTGTATCCCCGAAGAGCAGACTGCTTGCAGCCATCACCCATCCGAAGGCCCATCCAAGCAACCAAAACCCGATAAATGCGCCCGATAACGGGTGCCGTTTTGCTTTGATAGACACTACAAGCTTGTCACCATCCTGCACAACACGGGCGCGTCCCGCCTTGGGGTCAAGCATCTTGTGCTACTCAGCGGCTGATTTCATCTTAAAACCGTCTGTGACTTTGTCGGACGGAATCACAGGGTATTCACCGGAGAAGCAGGCATCGCAATATTGCGGGCAGGACTTCTTGCGGCCCTCTGCTTCGCCGACCGCACGGTAGAGACCGTCGAGGGAAATGAACTTGAGGCTGTCGACGCCCAAGTGGTCGCGCATTTCGTCCTCGGTCATGGTCGCAGCCAACAGTTTATCGCGGTCAGGCGTGTCTACGCCATAAAAACAGGGCCAAGCTGTCGGTGGTGAGGCTATGCGAAAGTGAACCTCGGCAGCGCCCGCATCAAGGATCATCTCCTTAATTTTACGGCTGGTGGTGCCGCGCACAACACTATCGTCAACCAGAATGATACGTTTACCTTTGACCAACGCGCGATTCACGTTGAGTTTGAGGCGCACACCCATGTTGCGGATACTCTCGGTCGGCTCGATAAACGTCCGGCCCATATACTGGTTGCGGATAATCCCCATTGCGTAGGGGATGCCGCTTTCAAGGCTGAAGCCAATTGCCGCTGGTGTGCCAGAATCAGGGACAGGGCAGACCATATCCGCGTCCACAGGGTTCTCTTTCGCAAGCTCACGGCCAATTGCTTCGCGCGTTTCATAGACGGAGCGGCCACCGAGGATACTGTCGGGGCGGGAGAAATAGACATGCTCGAAAATGCAAAACTTGGAGGGTTGGCGGCGGAACGGGAAGTGGCTTTGGACGCCTTTTTCCGTGATCACGACCATCTCGCCCGGCTCGATCTCGCGCACAAACTCGGCACCGATGATGTCGAGGGCACATGTCTCGGAACTGAGCGCGAAACCGTCACCCAGTTTGCCAAGCACCAGAGGGCGCACGCCCAATGGATCGCGCACACCAATCAATTTGGTGCGGGTCATAGCAACGATTGAAAACGCTCCCTCGACGCGGCGCAGGGCATCTTCCATCCGTTCGGGGATGTTCTGCTGTAGCGAGCGCGCCATGAGGTGGATAATGCATTCACTGTCTGAGGAAGATTGAAAGATCGAGCCGCGCTCAATCAACTCGCGACGCAGGGCGTTCGCATTGGTAATGTTGCCGTTGTGCGCAATCGCAGCACCACCCATGGCAAACTCACCAAAGAAGGGCTGTACATCGCGGATCGCGGTTTGCCCTTTAGAGCCTGAGGTAGAATAGCGCACATGTCCAATACCCAGTGAACCGGGCAGGGTTTCCATAACTTTCTGCGAAGTGAAGTTATCGCGAACATAGCCAAAGCGTCGTGCAGACTGAAATCCGGCTTCTGCGGAGTGGGTAACGATTCCACCCGCTTCTTGTCCGCGGTGTTGAAGTGCGTGCAATCCGAGCGCTACGAAATTCGCTGCGTCAGCTACACCGATAACACCGAAAACGCCGCATTCTTCCTTTAGTTTATCACCATCCTCTGAGTCCGGGAGATAAGACGCATCAAAAGGGTGAGCGGGCGGCATTATCTTGGGCGGGGTATGGGACAAGGGAGTGCTC
>JBALTK010000209.1:0-6282 GCA_036964385.1 Sulfitobacter sp. | reverse complement strand
GCATCACAGAATTCCGCGCTCTGTGTGTGGGTAAGTGCGCGGGTGGGTATTCGACCCGCAATACCCTTATCTCCTGTATTGTTGTCCCACCATTCGACGTGCAGACCAGCGTGATCCAAAACGTCCAGAACGTTCTCATGCGAAATACCCTTCTGGAAGGAGTAGTTATCCCGATTTAAGTCCGAAAACATACACGGCAATGACGTCGCGGTCGCCGTGCCACAAGAGTTCACATCGCTAAAGCTGATCACAGGCAGTTTCACCAACATTGGATTGGTCTCCACGCCGTATCCATTCAAGCTGAAGTTCTGCGAGCGCGCCGTCTCCCCCGCCACAACGATGGTCAGCACGGGTTTGCGATCTGAACCATAGGACCGGCCTTTGACCGCATCAACACCCAGAGCCTCAACAGTCACATTTGCGGATCGCGCCATCATCTTGGCATAACGCACTGCCCCGACAACAGGCGCGCCGGGTTGAAAACTGCTCATGTAGTCTTTGCGTTCGCGCAAAATAGACGAATAGGATTTGAAATCTGCCATCAGCAACCCCGCGGCAAATGAGATACCTAGTAGGACGGTAAGAACTGGCATCGCAAAAGTTCTGAGAACGCTCGAACGCTTGATCTTGGCAAACAGAATAACGAGAGCTGGCAGCAGTCCGAACAAAGCAACATGGCTGACAAACCCCACCGTCAACAGATGCTTTGACTCTGTTACTGTCGTCACCATGACGTTCTGGATCATGTCACGGTCAATGATCACACCGAGCGCGTCCATATAATAGGAGGTCACCGCGCTAAGGATGATCATAAAAATCAAAAACGGCTTAACCGTCCATGGGAAGCCAAAGGCCGCAAAGAAGGCAAGCGTGAGAAAAAACACGGCCATCACGAACCCTGCAAAGGAAAGCGTGTGGCCTGCAAATATCTCTGATCCAATCGACCAAAATGTCGCGTTGGCTGCGCAAAATATGTACGCGACAGTGATGATGGTCAGTATAATAGGGGATACGGAATGGGTCTCTCGCAAGGTCTGGATACGGGCTTTGAGGTCGTAGAAATGGTTCATGTTCGGGAACTTCGTTGCTGTTTCAGCGCCATTCACCACGTCAACCTTACGCGAACCTTACGCCCTAATTTGCCCCAAACCATCAGCACGAAATTGATGTTGTGTTTAGTTCACTCTATGGGCGTGCCGAATACCGCGATACACGCACCTATCACTGCCATTGCTCCAAACAATAATGTCTTCCATGCTTGGCCTCCCCCGTGTGCTGAGACTGCCGCGATACCCGATTGGATGGCATAGTAAGCTGCAAAGGCACGTGATGCGTAGCTGATGATTTCGAAAATATTGGCCGTCCAAGTAAGAACTATTCCAGCGCCGACAAGCAACGCGTAGGCCATCTTTTCAGAAATTTTGCCCTTTGAAATTTCTGCAATAAGCCCGCCTGACCCACTGGTGTCTGCTACTGCTGCGCTAAACTGTGCGCTGAGGGCTGCAACAACGAGAAGCAGAGGCAAAATCGGGGCTACAACTACCATCAAATCAATAATCGCAGTTTCGTTCAGTGAAAGAGGATCTGCCTCCAGAGCGTAGGTCAAAAGGACAATGTAGACCAAATAAATCGCCGTTGAGATCCATTGTGCAAGCTTCATTGAACGGACGCGCATTTCCGCATCGTATGTCGCCCCAAGATACCGTGAGGTCTCGAAACCTTGCACAGTTACAATCAGCCCCGCCATAAGCGTGATTGAGGACCATCCAGTAACTTTGGGCGGATCAAACTGGAGCGTATGCGATTGCGCCGCTCGCCCGAAATACAGCAAAAGGCCAAAGATCAATCCTGCGATCACGGCGAGTTTAAGCCCGACGGTAATCTGCTCCACCCGCTCAAGCGCGTTAAAGCCGCGGGTCCAGCCGACAAGAAAGATCAGCACGAAGACTGCCGTCGTGAGCATATTTGCCTGAAAACTGCTGTTGAAACCCGTCAGGCTCACGCCAAACGCGCCAAAAAGGTTCAGGTAATATGCAACCGATATCACAAAGGCAAAAGCAAGTACTGCGGATGAAACACCTTCTAGGGTGACCAGCAACCGCGACATATTCGAGCCGTCAGCAATCCGTGCGATATTGAAGCGGATGGCACTACCGAAGAGATAAGCCAGTGCGCATAAACCCAACATAGCGAGTGGGGCATAGCCGCCATAGCTGACGTCTAGTATAGGCCCCAAAACAAGGAACCCGCTGCCTATGATAGAGGCCAAAGGCGTGATAGTCGCGCGCCACAATGGTGCATTCGACAATCGTGGCCAGAGTAGAACTGCCCCGACAAGGACGACAACTATTAGGATGGATGCGCTGATCATCGGGAGCCCTAATTAGACCGTTGGCTGCTGAACAACCAAAATTGGATTGGTGGGTCTTGAAACGCTCACAGCCGAACGCGTCTTAGTCTTGGAGCAGCAGTACCTTTAACGGAGCACCACCACCGATGACATCCAACAAGAGGTCGATATTCGGATGGGCGCCAGGCCGGTTCTTTGCGTCCTCTGTATGCTCCGCGAATACGTCGAGGCCGTGGGCCGCAGCTTCTGCATCAACAACCTCGAAACTCTTTCCGAGATATTGATACACCGCAAGCGACCCCTGCTTTCCGGGTTGGTTTTCAATCGTCGCAACGACAGCACCAGTCGGGTCAGCCAATTCAATACGAGCAAGGCCCTCGATCGGCGGCAGAAGCTGCAGGTTGTCTTTGAACGAAGCAGTGGGCTGGATCATAGCCAAATCCTTTTGAGAAAATGTTATGTGCTAATTAGCACCTTTGGCTCGCCGTCGCCATGGCTGCTGAGCGGCAACTCTGCGTTATTGATCACACGAAAATGCTTATTCCAGTTCGCATTCCCGGCCCAATAGATTGCGCGATTATCTACCTGCCATCATCTCATGCACCGCTTCCATACCGCGATCAGCCATATCGCTAACTTCGGCTGCATGCTTTTGCAAAGCTTCGACAATTATGGGATTTTCAGAGGTTTGCACCACGACGATGCCAATATCTGCAATGTCGATTTCGGTGCTGATTTCATGGCCCTGCGAAAAGAAGACATCCAACGTCGGGCTTTGAATAATGATTTCAGGATCGTCGCTGGTGTCGACACGATCAATCATGCCCACCACGTGACTGACCAGTTGGTCCATGACTTCAGCATCGGGCGAGCGCGTAACCGTGCGGATGCCGTTTGGTAGATTTTGAACCTCGCGGGTTATCGTATCAAAATTGCGGAACATAGTGCGCAATTCAGCGGTCTCTTGCTCGGTCACATTTTTTCCGCGCAACCCGGGCATATTGACCTCGTCGTGGCGGCCCGTGTGCATAGCCCCATGCCCAGCCATATGGTGGAACTCATCCCCTTTCAGAAAAAGGAATGCCCCAACAGCAATTGCACCCAATGCTATCGCCCCGATCAAAGCGATGCGTTTAACCGACTGTGTCATTCGGGTTTCCAATCAGGGCAAAAGCGAAAATTCTAATGCTATCCATAAAGCACCAAACGGATGGCAAAGGCCACAACCCCAAGTGCTGCAACGCTTAGCAGCCAGATGCCAATAAACCATCCAAGTTTCCGAAGAGGCAAAGACATCAGTGATACCCTTCTTCTGGGTTAACCTTGCCCCGAAATACCCAATAAGCATAGGCGGTATAAGCGAGGATCATCGGAACCAGCACAACAGTTCCCACCAATGCAAAGCGCAAGCTTTTGTCGGGCGCTGCTGCTTCGGCGATGGTCAGGCTGGGCGGAACGATGTGAGGGTAAAAGCTGATCCCGATTCCGATGAAGCACAGCACAAACAGGCTAATTGCTGCCAGAAAGGGCTGGCCGTCTTTTCCGGCGTTAAGTCCGCTGAAAAATGTCCATGCAACCGCCAGTACCGCCCCGGGCATGATCACGCTAAACACACTGCCCGGCAGGTTCAGCCAACGTTGAAAATACTCTGGGTTTTGAAATGGCGTCAGGATGCTAACCAGCCCGATGAAGGCAAGAGTGCCTGCGCCCAACCACCAAGCATAGCCTTGCATACGGCGTTGCAGACTGCCTTCGGTTTTCAGAATAACCCAAGTAGCCCCGAGCAGGGCATACCCCACAACAACGGCCACCCCTGTGAGGATTGAAAATACGCTCAACCAATCCCACCAGCCCCCCGCATAGGCGCGGTCGGCGACCTTGATACCCTGTACAAGCGCCCCAAGCGCAATGCCCTGCATAAATGCGGCCATGAGCGATCCGCCAAAGAATGCCACATCCCAGACCGGTTTCCACCGCTCGGTTCGCCAGCGATATTCGAATGCGACGCCGCGAAAGATCAACGCCAGTAGCATCAGAATGATCGGCATATAAAGCGCGGGCATAATCACTGCATAGGCCAGCGGAAATACTGCAAACAGCCCCCCGCCGCCCAAGACCAGCCATGTCTCGTTCCCGTCCCAAATAGGCGCGATCGAGTTCATCATTGTGGCCTTCTCACGCTCGCCAACCGCTGTGGGATACAAAATTCCTACCCCGAGGTCGAATCCATCAAGGACAACATAGGTGAGGACTGCAAAGGCAATGATCCCTGCCCAGATAAAGGATAGTTCAAACATCTGCGTGTTCCTTATTCACCGGCCATCGTGTCGGGGTGGGTTTGCGCAATTGGCGTGATGCCAGCAGTACGGATCGGGCCGTCTTTCAGTTCTGGATCAGGCTTGCCCGCTGGCGCATTCATCATCCGGAGAAGGTAGAAAGTACCGGCACCAAAGATAAAGAAATAGACGACGATAAAAGCCAGCAAGGAGGCGGCGACCGCTGGTGCTGCGACTGGCGCGAGGCTGTCGCTGGTACGCAGCAGACCGTAGACAGTGAAGGGCTGCCGCCCGACTTCTGTCGTGATCCATCCAGCAAGGACGGCAACAAAGCCCATTGGCCCCATCGCAATGGCTGCGCGGTGTAGCCAGCGGTCCTCGAACAACCGACCACGCACCCGACGGTAAAGGCTCCATGCACCCAAACCCAACATCGCAAAGCCAAGGCCGACCATGATACGAAAGCTAAAGAAGACGATTGCGACAGGCGGTTGATCCTCTTCGGGGATCGTGTCCAACCCGTCCAGAGGTGCGCCCCATTTATGTTTCAAAATGAGGCTGGAAAGTTGCGGAATCTCAATCGCATAATCAACCCGTTTTTCCTCGGCATTCGGAATACCGAACAGGATTAACGGTGCCCCGTGTGGGTGGCTCTCATAATGTCCTTCCATCGCCATAACTTTAGCGGGTTGATGTTCCAGCGTGTTGATCCCGTGGAAGTCACCCGCAAGAATTTGCATCGGTGCCACGACAATCAGCATCCACATCGCCATCGAGAACATACGCCGCGCTGGTCCGTCTTCACGGTTGCGCAGCAGATGCAAGCCGCCAACACCTCCCACGACGAGCGCAACGGTGAGATAGGCCGCCAGAACCATGTGAACAAGGCGGTATGGGAAGGACGGATTGAACACGATCTGCCACCAGTCTTCTGGAACAAACTGCCCCAGTTCGTTGATGCTGTAACCCGCAGGCGTCTGCATCCACGAGTTGACGGACAAAATCCATGTCGCAGACATCAACGTGCCGAATGCCACCATCGCAGTAGCAAACATGTGCAGCTTGTCCCCTACGCGTTCACGCCCGAACAGCATGATGCCAAGGAACCCCGCCTCAAGAAAAAAGGCCGAGAGTACCTCATAAGCCATAAGGGGCCCGAGGACGGGGCCCGTCTTGTCAGAGAACACCGACCAGTTGGTGCCGAACTGATAGGACATCACAATTCCCGACACGACACCCATGCCAAACGCTACTGCAAATATCTTTTTCCAGTAGTTGAACAATGTGAGGTAAGTGTCATCGCGGGTGCGCAGCCAAAGCCCGTTCAGGACAGCCAGATAACTGGCCAGCCCGATCGAGAATGCTGGAAAAATTATGTGAAACGATATCGTAAATGCAAACTGCATCCGCGCTAAGGTTTCTGCCGTCAGTCCGTCAAACATGATGTTCTCCAGTTCTCAAATAGGTTCGGGCTACAACTTCACTTTACGAAGGTAGGGCCGGATAGTTTCAAACCCCTGCGGAAATGCTTTGGTTGCATCGGCATCTGTAACGGACGGAGGAATAATCACATGATCTCCCGGCACCCAATCGGCTGGTGTGGCAATCTTGTGTGTATCGCCAGTTTGCAGCGCATCAATGACCCGCAGAATTTCA
>JBALTK010000208.1:0-6301 GCA_036964385.1 Sulfitobacter sp. | reverse complement strand
GATCTGCGCTTCACTGACGACAGTCTCAAGAGAGGCGACTGCAGATAGCGGTACGTAAGCGCCACTATCCAAACGGATAGAGATTGACGCGATGTCTGAAGGGTCATTGATTGGAGGGCCGCCAGGAACAACGTTCACGTCCACCTCGATGTCATTGGAAAACACACTGACCGCAACCTCACCCTGCACTAATGCCCGCACAAGCGCCGAGACGTCCGAACTTTTCAGCCCCATATCTCCCGCCGCGGAGTCGTCGACTGTCACTTCTAGTTGGGCGTCAACGCTGCTGTTAGACAACTGTGGATTCAGGAATGATTCGTTCTGCGACATCGCCGCGAGGAGATCTTCTGCCGCGTCTGTCATGTTTACAAGGTTCGTGCCCGTGACAGCAAAACTAAGCCCACCACCAGCACCGCGAATGTTCAGGCTGTTGGTGGATCGAGCGCTAACTTGCACTCCGGGAACTGATGAGAGTTCGCGGCTGATCTTTGCGATCAAATCTTGTTGGGTAAATTCGCGTTCAGCCCAGTTTGGAAGGCGAACGACGACAATTGCGCTCGTACCTCCCCCGATGCCGATGATGCTTTGCACGGCTCTGATTTGGCCAGCTTCTAGATAGGGTTCAAGGATGTCCTCGACCAGCAACACCTGTGAATCGAGATAATCAATGGACGTGTCCGATGCCCCGCGCGCCTGCACCAGAAAAAATCCGCGATCCTCGTCTGGGGTCACAGTGGACGGTAGGGTCGTCGCGGCCGCCGCAGCAATCATTGCAAAGCCCACTGCCACAGACAGGACAATCAACGGTGTACGTATGGCAAAATCCATCACTCCGTCAAATCCGCGCGCAAGCGCGGTTGGCTTGGCAGCGTCAGCGTCCTTCCGAGGCTTTCCTGGATCAAGAAGGGCTGCTAAAACCGGCGCGAGCGTAAGTGCTGTGATCGATGACAAGGTGACTGCAAAAGCCAACACAAATCCGAATTCCGAGAATACACCACCAGCTTGACCTGGGAGGAACGAAATCGGGATAAACACAGCGGCGAGCGTAGCCGTCGTGGAAATAACAGCAAAGAAGACCTCGTTTGTGCCTGCAGCTGCCGCAGCAAATGCCCCCATGCCGGATTTACGTTTGCGTACGATATTTTCGATTACAACGATTGCATCGTCCACAACCATCCCTGTCGCCAGAACCAGTGCCAGAAGGCTGATCGTATTAACGGAAAATCCGGTCAACCAAATCGCGGCAAGTGTGCCGATCAACGCCACAGGTATCGTGATCGCTGGGATAAGCGTCGCGCGCGGAGATCGTAAGAACAGGAAGATCACGGCCACCACAATTGCCGTGGCCATCAGGATTGATTTGACGACTTCGTTAATCGATCCTTCGATAAATATCCCGTCATCCGACGTCACCAGCAACTGAACGCCGTCAGGCAACTGACCGCGCAATTCTTCGACAGCTATGCCCACATCACGAGAGATTTCGAGTGTGTTCCCCACGGATTGCCGCGTGATATCAAGGCCTACAGCGGTCTCGCCATTCACACGGGTGTAGACGCTCGTTTCTTCTGGGATCAGTTGGACGAAGGCCACATCGGCAACACGCGTCGTATCGTTGATCGGCATTTGATTGATGGTTTCGACGGTGACCGCTTCATTGCCGACCCGTAATGAGAGGTTCTGGGACGTCGTTGATAACGCCCCCAGCGCAGTATCGTCGCGCAGTTGCGCCAATGCCGTGGATACATCGAAGATGGTCAGTCCACGGCTCAACAGGGAGGGAATATTTACCGCAACCCGAAATTCATTGGCACGGTCGCCGCGCAAGTTAACTTCGGCAATGCCATCGATCAGGGAAAGCCGCTCATAGACCGCGCCTTCAGCGATTTGGGTAAGTTCGTCAAAACTGGCATCGCCCAATAGGGCAAGGCGAATGATCGCATCTGCGTTGCTGTCGCTTTTTGTCACGCTGGGGTCTTCGATATCATCGGGCAGAGACCGCAGGGTGCTTGATACAATTTCGCGCGCTTCATTGGCTGCCACGTCAACGTCAGTACCATCCGACAAATCAATCGTGATGCGGCTAGAACCTGTGCTGGAGGTCGATTCGATATAGGACATTCCCTCAAGGGCACTCAGTGCATCCTCAAGGACTTGGGTAACTTCCGTGTCTACCGTGGCTGGAACGGCACCGTCGTAGGTGGTCCGAACAGATAAAACGGGCCGGTCCACATCCGGCATTTCGCGGATATCTACACTGCTGAGTGCTGCTAGACCTGCGATGACGATCAACAGGTTCAAAACGATTCCAAGTATTGGGCGCGCTACGAAAGTGTCTGCAAAACCGGCTTTGTGCGCTTTCTTTTCAAAACTCATGATCCTCGGCCTACGTTCGATTCTGCTATTACAACTTTCGCACCATCGCGAAGCTTTGATGCGCCTTCGGTGACGATCTGCGCGCCAGCGGGCGCGGATGTTTCAACCCAAACCTGATCGCCGTCACGGTAGCGGATAGTGACAGGAACGCGGCGCGTGCTGCCGTCCTCAGCGACCCAAATACCAGCGCCCGTCCGGTCCCATGTGATTGCTGTGGATGGGACAACAGGCAATGGATCAATTTCTTCGGTCATACGGATTGCAAAGGTCATACCGGACAGCAGCAATCCATCGGAGTTGTCGATTTCCGCTTCCACTGTCGCGCTTCGGGTAACGCTGTCGAGACGACTGTCAAAGGCGGTGATGCGCCCCTCGAACACGCGTCCCGCATAGGTTGGCGTCGCGATAAGAACGGGTTTGCCCTCGGTCAACAATCCTATTGAACGCTCAGGCACCTCAAAAGTCGCTAACAGGGTCGTGGAGTCGTCCAAGGTCACAATCACATCACCGATTGTCAGCCGGTCACCAGCGCTGACGTCGCTTAGCCCGAGGCGGCCCGAGATCGGTGCAAGAATTGTCCGGTTTTCCAGCGCAACCTCTGCCAATCCGACATTGGCCTCAGCCAACCGCAGCGCCACTTTTGCCTCGGACAGGGCAACGTCAGTTACTACTGCGTTGCCATTGTTATTAAGCCCTTGATACCGCGTGACGGTGGCCTGCGCCTGATCACGGGTGGCCTGCGCAATCTCAAGCGAAAAGCGCTCGATGCGATCATCCAGACGCAAAAGAACATCGCCTTTTTCGACAAGTTTATTCGCCTGCAACGCTGCCTCGACAACCTCGCCCGCTTCGGTCGCAACCAATTCGCTACGGCGCAAAGAGACAGCACTGCCAACCGTCCGCAAGAGGAGCGTGTAATTGCGCGCCTCAAGTGGAGCCAGAACAACAGTCGTCGCCCGATTTTGCCCGCGCGGCCCCTTATCCGAACCAACCGCCGGAGTTGCCTCTTCAACAGCGGCACTTCCCCACAATTGCGTGATCCGTTCGGGTACGCCGAATGCGATACCATACGCGCCCCCAAGGACACTCAACGAGAGGATAGCCATCACTAAATTCTTCAACGTCTTCATAGCTCCTGTAGCCTCGCAGCCCTAAAAGTCAGCCTTACCCAACGGAAAAACTGGCCCTCAGAACCAGAAAGCACCAATTTTTATGGGCGCCAACGAGGTGAAATCTGGTTTAATTGTCTGATGGATTAGTAGTGTTTTCTTGCCTGAGTTTTTGATGCATTCGGTCTTATACGGGGATCAAAGCTGCTTCCGTCGCTATAATATCAAATAGTTTTTATTATTTATTCCACCAGTCCGAACACCAAGCAATCAAAGGTCACAGCTCACGTTGCTAAGACTCCCGCTTGATCCCCCAAAAGAAAGCAGCGCACTTGCTGCCCCACTATTCAAATAGAGTCTGAAATCCGTAGCGGCCGTTGACCATCGCTGGCTATACCCCTAATCCTGAACGCGCGCGGGACGACCCGAGCTTTTCAAATTTCACTTTGGGACGACCCGAGCTTGAATTGAAAGGTTCTACGATGCCATGGATTTGTCTTGTTATTGCTGGATTTTTGGAAATTATCTGGGCACTTTTCATGAAGAAGTCTATGGGTTTCACTTTGCTTGTGCCCAGCGCAATTACAATCATCACGATGATCGCAAGTTTCGCTTTGCTCTCGATTGCGATGCGAACTCTCCCACTTGGCACCGCCTATACTGTGTGGACGGGCATAGGCGCTGTCGGCGCGTTCACCATGGGTGTCGTCGTGCTTGGGGAGCCTGTGACACCGATACGCATGATCGCGGCTCTTCTTATCGTAGGGGGTATTGTGTTGATGAAGCTATCCAGTTCGCCCGCTTGATGAGAAGTCTTGCGACGACGATCACCGAGCCACACTCAAATGTTTTGCGAGAATTTAAAAGTGGTTCTCTGATGGTAAGTCTGCCCAGAAGGCAAAACGATAGACGGGAAATTTGGATGGTTGGGCGCGTCTGGCCAGCCTTGCGGTTCAAGAGCGATTCCGGAAAAAGGGCCGTAGCCTGTGTGATCAGCGCCACTCAGTCCAGTTGCAATCCCCTGCCCCGTATAGATTTGCAAACCTGCTTCGGTGGTCGCAATATCCATATGGATTTTGCCTTTGGGACAGCTCAGTCTGGCAACGTTTTTCAGCGCACGCCGCTGGTCCGTGAGGCATAGGTTGTGGTCATATCGTTCGGTCTCCAGTAGACGCCTGCCGGCGCGAAAATCAAATACGGTGTCGGTCACGTCAGACACCTTTCCCGTCGGAATACCGCACTCATCAACTTCCAGAAATCTATCGGCAGCAGCTTTAAGGACGTGTCCGGCAATGGTTGGAGCATCTGAGAGATTGAAGTAGCTGTGATGGGCAAAATTGCACACCGTCAAAGCATCACTCGTTGCTGTAATCTCAACCGAAAGTGTCTGCTTTGGGAGCACGGAAAAGCGAGCCTGAACCGTCAGGGCACCAGGATATCCCATGTGGCCATCAGGTAAGAAAATGTCCAAGGTCGCGTGCGTTTCCGAGTGATCCACCACACGCCAGCACTGCCGCGCCGTCCCATTCGATCCGCCATGCAAATGGTGCCCATCGGGTGAATTTCGATCAAGTTGATACTGATCCCCATCCACGAAAATCACACCATCTTTGATCCGGTTTGCAACACGTCCGATGGTTGCCCCGAAATAGTTTGGGTCAGTCAAGTATGGCTCAAACTCGGGGTAACCCAAGACAAGGGAATGATCATGCCCCGCGATTCTGAGGTCTTGGAGGATGGCGCCATAGGTGAGAACTGCCGCACGAATCCCTTCGCCACGCAGAAAGATGCGGTGGATAGGTGTACCGTTCAGGTCGTAACCGACCGCCTCCATCACAGGGTTACGCGCAACACGCCAGCAGGTTCTAACTCAATCCCGTGGCATGCGACGTTCTGGTCTGTGTAGTTGAACCAGAATCGCTCTGATCCTGTCGTTCTAATGCGTACACCTTCGGGCATGGTGAGAGTTTCTATCTGTGCCGCAGCACAAGTCGTCAGGACAAACTGGTCAAGGGTCGCATCGTCCAACCAACCGCCTAGATATGTTTGATTGCCACTACACATCGCAACAGGTTCACCTGTTGCGGCTTGAAGGACAACGTCTGCACTCCCCTCCAACACTTCGCGGTAGCAGATGACATGCCCCCCGCCCAGCAGTGGAACTGAGACATCATTGCGCAAGCTTTCGATTTGAGCGACCGTTACATCCAGCCCCTGAATGTCTGGCGGCAATGGAACCGGGATCGCCATTTCCGCAGTGCGTGCGCCTGTGCGCGGACCATACACAACGGCACTTCCGATGCTTTCAAGCGCCCGCTTCAAACCGTCTTTCATGAACATCAGGCCCGGAGCCATAACCAGCTTATAGCCGTCAAAACTGCGCGCTGTGGCAGGCAAAATATCTACTGATAGGCCCTGTCTTCGCAGTGCTTTGTATGTGTGAAACACCAGTCCAAAATAGCTCAGGTCGCTTCCATGAGGCTGGGTTGCCCATGAGAAATCTGCATCATAATCAAATATAATCGCAACAGGCGCTTGTGCGGTGGCAACATCGGATGCCTCGGAGATTTCGGCGCTCACTTGGCGGACTTCCTCCATCGCAAACGCCTCTGCACTGTCGGGGCGCAGCAGACCTGCATGCAATTGCTCTTGGGCAAATGGCGCTTGCCGCCAGCGGAAATAGCACACCGCTTCTGCGCCATGGGCAAACGCCTCCCATGACCACAGTCGCACCATCCCAGGCAGCGGAACAGGGTTGTGTGGTGCCCAGTTTACCGGACCGGGTTGTTGCTCCATCACCCACCAGCGGCCATGCC
>JBALTK010000207.1:0-6386 GCA_036964385.1 Sulfitobacter sp. | reverse complement strand
GATGGTGCCATGGCGGATCGCCTGCTGGTGCTGGCAAAGACTGCTGACGGTCTGACCTTGTTTGATATTCCAGCGGATCGTGCCGGGATCACCCGTACAAAATCCAACATGATTGATGCGCGCGACGCGGCGAAGATCGACTTTGATAACGTTGAAGCGACAGGCGAAGATGTATTGGGTCAGGTTGATTCAGCAATGGCCGTGCTGCGCCCCGCGTTGCAAGCCGGTCAGGCGGCACTGGCCGCCGAGATGACGGGCCTGTCGGCGGGGGCCTTCGACATGACTGTCGGGTACCTCAAAGAGCGCAAGCAGTTCGGCATCGAGATCGGCCGCTTCCAAGCGTTGCAGCATCGTGCTGCACATTTGTGGTGCGAGACGGAAGTGACGGCATCGGCGATTCTGAATGCGGGCCGTATGCTCGACAACGATCCCGAGAATGCAGAGCTTGCCGTATCACTGGCAAAAGCCAAGGCCACATCGACAGCGACATTGGCCGTGCAAGAAGGCGTGCAGATGCATGGCGGGATTGGCATGACTGACGCCTATGACATGGGCTTTTACATGAAACGTGCGCGGGTCGGGGCGGAATGGCTGGGTGATTACAGCTACCACGCCGAAAAAGTCGCCGCATTGAGAGGATTTTAAGAATGGATATTCAAACGCTGTTTGGGTTGGACGGTAAAGTCGCACTGGTCACAGGTGGTGCCACGGGTATCGGTCGCATGGCGGCAGAATCGTTGATGCGGGCGGGGGCGACTGTCCTTATCGCGTCGCGCAAGGGCGATGCATGTGAAGCGGTGGCAAAAGAGCTGAACGCACTTGGTGCTTCGGGCAAGGCTATCGGCTTTGCAGGCGATGTTGGCACCGAAGAAGGTGTCGATGCGTTGGTTGCCGCCGTGAAAGAGCGTACCGATAAACTCGATATTCTGATGAACAACGCGGGGATTACATGGGGCGCGCCACTGGGCGACTTCCCGTTCAAAGCGTGGTCAAAGGTGATGGATGTAAACGTCGCTGGACTGTTTGATCTTACGCAAAAGCTGTTGCCGATGCTTAAGGCGTCGGGGAGCGTGGATGATCCCGCACGCGTCGTTAACGTGGCGAGCGTCATGGGCGAGCGTGAGATGGGTGATGGCGCCTATAGCTATGCCACTTCCAAAGCGGCCGTAATCCACATCAGCAAGATTTTGGCAAAAGAGCTGGCGGGTGAGCATATCACCGTCAACAGCATCGCGCCGGGTCCGTTTGTCTCGCGCATGACTGCTTTTGCCACACACGATGAGGGCATGCGCAGCAAGGTTGGTGATGACGTGCCGCTGAAGCGTGTCGGTCGTGATGAAGATATCGGCGGCTGTATGCTGTTCCTGTGTGGACGTGGTGGCGCCTATATCACGGGGGCTGTGATTCCTGTGTCGGGTGGTATCAACGTGATGTCTGGTCCCAACATTTTTGAACAGGCCCTGCACTAATGGATATCCGTTTCGATAACCGCGTTGCGATTGTTACGGGTGCTGGGGTTGGCCTTGGCCGGTCTCACGCGCTGGGGCTGGCAGCACGCGGTGCAAAAGTTGTCGTGAATGATCTGGGTGTTTCGCGGGACGGTACAGGCTCGTCCTCCGAGGCCGCTCTTGATGTGGTTGAAGAGATCAAGGCCATGGGCGGTGAGGCTATGGCCCATGGCGCAGACGTATCTGATGAGGCTGCGGTCAAGGATATGGTTGCCCAAGCGATGGACGCATGGGGCCGCATTGATATCTGCGTGAACAACGCGGGCATCCTGATGGACAAGACATTTGCAAAGATGGACATGGCCGCCTTTCGTAAGGTTGTCGATGTGCATCTGATCGGTTCTGCCAACGTTGCCCATGCCTGTTGGCCGATCATGCGAGAGCAGAAATATGGTCGAATCGTACTGACTTCGTCGGCTTCTGGCCTATACGGTAACTTTGGTCAGTCCAACTATGGTGCGGCGAAGGCTGCGATGTTGGGGCTGATGAATGTGCTGCACATGGAAGGCGCGCGCGACAATATCCGTGTCAACACGTTGGCGCCCACGGCGGCCACGCGAATGACCGCCGATCTGTTGCCAGCCGAGGCGCAGGAATTGCTCGCTCCCGAAACGATTACCCCTGGCTTGCTGTATCTGGTGAGCGAGGGCGCACCTTCCCAAGTGATCCTTGGTGCTGGTGCAGGCAGCTTTGCCGAGACACGGATTTACGAGACGCAAGGCATCACCCTGATGGGGGATGACAACACCCCCGAAGCGGTGGCCGCGCGTTTTGCAGAAATCCGCGATGACACGAACCAACAACAACTGGGCGATGCTTTCGGCCAGACCAAGAAGTACGCCCTCAATGCAGCCAAGGCCAAAGGCCTGAAGCTCAACTGGTAACATAGGAGACTACCCATGCGTGATGCAGTAATCGTATCCACGGCCCGTACCCCGATCGGCAAAGCCTATCGCGGCGCATTTAACAACACGACACCTCAGGCGCTGGCAGCCCACGCCATCGAAAACGCGGTAAAGCGCGCAGGTATTGATCCTGCTAGCATTCAGGATTGCATCATCGGTGCGGCACTTCAGCAGGGCCATTCTGGTGGCAACATCGCACGCCAATCTGCGATCCGCGCGGGCCTTCCCGTAACTGTCGCGGGTATGTCGCTCGACCGTCAGTGCGCTTCGGGCATGATGGCGATTGCAACTGCGGCCAAGCAGGTGATTACCGACGGAATGGATGTCGTCATCGGTGGCGGTGTCGAGAGTATCTCTATGGTGCAGACACCAGAGATGCGCGTTAAGGCAGACAGCTGGCTCAAAGAGCACAAGCCCGAGATCTACATGTCGATGCTGGAAACAGCTGAGACAGTGGCCGAGCGTTATAACGTGAGCCGTGAGCGTCAGGATGAGTACGCCGCGCGCAGTCAAGAGAACACGCACCTTGCACAGGAAGCAGGTAAGTTCGACGACGAGATCGTGCCAATGACCACCAAGATGATGGTCATGAACAAAGAAACCAAAGAAATCACCGAGCATGAAGTGACCTTGTCCAAAGACGAGGGCAACCGTCCGGGTACTTCTGCCGAAATGCTTGCTGGCCTTAAGCCTGTGCACAAAGACGGCATTCACATCAAAGAAGGAAAGTTCATCACTGCGGGCAACGCGTCCCAGCTCAGCGATGGGGCCTCTGCGACTGTGATCATGGAAGCCAAGAAAGCCGAGCAAATGGGCCTCGCGCCACTTGGTCGCTATATGGGCGTTATGGCCGCAGGCTGTGAGCCGGACGAGATGGGTATTGGCCCGATCTATGCCGTGCCACCACTGCTAAAAGCGCACGGGTTGAAGATCGAAGACATCGGCCTGTGGGAATTGAACGAAGCCTTTGCTGTGCAGGTAATCCAGTCTCGTGATGTTCTGGGCATTCCTGACGAGTTGCTGAACGTAAACGGCGGCGCAATCTCAATCGGCCACCCGTACGGCATGTCCGGTGCGCGCATGGTTGGTCACGCGCTGATCGAAGGTAAGCGTCGCGGCGCGAAATACGTTGTCTGCACCATGTGTGTTGGCGGCGGCATGGGTGCTGCGGGTCTCTTCGAGGTTCTGTAAGCGTTGCAATTTGCAAACAAGCGGGGCGGCTTTAGTCGCCCCCTCAAAATTAACATGACGATAGGAGGCCCCATGGCCCGTTACGATGCCCACCTGCCGAAGGCCCTCCAAGGTCTGCGTATTCCGCTGATTGCCTCACCTTTGTTTATTATCTCTGTTCCTAAGCTGGTCATTGCACAGTGTAAGGCGGGGATTATCGGATCGTTTCCCGCGCTGAACGCACGCGAAGGGGAAGGAGAGCATCCGCTGCTCGACACATGGCTCACCGAGATCAAGGAAGAGCTGGACCGTCATAACCAAGCGAACCCCGACGATCCTGCGGCACCTTACGCGGTTAATCAGATCGTACACCGTTCCAACACACGCCTCGACCGTGACCTTGAAATTTGTGTGAAGCACGAAGTGCCGGTTTGGATCACGTCATTGGGCGCGCGGGTGGAAGTAAACGAAGCTGCGCATAGCTGCGGTGGTATCGTGCTGCACGACATCATCAACAACCGCTTTGCCAAGAAAGCCATCGAGAAAGGCGCGGACGGCCTTGTCGCCGTCGCCGCAGGCGCAGGTGGTCACGCTGGCCAGCAATCCCCCTTCGCCTTGATCCGTGAAATTCGCGAATGGTATGATGGTCCTGTAGCACTTTCGGGCTCTATCGCCACGGGCGAGAGCTTGCTCGGTGCGCGTGCCATGGGTGCGGATCTCGGTTATGCTGGATCACCCTTTATTGCGACAGATGAGGCCAATGCGGATCAAGCCTACAAAGATATGATCGTGGACAGTGGCGCAGAGGATATCGTTTATTCCTCCCTCTTCACCGGTGTTTGGGGCAACTACCTCAAAGGGTCAGTCGAAGCTGCGGGTATGGATCCGGACAATCTGCCCACGGCTGATGCATCGTCGATGAACTTCGGCTCTGACCGTGAAAAGCCTAAAGCGTGGAAAACCATCTGGGGCTCTGGGCAAGGGATTGGCGCGGTCAAATCAGTCGGCCCTGCGCACGCGATCATCGACCGTATGGCCGACGAATACTTTGCAGCAGGTAAAAAACTCGCGGCTGAGTTTTCATGAGGGTGATACTCTCTAAGGAAACGGTGTTTTACGCCAATCGCACTCTACAGGTGCGATTTGGCTGAGCTCCTCGTCATCCGCCATGGCCAAGCCTCTTTTGGGGCAGAAAATTATGATGTGCTCTCCGACCTTGGCCGTGCGCAAGCGCGCGCTGCAGGGGAGTGGTTGCGCAGCATGGATTGGGCACCGGACCGTGTTGTGACTGGAACGCTCAACCGCCAGATCGACACGGCGACCGAGATGGGGTTTGCGCCAGCACCCGACACCCACGCAGGGCTGAACGAATACGATTTTGCCGATCTACTGGACGCGCGGTTCAAAGGGGACATCCCCGATCTGGTTAAGGGGGACCGTAAGGTTCATTTCCGTACGCTGCGCGAAACAGTATTTGCGTGGCAGCGTGACGAGATTGAAAACCCGTACGAGACTTGGGCCCAGTTCACCGACCGCGTCGAAGCCGCACGTGCCTTTGCGGTAGATACGGATGCCAAGCGCGTGCTGGTGGTGAGTTCTGGTGGAGTGATCGGCCAGATGGTTGCCGACTCGCTCCATGCGCCAGCGCAACATATGATGAACCTCAATCTCCAGATCAAAAATGCGGCCATGACGCGGTTTATGTTTTCGGGTAGCCTGTTCTCGTTGAATGAGTTCAATGCCACCCCGCATTACGCAACGCCAGCGGGCGCCAAGTTGATGAGTTATAGTTAGGGACACGACATGACAGACACGCAAACTCTCGATGAAGCGGCAGTACATGCTTATCTGAGCGAAAACCTTGAAGGTTTTGAAGGGCCGATGGAGGTCACTAAGTTTCAAGGTGGCCAATCGAACCCGACGTTTATGCTTAAGACGCCAGCGCATTCCTATGTGCTGCGTCGCAAGCCGCCAGGGGTTTTGCTGAAATCGGCCCATGCGGTCGACCGAGAGTTCCGCGTGCAGAAGGCATTGGAGGGCTCTGGTGTGCCTGTTTCCAAGATGCATCTGCTTTGCGAAGACGACAGTGTCATCGGTTCCATGTTCTATATTATGGACCATGTGCAGGGTCGGAACTTTAACGAGCCTGCGATGCCAGACCTGACAAATGCGGATCGTAGTGCCGTTATTTCGGAGATGAACCGTGTTTTGGCTGCACTCCATAGTGTTGACATTAACGCGGTCGGGCTAAGTGATTATGGCCCCGAAGGTAACTACTTTGAGCGTCAGGTTGGCCGCTGGTCCAAACAGTATCGCGCGTCCGAGACTGACAAAATTCCAGCAATGGACGAGCTGATGGAGGCTCTCGCGGGGAACCAACCCGCCGATGACGGCCAGCGCACATTGGTGCATGGCGACTACCGCATCGACAACATGATCTTTGACGCAGCGGGTACGGATTGCCGCGCGGTGCTGGACTGGGAATTGTCCACTATCGGTCATCCTTTCGCCGATCTGGCGGCGGTCATCATGCAGTGGCAACTTCCAGCGGGCAGTGAAGGGCGTGGGATGGGCGGACTTGACCGTGCGTCTCTCGGTCTGCCAAGCGATGAGGAATTCATTGCCGCATATTGCAAGCGGCGAGGGCTGAGCGGTATTGATAACTTTGGCTACTACCTCGGCTTTACCTTCTTCCGCATGGCTGCGATCATTCAAGGTGTGTTGAAACGGGCGCTGGACGGCAACGCGTCCAATCCTGAACGGGCGATGAAGGTTGGTGCATTCGTTCCTGTCTTTGCTCAAC
>JBALTK010000206.1:0-6410 GCA_036964385.1 Sulfitobacter sp. | reverse complement strand
TCACAGGTCCCTTCCGTAGCCGCATCAGCTGCCACAATGCACCGCAGCTAATATAGACCCACGCCGTGCGCAAAAGCTGGAGGTACGTGGCGAGGATCGAGGTATCCATGCTATCGCGCACGATATCCGACCATACAAGGACATCCACAGAAGTATCCACATCTGCACCGCCGACCAACCCTTTGACATCCCAACCGTATCGCGCACCACCCTGCCGTCCTGTCAGGGAGATATCATACCCTGAAATTTCGGCCTGCTTGGCAGATTCGGTGCGATACAACTCACGATAGCGGCGCGGATGAATCGGATCATATCCCGGAATATAGAACACAGCCCGTTTGCGAACGGGCGTGTTAGGGGGGTGCGGGGCAGCCATGTTTCTGCTTCGGGCCTCATCTTGTTTTGCCCTAAGCTATCGCGGTTTTCCGTCCAAAGTAAGGCTTTTGCCTTAGCCGAGATTACCCAAAGCGGGAAAGCTCTCCAACAGCCAAAAGCTGAACGTAGAGAATGCCCCGGTGAGCATTGCGATCCCCACGATCAGCAGCAACACACCCATGCACCGCTCAATCGTGGTCATATGTTTCTTGAGCTTATTCATCACCCCCACCGCGCGAGTCATGAACATCGCAGCGAGCAGGAATGGTATCCCCAAGCCCAACGCATAAATGCCCAGCAAAAGCGTCCCGCGCGTGACCGATGCCTCGGACGCTGCAAGTGACAAGATCGCGCCAAGCTGCGGCCCGATGCAAGGCGTCCAACCGAATGCAAATGCCAACCCCAGCACATAAGCGCCGAAGGACGACCCCCCCTTATCCCCTGCATCCATTCGCGCCTCACGGTCGAGGAAAGAAATGCGGTAGATACCGAGGAAATGGATACCAAAGATGATCACAACAACGCCAGAAATCTGACTGAAAAGTATCTGGTTTTGCAGGAAAAACGCACCAAATGCCGAAGCGGTAAACCCGAGGATCAGAAAGACCGTGCTCAGCCCCATTACAAAGAAGAGTGCTGCAATGATCGCGCGCCTGCGGGCTGAACGCTCTGACCCCATATCATTAAGGCTAACCCCGCTCATGTAGGCGAGGTACGGTGGCACAATCGGCAGCACGCAAGGCGACAAAAAGCTCACGATCCCCGCCAACAAGGCGATGGTCATGGCAGGCAACAGACTTGCGTCAATGATTTCGATTCCAAACATGAGGTACAGCTATACGCTCTACCGCGTGCCGTCACCTGTCACAGTGTCACAAGGTTGTGGACACAGTGTAACATGCGGCCTACATCGCTTGGCATGATACATGATCTTGATGCGACCGGACTTCTGTGTCCTCTGCCCGTGCTAAAAGCGCGTAAACGCCTCCAGTCGATCACCGTCGGCGAGCAGTTACGCATGCGAGCCGATGATCCCGCAGCCGTGATCGATGTTCCGCACTTTTGTGCCGAGTCGGGCCATACGCTGCTTGAGAGCGCGCAGGACGGCGATGTGCAGGTCTATCTCATCGAAAAGACAGGCTAACTACGCCCCACAAATGAAAAGGCAGACCCGAAGGCCTGCCTTTTTTCTTTTTGTATCTTTTACTTAGCGGCCCAAAGACCACCAGCCTTTGCGCCGTGGCTTAGCCGGTTCATCCGCCTTCGCTTCTGGCGCAGCAGCGGCAACTGGTTCTGGCGCAGCTTCAACAGCCGGCTCCGGTACCGCAACAGGCTCAGGCGCAGGTGCTGTTTGCGCTTTGGGTTCCGGTGTCGCTTCCACAACAGGAGCCGCTTCAACTTCCGCAACCTCAGCTACAGGAGCAGCTTTCGGCTTCCGCGGTGCACGCACACGCTTTGGCTTGGGTTTCTCTTCTTCCGCAGGTGCATCAGCAGCAGCAGCCTCGGCAGGTGCTTCAGCTTCCGCAGCGGGTGCTGCTTTGGGCTTGCGCGGTGCACGGGTACGCTTGGGCTTCGGCTTCTCTTCCACCACTGCTGCATCCTCGGCAGGTTTCTGTTCTGCGTCGGCTACGGCTTCTTGCTCTGCTGGAACTTCGACAGGGGCCTCTGCATCTGCAGTAGTCTCTTTCGGCTTGCGCGAACGAGAGCGGCTGCGGGTTTTCGGCTTTGCCTCTTCTTCCGAAGCTTCTGCAGTCACTGAAGCATCCGCGTCCTGCTTGGGTTCTTCTGAAGCTTCCTCACCAGTTTGATTTTCATCTGACTGGTTCTCGTCATTCTCCGAGCGGCCACCACGGCTGCGACGACGACGACGACGCTTGCGCTTTGGCTTCGCTTCGCCGTCTTCACCCTGCTGTGTTGTCTGCGGAGCGTCGGACGTGGTTGTAGGTGCCTCTTCCTCTGCTGCTGCCGCGGCTTCGGCTGCCTCCGCTTCTGCCGCATCAGCTTCGTCGATCTTATCCATCAGGGACGTATCAACCGAGACGATATGCGAGGACTGCTGGACCACACGTGTGGCCGTCTTGAATTTCTCCATGGAGAAATCGGGACTGACCAGATGCGGGTCCCCTTCGATCCGAACACTCAGGCCGTAACGTGCCTCGATGTGCGCGATATGCTCACGCTTTTGGTTCATCAGGAAGTTAGCAATGCCCACCGGTGCTTTGATCAGCACTTCGCGGGAACGGCGGCGTGTGCCCTCTTCTTCAATGGTGCGCAAGATCGAGAGCGCGAGGTTGTCATCAGAGCGAATAAGACCCGTGCCGTGGCACGCGTGACACGGCTGTGTCGTCGCTTCGATCATACCCGGACGCAGACGCTGGCGTGACATCTCCATAAGGCCAAAGCCCGAAATGCGGCCAATCTGGATGCGCGCGCGATCGGTCTTGAGCTTATCTTTAATCAGCTTCTCGACAGCCGCGTTATTGCGGCGCTCGTCCATGTCGATAAAGTCGATGACGATCAAACCTGCAAGGTCACGCAGACGCAGTTGGCGTGCCACTTCGGCAGCCGCTTCAAGGTTGGTCTTGAGCGCGGTTTGCTCAATGCTGCCCTCTTTGGTCGCACGGCCGGAGTTCACATCAACCGCGACCAAAGCTTCGGTCGTGTCGATGACGATGTACCCACCGGAAGGCAGTTGAACGGTTGGGTTGAACATACCAGCAAGGTAGGCCTCGACTTGATAGCGTGCGAACAGAGGCAGCGTTTCTTCATAGCGTTTTACGTTCTTCGCGTGGGACGGCATGATCATCTTCATGAAATCTTTGGCGATGCGGTAGCCGCGCTCCCCTTCCACAAACACTTCGTCGATGTCGCGGTTATAAAGATCGCGTATCGAACGTTTGATCAGGTCACCTTCCTCATAAATCTTCGCAGGTGCGATGGATTTAAGCGTCAATTCGCGGATTTGCTCCCACATGCGCTGGAGGTATTCATAGTCGCGTTTGATCTCGGCTTTGGTGCGCTTGGCACCTGCCGTACGCACGATGAGTCCAGCACCTTGAGGCACTTCAATCTCTTGCGCGATTTCTTTCAGCTTCTTGCGATCAGGTGCATTTGTAATCTTGCGAGAGATGCCGCCGCCACGTGCGGTGTTCGGCATCAGGACGCAGTAACGACCAGCAAGCGACAGGTATGTGGTAAGTGCCGCGCCTTTATTGCCACGCTCTTCCTTAACGACCTGTACCAGCAGGATTTGACGTACTTTGATGACTTCCTGAATCTTATAGCGACGCGGACGCGGTTTACGCACAGGACGAATGTCCTCGCTGTCGTCTTCATCGGCGACAGACTCAATGCTCTCGTCTTTCTCAGAAGCAGAAGCTTGGTCGTCTTCCTCATCGTCCCCGTCGGAATCAGTGTCCTCGGTAACATCAGGCGTCTCAACAGGTGTTTCTTTCACCCGCTCCATCGGAGAGGAAGCCTCGTCTTCGGAGACTTCTACTTCGTCGTCGCCTTCCAGATCGACAGTTTCCATACCTTCGATCTCGGCTGATGTCTTTGCATCATCCGTTACGGCATCGGCAGCCTTAGGTTTGCGCGAGCGCGAACGTGAACGGCGCTTAGGCTTTTCGTCTTCATCATCCTTGGCGGCCTGCGCTTCTGCATAAGCGCGTTCTTCTGCAAGCAGCGCCTCACGGTCTGCGACAGGAATCTGATAATAATCAGGGTGAATTTCAGAAAACGCGAGAAAACCATGACGATTCCCGCCATAGTCCACGAAAGCTGCCTGCAAGGACGGCTCAACGCGCGTCACTTTTGCAAGGTAGATATTGCCAGCTAGCTGACGTTTGTTCTCGGATTCGAAATCGAACTCTTCGACTTTGTTTCCATCAACCACAACGACGCGGGTTTCTTCCGCGTGGGTGGCATCGATAAGCATCTTTTTGGGCATTTTACTCTTTTGCACGGCCGGAGACGCGCAAACTTCCCGGGGGGAGCTGCACGGTGCGGCATGTGTCTTGTCAGGGCGATTGGTGACGGCACAGCGGTGCAGCAGCCCTGAGGGCCGCTCCCGATACTGTATTCAGTTCTTGCGCGCGTCATCGCGGTTCTTCTCCGATACGGGACCCTCGCCTTGCTTAAGCAAGGCGCGCCGCGCATCCATTTAAAACTGTGTCATCTCGGGCACTTGACCTTCAATATCCAGCAGCGTCTGCATTGCCGTTTCCGGCACGATCGGTCTGTTGCACCTTGGCATTTGCCTAGGGCAACAGCGAAACTCATATCCGAACCACAACTATGGCGTGTGTCACGCTAGTGGCCCGTTCCTCTAAATAAGAGCACGCAGAGGCCAAACACAATGGGCAATCATCTCAAAACCGCGCAAATCGGCCGGAAGGGTGAAACTCTGATTAAATTTGCCCGTTTCTCGAGGCCCACAAGTTATTGCTGTCGAGCTGGTTTCAGCATAACATCAATAGTGACAATTAAGGTATTTATGCGCCTATTGGCGCTCTCTAGGAGACAATATGCGATATTTTACGCGCCCTGCCCTGATCCTTTGCGTGGCATCAATGGCCTTAGCCGCCTGTGACCCTGCAGAGTTTGATTCTGATCCAGATGTGCGTCGCGATGCTCGTGCAAACCGGACCTGCATGAAGGCCGTGTCGGAACAGGTTGGCTCGCCCGCGCAGCTTAACACCACATTGCCAATCGTTGAAGTGAACCAATACATCATCGACGTACCTGCAACGCAGGAAAGCTGGATGTGCCGAACCGACGACGAAGGCACGGCAAGCCAGCTCTACAAAATGGGCGCAGGCTAAGCTTTCACCAAATCAAACGAAAAAAGGGGTGCATCGACTGCGCCCCTTTTTTATTGTCTGGTTAGGTGCCTTATAGATAATCGGACCGCGAAAGCTGATATTTCGCCATCTTCTCATTCAGAGTTCGGCGCGGCAGGCACAACTCGTCCATCACACTTGCGATAGAGCCTTTGTGGCGGCGCATGGTGTTGTCGATCAGCATGCGCTCAAACGCTTCGACGTATTCCTTGAGCGGCTTGCCCTCAGTTGTCATTACCGGCTGCATTTCATCATGTTCGCTCATCAACAAGGACGCGATAGTCCCCGAGCCACGCCGCGATTGCAGCACAGCACGTTCCGCCACATTGATGAGTTGACGTACATTGCCTGGCCATGGGGCCTGCAAGAGCTGCGCAGCCTCTTGCGCCGTTACCTGTGGCGCATCACAGCCATATTCATCTGCAAACTGGTCACTTAGACGCGTGAACAATGTCAGAATGTCCTCTCCGCGCTGGCGCAAGGGAGGCACGGTAATGCGCAAAGCAGCCAAGCGGTAAAACAGATCAGAGCGCAGCACATCCTCGGAGGTACGCCCCGCTTCTTGCAGGTTCGAGATCGCAACGATCCGCGTCTCCGCAGGGGTCCCCTGCTCATTGATCACCGACAACAAACGCGCCTGCAATGTCTCGGACAGCGCCTCCACATCCTCCAGCACCAGCGTTCCGCCGCGTGCTTCTTCGATCGCTGGAAGCTGCCCATCCTCGGGCTGCATCGGGCCGAACAATCGCTTGCTTAGTGCCTCCTCTTCATAGGCAGAGGCACTTACCAACACGAATTTCTTGCCCGCGCGCGATCCGACAGCGTGCAGCGCGTGCGCGACCAATGTCTTACCAGTTCCTGTCTCTCCGTCGATCAGCACATGGCCATCGGCCTGTCCCAGATCGAGGATATCCTCGCGCAATCGCTCCATCACTGGACTTTGCCCAATCAGTTTTTTCATCAACTGGCCGCCGTCAGACAGCTCACGGCGCAATAAGCGGTTATCCATCACCAGACGGCGCGTGGCCGTGGCCTTCTTGGCAAGCTCACTCATACGATCCGGATTGAACGGTTTCTCCAGAAAGTCAAACGCACCAACGCGCATTGCTTCAACCGCCATTGGTACATCGCCGTGACCTGTGATCATAATCACTGGCAGCGCGGAATCAGTGCCCATCAGTTTTTTGAGAAACT
>JBALTK010000205.1:0-6520 GCA_036964385.1 Sulfitobacter sp. | reverse complement strand
TGAATCGCCTCATCCCTCGCTCCCTTACCCTGGTTGCCTCGTGCGATTGCTCAGCCCGATTGTTCTCATACTGCTGAGTGCTATGGATCGTGCCTGGTATCAACTCTCTATGGGCGACACCATAGCTGCGCAGTTTGTCTGTAACGACGACCCTTGGTTGGCGGAATTGCGCGATTAGCTTTGGCATTCCGACGCGTCTGCACGAGAATATCAAGCGTATCCCCATTGGCATCGACCGCCCGCCAGAGCCAAGGTTTCACCCCATGAATCGGGATCACAACCTCGTCCAAATGCCATTTGTCATTTGGTCGGGGACGATCCCGCCGGATGCAGGCGGCAAAATGGGCACTAAAGCGGTTGACCCAGAGACGGATCGTTTCGCGGCTCACTATTACGCAACGCTCGGCAAGCAAATACTCGACATCCGCAGTGCTCAGCGCAAATCGATGGTACGCCCAGACAGCGTAAGCGACAATCTCGCGTGGAAAACGAAAGCCCTTCAAGCGCGGCATGGTCGTCAGTAATTTCACGCCTCAACTCGTAGCAAAGTCATTCCTAGCAAACAACTTGGCAATGCCGATATATTTGCCTCCAATCAGTACATGTTTCAGAAATTGCAATGAGTTCGTCACGAGCGCCGGTTCAGCCGGTTCAAAAGGCCAGGCATACCGCTTGTCCAGATATTCGCGCACCGGCAGCACCCGGCTTTGCGCCGCAAGCGGATGTTTCGCGACGTAACGCAACCGCGGTCAGATCACCGAAGGTGAGACGCAGCCAATTGCGATTGCCGCGCCGACGCGGTCGCTGCTGTTCCCCGAAATCCCCATCGTCCGTGAACTGGGTCACGACATCGTTGTCGAAAACTGGACCCGGCTTTCCGGCCCTGCCAGCATGGACCCTGCAATGGTCCAAACGATTCACGATACGGTCGAGGCGATAATAAAAATGGAGCAGGTGATCGCACAACTGGCGCAATTCAGCATCTCGCACACCGAGATGAGCGCTGAAGAGTTCAACACCTTCGTTCAAGAGACCATCACAACATGGGAACCTTTGATCAAGGCCGCCAAGGTCAACGGTTAAACATGTCAGTTGAGGCAGGCGCAGGTCCGCCGCAGCGCTCACAGGAGGACGCGCTTGAATATCGCGATCATTTTCGTCGGGGTACTCGACGACCTGGGCTTCAATCAATGCGCGCTCGACGGGGCAGAGCAGATGCGCGCCACCGACGGGGCGACCGTCGAAATCGTCAGTGGGATACCCTACGAACCCGCCGCCATGACCAAAGCTCTGCAGGACGCCGCCGCACGGTCGGATGGCGTGGTCTTTTATCGGCGGGCACACCAGCCGACGTCTACTTCGGGCGCGACAAAGCAATTCTCAGGGAAAGGGATTGCGGTCGGCCCTGCCACGGCCGACCGCCCCTTGCGAGGGGACTCCCATGGGGTCAGCAACCCCTGAACCATCCCGCAAAAACGATGGGTCCTACGTCGACCGTATCCGCCACCCAGCGGAAATCGGAGTCCAGTTTGACACCAGCAAAAAGCTCGCCATTCTTGGTCAGCTTGCGGAATTTCACGCCAACCGCCGGAATGGCCTTGTTGTTGTAGCTGCTCTGGCCCTTGTCCCAAGACATGGGGAAATCCGAGAACGGCACCATCAGCCAGTCGCTTTCGGCAATTTTATACTCTGCGGAATATTCACCGCCGATCGTCAGAATAATGTTATCATCTCCCTTTTCCAACGAGCCTTGAGCGGCCAGCGTGCCGTAGCTCTTGAATGCGTTCGCCTTATGAGAGAACGGACCCCAGTCGCCGTAATCCTTGGATGAAATATCGGTAGTAGTAGTCGATGGAAAATCGCCATCCTTTTTGCGAAAACCCACTTTCCAGTTCCTTGTACCAGTCGTGGCGGACGTTGAACGTCAGCTCCAGATGATCGCCCAAGCTGGTTGACAGTTGCAGGCCAACACCGTGTTTGGTCAAATTGTTCCACGGATAGGGTTCGGTATCACGCACGTAATTGCTCAGGTAAACCGCCTGGATCTTTGTGTCTCCCCGCTGCCAGAACTGGATGCCCTGCTTCAGCCAGGCTTCGGCAAAGGCATTGCCTTCGTCGTTGTCCTGGTTGGCGTTGGGAAACCGCAGGACGCCGCCAGTCTCACCGGGAAAACTGGATTTTAACTCCGGCACATCAGACAGTTCGGCGTGGACGGGCAGGGTGGCAAGCGCGGCCAGCCAAATGGTGGCAAGGTAGCTGAGAGTGAATGCCGTCGTCGCCATCGCAGACTGCCCCAACAGCGGCGCTGCTTCTGCGAACTCGAGGCCTGCAGGATCGACATTAGCACCTCGGGACGGTTGAACACGGAGATCAGGATAGGCAACGACACCATGATAAACAGCACGGCGAGCGGCAAAGCGGCTGTGAGCGATGGGAGAAGAACAGACGCAAGGCCGAAACAGGCAAAGAATTCGATCCGCTGGAACAGTACCAGCACGCCTGTGAACTCGGCCTCTTGCGGGTCCAAGACCGCCTTGGCAATGAATACGTCTCCGTCAAGCAGGGCCACTTGTGCGGCCTGAAGCAGTGCAAAGGGTAAAGATGCCATCACCAGGCCGCCGATCATCTCGCTTGGCAGTCGTGCTTCACGTCCCGCCGACAGTTCCCGCGCGATCACGGCCCAGGCGGCGACGATGGACGCAGCCACGGCGGCTGTAACGCTCTCGATGCCGTAGCCCAAATGCCAGACTGCGGCGCCGCCCAGCCCAGCAGACGCACCAACATTTCGACCTGGATCGAGGCAATTATCGCGCGGACCGACAACTGGCCGGTAGCCATGCCACGGGCAAAGCACAATGGCGCGGCAAAGGGCAGAGCGGCACACAGCAGAAAGGCCACAGTCGGCAGCACGAAAAATCCCAGAAGCAATGCCGCCTGCGACATCGCCCCGTAAGCGCGCAGCTTGTCGGGGTGGGCATTGGCCGCGACATCCTTGCTGATTGCCATCTGCACCGCATTCAGCACGGAAAGGATGCTCAGCTTGATGGTCAGAACCAGTGCCAGATCCCAAAAAAGTTCAGGCTCCATCCACCGGCTTAACAAGATGTTGTATATTAGGTTGCCGGCAATGGCGATGTTGGAGGACACAAAGATCATCAGAACGGGGCTAGTGATCAGGGCCACGCGCATCGAGGCAAGCAAGAGGCTGGGGAACAGGTTGTGTCCTGAAAGCTCATTTGAGCGCCGCTTTGCCACATGCTTGGCAACGACGGCTTGATGAAAGAGCTTTCAGGACACAACCTGCTGAAGCGCATGCTGGGTGCCGAGCTGACGGCCCTTCTGGGCTATGAGGACGGTAAGGATGGCCCGCCCCCTCAGGCCCAAGCGCCTGAAGGACCAGTACGGCAGTTTTGAGCCTTACCTGATCAGCCGGATCACCGATGCTGTGCTCGAGACGCGGGGTTCAGGACATCCTCATCCTCATCGCCGTCGTCGACGGCCTCAAGGGCTTGCCTGACGCCATCACGGCGGCCTCTCCCGATGCCGCAGTCCAGACCTGCATCGGGCATGTGAAGCGTGTCGTGTCGTGTCAAACCTGAACCACTTGACGCGGCTTGAAATAAAAAATTTCAACGCGTTAAGTGGTTCTACATGTTTCAAGTTAAACGTGAAACGCTATGAGGCGCCATTCCCTGAATTTCTGCGCATGGAAAGGCCGCAAAGTTGCAGCCGCTGATCTGCGTCTGATTAACGGGGCCGCCACAGCCGATCCGGCGGCTGCGGAACTGGACGCCTTCGAGGAAAAATGGGCCGGAGAATATACCTCAATCCACTGCCAGGCAGTGCACGTTTACATGCAAGAGAGGGGCTCCGGCATGACGGCGAGGGTGGCAGGAGGTGATCCCGTTCTTCGCCTTCGATCCGGCGATCCGCAACTTCGAGAAAGGCGGCCGCAATGTCCGCGAATGGTTTGCCGCCCGCAATCAATTCGCGATCATGTTCAACGAATGCTTCAACGCGTGACCGTATCTGAAACCCGCATGGGTCAGCCCAAATACATAAAGTTCGTGACACTCCCTCGCCATGTTCCACTTTGGCTACTTCTTTTCACGTCGAGCCCTATACGAAGGCATAGTCCCCAGACTCCTTTGCACCAGACTTTGGCCTTTTGCGAGGTTGCACAGCGGCGTTCGAATTGGCGATCTTGAGGAACACCAGCCCGACGAAGACCGGGCATAGTCGCTCAGAAAGAACACTGCCATGCAACGCTGCCACGGTCGCCTCATAAGCCAGCTTTTTGTTTCCCTCACATTTGCCTGCTCTGTGCAGGCTGCCCACGCATCCGAGGCAAACCTGTCCACCCGCCATGTCTATGCTTCCCTTGAGGCTGGTTCGAACGGTTCTTTCGATTTTTTAGATCCGCAGTCTTCAAAATCCCGCATTCAGCTGCCCGCGTCCATCACTAAGGCGGCCAGACAGGGGACTCCGCGTGCAGGGTACGGGTCGGCCCGTAGCATCAAGCTGGTAGGGCGCACCGAAGCCGAGCGCCTCAAAAGCCTGATTGCAGGTGCCGAAGTCGGGTCCCTTGGCTACGAGGCCATTCATACCGGGGCGAAACGCCGTCCTGCGCAGAGGCCTACACAAATGACCCTGAGCGAGGTCCTGCACTGGATCGCCGCCACTCCCGGTCAACCTCACGCGATCGGAAGGTATCAATTCATTCCGGCAACCCTGCGTGGACTGATCAAACGGACCGGACTGCCGCTCAGCACGCAGTTCGATGCCTACACCCAAGACAAACTGGCCGACGTGCTTCTGCACGATGCCGGTTTCAACGAATTTCAGCGCGGAAACCTTACCCGGACGCGCTTCATGAACAACCTCGCGCGGATCTGGGCCGGCCTCCCCACTAGTACCGGCCGCTCGGCCTATCACGGCTATGCCGGTAACTACGCCACAATTTCTTGGACCGACTACGACCGGCACATGGCGACGATCTTCAACTGACCCCACATGGCGTCTGCCCCGACGCCGAGAACCGTGAAAGACCCAAGTGATGACTGCCACCATCCCCAGTCTGTCCCGCTTACGTCAAGCGGCAACCCACCTCTTTTTAGGGGTGGCTTTGCTGTTTCCTGCGTTGCAGGCAAACGCAGGGGATTTTACCCTGGACTGGTCAACCATCGACTGGCCCGCCGGGCAAAATGGACCGTACCTGATACCTCTTTTCGATTCCAACGGCTTTCGTATTGATACCGTGATCGGAGCCACTGGGACGTTCGCTATTGCTCCGGCCCCGCCGACGCCGGATGACCTTGCGCTCTTCGGGGGCAGTATCGAAAGCTTCACGATGATTTCTGATGCCGCGCCGCAAGCTGGCTCGGTCGGCGAATCCACCGTTGTCAGCACAATGCGGTTTTTTAGCTCAGGTGTGCCCTTTGGCGTGAACGGGTTGAGCCACAACCTTTCCGATATCGATGCCTCTGACAACAATCAGTTCAATGACCGGTGCGACTTTGTCACCATCACCGGTGACGCGGGCAATCCTACACTGACGGCGGTGTCGGCAACACCAACCTTTGTCATTGGTCCAGGGCCAGGTACCGGACTGACTGGTCTCATTGCCGCCAACCAGGTACAATGTAAATATATTGAAGGGCCGGACGCGGCGCCGACCTCCCTCAATGATAACACAGGAACACTGCGCGTCACCTACCCGAACAACACGACGCTGGCCACGATCAATTATGACGAATCCATCGGCAACGTGCGCGGTTTCCGGGCTGACGAAGACCCCGCTGCGCGTGGTACATCCACCTGGGAGGCGGTGTTTTTTACAGCCACACAGGCGATTTCGCTGAGCGTCGCCCCCTCTGTCACAACCGCATCTCAGGGCGATACGGTCACCTATAGCTATGTCGTGTCAAACGACGGCGATTTGCCGTTCAACACCGGCCAGACCATCAGAATCCAAGACAGCCGCCTCGGGTCGCTCAGCTGTCCTCCGATCACTTCGGATATCGCGCCGGGCGAAACCTTCACCTGCACCGGTTCGACCACGGTTTCCGCCGGCGACGCCGCCGCGGGCAGCATCAGCACCACTGCCACCGCGGGAATCGGGCCATCGGGCCAGTTGTTTGCAGATCGTCTTCAATCCAACACCGATGCGACCCTCGTCACCATTTTGTCCCAGACCGGGCCGGCGTTTCCGACCGGCCCCGGTCTGTCCTCCAGTGTGTGCGGAGTCACCAGCCCGACGGGTAACGCCTGGGCTGACGTCGGCGTGCGCTGGGAAAACGCTGGCACCACGTCCGGATCCATCGACCGCTCTGACATCTTTGCATCTGTCGGACCGCAGTCTGTGTCAGGTCTGACAGCTACGATCAACGACAACGATCTCAACCTTGATCGCAGTACCGTGCCCGGGGTCTTCAGCAACAGCGCCTACATCAGCTACAGCTTTACCACGCAGGCCTATGCGGGCATCGCCGAGATCTACGGTATCGGCATCGCGGGTTAT
>JBALTK010000204.1:0-6614 GCA_036964385.1 Sulfitobacter sp. | reverse complement strand
CTATCTGCTTCGTTATTTTGCACACAAACTGCATCCCGCACCCTCTACCCGCACAGGCAGCAGCGGATCACAGCATTGACGGCACAACCTGATCAGGTGGACGGTGGCCATCATCGAATGTCTTGATGTTGATGATCACTTTCTCGCCCATATCTATCCGACCTTCCAATGTGGCCGACCCCATGTGCGGCAACAGGACCACATTCTCCAACTCACGCAGGCGCGGATTAATCTCGACGCCGTGTTCGTAAACATCCAGCCCTGCGCCCTTAATCTCGCCCGCGCGGAGCATGCGGGTCAGGGCGTTTTCGTCGATCACTTCACCGCGGGATGTGTTCACGATCACCGCATCAGGTTTCATCAACTTCAAACGCCGCGCGTTCATCAGGTGAAATGTCGAGGGCGTGTGAGGGCAGTTGACCGAGATCACGTCCATCCGCGCCACCATCTGGTCAAGGCTTTCCCAATAGGTTGCTTGGAGCGTTTCCTCTGTCTCGGGACGCAGCCGGCGGCGGTTATGATAGTGGATCTGCATACCAAATGCCGAGGCACGCCGTGCAACTGCCTGCCCGATACGGCCCATGCCAAGGATGCCCAAACGCTTTCCTGACAAACGCCCGCCCAGCAGAGCGTTGGGCGCCCAACCCGTCCAGTTGCCGTTCTTCATCTGTGCCATGCCTTCTGGCATCCGCCGCATTACGGCCAGCATTAGCGCCATTGTCATATCCGCTGTGTCATCGGTCAGCACGCCGGGGGTGTTAGAGACCAGCACCCCTTGCTGGCGTGCGGTTGCCACGTCGATATGATCCACACCGGCACCATAGTTCGCAATCAGCTTCAACCGACCACCTGCTTGGGAAATCAGTGCATTATCAATCTGGTCGGTGATTGTCGGCACCAGCACATCACAGGTCTTGATCGCCTCGGCCAGTTCTGCGCGGGACATCGGCGCATCCGTTTCACGCAAGCGCACGTCGAACAATTCCGCCAGCCGCGTTTCCACAACCTCCGGTAACCGTCGCGTGACTACAACACTCAGCTGCTGTTTTGGCATAATTCAATCTCCGGACTTGGCGTGACGTATATCTTGGTGCCATGGTGACCCAAGCAGCGACGAGGCACAAGAACCACGCGCATGCGATGAGCAGAACTAAAACAATAAAATTCAGTGCAGGCAGCACATCATGAACAAATCCAAATTGCGTCGTCTTGGCGCAGGACTTCTCGGCGCTTGCGCCCTGATTCTCACGACAAGCTTTGCCACTCCCGTCCTTGCGGCTGGAGATGAAGAAATCGGGAAAGTCACAAAGCGACCGATTCCGCGCTTTGTCTCGATGAAGGCGTCCGAGGGCAACGTGCGCCGTGGACCGTCGCTTACCCACCGCATTGATTGGGTGTTCAAGCGCCGCGACATGCCGTTACGCATCACAGCCGAGCATGGCCACTGGCGCCGTGTCGAGGACCGTGACGGTATGGGTGGCTGGGTTCACTACTCCCTGCTGTCCGGCACACGCACCGTCTTGATTGAAAAAGATATGCTGACCCTTCACGCCCGCCCCGATGCCACCGCGCCGGTTATGGCTGCTCTTGAAATGGGCGTTGTTGCCCGTGTTGCGGAATGCGGCGGCGAGTGGTGCTTGCTCAGATCGGGCGGCTTTAAAGGCTGGGCTCCCAAGGCGCGCCTCTGGGGCGTTCGTCCACAAGAGGTGTTTGACTGATTGCACCCCTGCCGTGCTTGGATCATGCTGGTCGGAACCAGTTGATCCAAAGGACGCCTCCGCATGCAATCGATTTCATACAACCGTTTCGGCGCAGCCGCCGATGTTCTAACATTCCAAACGTTTGACACCCCCGCCCCCGCTGCGGGCGAAGTGACAGTGCGCATGGCCTTTTCTGGCGTGAACCCATCCGACACCAAATCCCGCGCGGGCACATCGGGCGCGGCAAAGCCCCCCTTTGAACATGTAATCCCGCACAGCGATGGCTCAGGCGTAATCGAAGCGGTAGGTGCAGGTGTCGACAACGGACGTATTGGCACACGCGTCTGGATATGGAACGGCCAATGGCAGCGCGCCTTTGGCACCGCCTCTACCCACATCACCCTGCCGTCCGAACAGGCAGTACAATTGCCTGACGCAGTAACGCTAGAGACTGGTGCCATCCTTGGCATTCCGGGCCTTACAGCGGCTGAAGCAGTGTTCGGCGGTGGCGATGTAAAAGGCAAAACTCTCCTTATCTCGGGCGGCGGCGGCACAGTTGGCTATCTCGCCGTGCAGTTGGCAGTTTGGGCTGGCGCGACCGTCATCACCACATGCAGCCCGCGTGACATGGAACGGGTTAAGGCCACTGGCGCGCATACAGTGCTCGATTATCGCTCCGAGACTTTGGCGGCAGATATCCTTGCCGCGAATAGTGGCGCGCTGGTGGACCGTATTCTCGAAGTCGAGTTCGGTGCAAACGTAACGATGAACGCCGAAGTGATCGGTATTAACGGTACTATCGCCGCCTATGGCTCCCAGATCGAAATGACCCCGACCCTTCCGTTCCGTCCGCTCTTGTTCAAGGCGGTGACCCTTGATGTCATCCTGATCTACCTCCTGCCGCTTCCCGACCGCCTTGAACGGATAGAGGTGCTGCACCGCGCACTTACCGAAGGGGCGCTCACCTGTCCTATAGCGCAGATCTATCCGCTGGCCGAATGTGCCGCGGCCCATGATGCGGTGTCGGCGGGTGGCCGTGAGGGCGCGGTACTCGTCGACTGCCGCTAACTTCAAGCAAGCACGCAATTTGCAATAAATAGGGGGCGGGCTTACCCTGCCCTCTTACACACCATTCCCCATTGCGAGAGCCGCCATGCGCCTGATTGCCCTTCTCCTCTGCCTGCTCATGCCCTTGTCTCTTCAGGCGCAAACCACGGATGATCAGCCTTCTGGCACCATCACGATCACCGACAGCAGCACCCAAGACGCGGCGATCGCAGTGCGTATTCGCGACATCCTGCGCGAGTTGGACGGCTATACGGATGTAACCGTCTCTGTCAGCTCAGGCATTGTGACCCTGCGCGGCAACACGCTGGATACCAGCACCACCAATCGGCTGAACGATCTGGTCGCGCGGGTGGAAGGCGTCGTCGCGATCGAGAACGAAGTTTCCGAGACAACTGATGTGGTCCAGCGCCTCAACCCTGCCGTCCAACGTTTTGTTGCACGCGGGGAGCAGTTGATCGCCTTCTTACCGCTGGCATTGGTGGCTCTATCGCTTTTTGCCCTGATCGTTCTTATCGGATTTGCCATTGCCCGACGTAAACAGCCTTGGGAACGGCTGGCCCCCAATGCGTTCATCGCAGACATTTATCGCCAAATATTGCGATTATTGTTTGTTGTCGGCGGTCTTGTCGTCGCTTTGGACATTGTGAATGCCACTGCGCTGCTCTCAGGCATCTTGGGCGCTGCTGGGATTGTCGGCCTCGCCATCGGTTTTGCGGTGCGCGATACGGTCGAGAACTTTATCGCGTCGATCATGTTGTCTATTCGCCAACCCTTTCGCCCCAATGACACCGTCGAAATTGAGGGCGACACGGGGAAGGTCATTCGGCTGACCTCCCGCGCGACAATCTTGCTCAGCTTTGACGGCAATCAAATACGCATCCCCAACTCGACCGTGTTCAAAAGCCGCATCGTCAATTTCTCCCGCAACGCCGAACGGCGCTTTACCTTCGAGTTGGGCGTCGCACCCGATAGCGATCTTTCCCACGCACGCGCACTCGCTTTGGGAATTCTTGAGGGATTGCCCTTCGTCTTAGTGGCGCCGCAAGCATCCGTTTGGATCGAATCAGTTGGAGACAGCTCGGTTAATCTCGGCATGGCGGCGTGGATCGACCAGAATGATACAAATGTGGTTCTCGCCCGCTCCGAAGCGATCCGACTGGTTCAGGCCGCACTCGATAGTGAAGGAATCGGCGCCCCCTTCCCAACCTATCGCCTCATGCACGAAGGCCGAGCACCAATGACCCGCTCCAACGAAACACCCGCTAGCCCCCCATATGAAGGCTTTAGCGAATCTCCTGCGCCAGCGCACGATGTGGACGCGGTTGAGGACAAACAGCTGACCGAAATTGTCGAGCAGGAGCGCGCTGGAGAGCATGATGATTTGCTACATCGAAATGCAGAGCAAGAATAACGACAGATTGATTGATTTAATCTCAGATAAAGGCTTGCACCCCGCGCCAACCCGCCCTATTTACCGCGTCACGTTGGGGTGTAGCCAAGTGGTAAGGCAATGCTTTTTGGTAGCATGTACCGTAGGTTCGAATCCTACCACCCCAGCCAACTTTCTTAGATAGTTGTTCGATAGCAAGCTTAGCCCTCAGGGGCCGAGAAATGCCCCAATTTTTGCCCCTCTTCGTCGTTAGGCATACTCTCCCTAGAAATTGGGCTGGAGGGCAGTAATACAGGTGTAAGATTGCCGCTCAGATAGCTCTTACCAATCCTAGTCGAACCTAACCCTTAGAGAGGGGTCTTCTGCTAATAGGTATGAGTAACAGAAAGTATATAAGTAGAAGAAAGAAGGGGGGGGACTATAAGGGGAACCTTAGGAGGATAGTATTACTAGGGGGGACCTTATCCTACGATCAGTACAAGACATTGTATCTTATGAAGTTATCCTCTCTTCTATGCTTACAGAGCATGGATGAGCAAAAAGATGGCAATAATTGATAACCCGCAACATTCCAGACCTATAGATGTGCATCGGTGGTCAGATCATCCTGAGGTGAAGGCCTTGGTGGATGATATCTGGGAGGTCTGGTTGCCTCAGAAAATCACTGGAAAGTCGGGGGAAACGAGGCCGGGACCTAAGCCTAAGACGCCTCTAAAGAAGCAGCTTAGGGTGCTGATACTGGACCTCTACGTAGCTTGGCTGGACGACCCTGAATTAAGCCTTGGCATCTCTATGGATATGACCGCGTGGAAAACAAATTCTAGATATAACGCACTTCACCTCTCCAAAGGACTCATTCCATTAGTGAAATCACTTGGCGCTGCGAGCTTGCTGGAAATCTCTACAGGTAGCTATTCAGGACCGGGTGCCAAAGGCAATAGAACTACGAGAATCCGTGCTTCGAAAAGCCTTCAGATGTTGTTTCAGCAAACAAAATTTGACCGCGATGATGTGACCTGCTTCGAAGGAGAAGAAATCATCATCTTTAGGGATGCTAATGAAGCAAACATGAGGGGCAGGGAAGTTGAGTATGCGGATATACACCTGAGATCATCGCAATGAGGTCCGACCTGAAGGCCTATAATGACGTTGTTATGTCTTCTTTTATCTACGTCATAACGCTGAAGAAGCCTGTGTTCCAAGTGGGCACTGAAATAGCAGGTTCCCTCGTTCAGATCCACCGCGATACTTCTCGGTCACGACGTGTGTTTAGCCGCAGCGATTGGCGCATGAATGGCCGCTTCGACGGGGGCTGGTGGCACGCATCAACGGAGACTTGCGATCAGAGGTATTTATTGATGATCAGCCTACAATTTAAGTTGATTTTAAGGGCCTACACGTTGCCATGTTATTCGCTCAAGCTGGCAAAGAGATGTGCCATGATCCATATAACTTAGCTGGTGAAGAAACTACCAATCCTGAAACGCGAATTCTGAGACATCGACCTGAGGTGGCGCGGAAATTCTGTAAGAAGTTAGCCCTTACTGCCATCAATGCGAAAGAAAAACCGTCGGCTTATAAGGCATTCCGTGACGGCTATCCTGCAGGTCACCCTGGAAAGCACTTGACGGACAAAGAATTAGACAAATTTCTTGATGCCTTCCTCCTAATCAATTCTGAAATATCTGATAGTCTGTTCTCAGATAAGGATATCGAGCTGATGTACCTAGACAGTCAAATCACAGCCCAAGTCCATAATCACTTTACGAAACAAGGTATTCCCGTCCTGTCTGTTCATGACAGTTACATCATAGACTACATGAAGGTTGCTGAGTTACGTGATGTTATGGCTGAAGCGTCAAAAGCAGTTGTCGGGCAGTCCCTACCTACCTCTATCAAGCTACCTGACATGGTTGAGTATTCTGACGTCACGGATGAGGCATTGCAGGCACACATTGACCTTAGAAAAGGTAGCAGGTGCGTGGAATACATGGATCGCCTGTTTGCGTATCAGGACCTAACTGGCCGAAGCATTAGCCCGGCTGAGAGGGGTATTGATGCGCTGATCTACGAGTGGGTTTCGTGAAGTTGTTGGTGGGCGCTAGGCGGGATGGGCGGGAAGCGGTCCTTCGCTGCAGCTGCTTGGATAGAACTCCATTGTGGGATGGCCTCAACTGGTCGACGCAACACTTTAATCTTTAGGAAGAGATGGAGTGTTTTGAATGAAGTATCGTCGCAGGATTTACTATTCAGCTGAGCAGCGTGCCGAGATCTGGGATCGATGGCAACGTGGGGGGTCGATGAGGTCGATTGGGCGTGTCTTTGATCGCCAATCGTCTTCGGTATTTTCAGTCATCTCACCAACGGGCGGGAAACGTCCACCGGACCGCAGGCGCGGTAAGTCTGCATTGAGCCTGTCTGAGCGTGAAGAAATATCTCGTGGGCTCAGCACCAAG
>JBALTK010000203.1:0-6641 GCA_036964385.1 Sulfitobacter sp. | reverse complement strand
GGCCCCTCTGCCGCCCAACGGTGAGAACCTGCTCGGCACGGATGGGACCAAGCGTGATGTGCTCGCGCGGGTGATCCACGGCTTCCGCCTTAGCATCGTATTCACTTTGCTTGTGACAGGGCTCAGCACTATTATCGGGATCACTGCGGGAGCTGTTCAGGGGTTCTTTGGTGGCTGGCTTGACCTGATCTTTCAGCGGGTCATCGAAATCTGGACATCCACGCCGTCGCTTTACGTCATCATCATTATGTTCGCGATCTTGGGGCGCAGTTTCTGGCTCCTTGTTTTCCTCCTTGTGCTGTTTAGCTGGACCGCGCTGGTTGGAGTCGTCCGCGCTGAATTCCTGCGGGCAAGGAACCTTGAGTACGTCCGTGCCGCGCGGGCTTTGGGCGTCGGCAACACCACGATCATGTTCCGTCACATGCTTCCCAATGCAATGGTCGCGACGCTGACGATGTTGCCGTTTCTGATCACGGGTACGATTTCATCGCTGGCCGTGCTCGACTTCCTCGGGTTTGGTTTGCCGTCCTCCGCTCCCAGCCTCGGTGAGCTGACCTTACAGGCCAAGCAAAACCTGCAAGCGCCATGGCTGGCCTTCACCGCCTTCTTCACTTTCGCGATCATGCTGTCGCTACTGGTGTTTATATTCGAGGGTATTCGCGACGCGTTTGACCCCAGAAAGACGTTTTCCTGATGAGCCCGCTTTTGGACGTAAGAGACCTGCGCGTGTCGTTCCGCCAAGACGGGAAGCTTACACCTGCTGTCAAAGGTATTTCGTTCCATTTGGAGCGCGGAGAGACTGTTGCGCTGGTTGGTGAGAGCGGTTCGGGTAAGTCCGTATCAGCGCTTAGTACAGTCAACCTGCTTGGTGATACAGCTGAAGTTGAGGGCTCTGTCACCTATGACGGGCAGCAGATGATCGGTGCCAATGATGCGCTGCTGCGCAAGGTGCGCGGCAATGACATCAGCTTTATTTTCCAAGAGCCTATGACCTCGCTCAATCCGCTGCATACGATTGATAAGCAGTTGGCGGAGTCGCTGACACTGCACCAAGGGCTCACAGGGGCTGCGCTAAAGACGCGTATTCTGGAACTGTTGCTGAAGGTTGGTATCCATGACGCCGAAAGCCGTCTCGGCTCTTATCCGCACCAGTTGTCAGGTGGTCAGCGCCAGCGAGTGATGATCGCCATGGCGCTGGCGAATAAGCCTGACGTGCTGATCGCGGATGAGCCGACAACTGCTCTCGATGTGACCATTCAGGCGCAGATCCTTGACCTATTGAAAGAGTTGAAGGGCAGCGAAGGCATGGGTCTTTTGTTCATCACGCACGATCTGGGTGTGGTGCGCCGCATCGCGGACCGTGTCTGCGTAATGCAGCATGGCGAGATTGTTGAGCAGGGGCCGACGTCCGAAATTTTCGACAATCCACAACACCCCTATACGCAAAAGCTGCTTGGGGCAGAGCCTACAGGAAGTCCTGCGCCTGTACCGCAAGATGCAGAAGTGATTGCGGAGACTAAGAACCTCAAAGTCTGGTTTCCCATCCAGCAAGGATTGCTGCGGCGCACTGTTGGGCACGTGAAAGCAGTCAATGATGCCACAATCAGTGTGCGGGCCGGTGAGACCATCGGGATCGTCGGGGAAAGTGGCTCTGGCAAGACGACGCTCGCGCTGGCCGTGATGCGCTTGATTGCGTCGGAGGGTGGGATCACCTTCATGGGCAATGACGTCCGCAAGTGGTCGACCAAGGAACTACGGCGCCTACGCAAGGACATGCAGATCGTATTCCAAGACCCGTTTGGTAGCCTATCGCCACGCATGACCTGCATGCAGATCATCGCTGAAGGCCTGAGCATCCATAAAGTTGACCCCGACCGAAACCAGCGTGAACTGGTGCATGATGTGATGGTCGAGGTTGGACTCGATCCTGAAACAATGGATCGTTACCCCCATGAGTTCTCTGGCGGCCAGCGCCAGCGTATTGCGATTGCTCGTGCCATGGTATTGCGTCCGCGCCTCTTGGTCTTGGATGAACCCACTTCGGCGCTTGATATGACCGTTCAGGTGCAGATCGTCGATCTGCTGCGTGATTTGCAGGTAAAGTACGGGTTGGCTTATCTGTTCATCAGCCACGACCTCAAGGTTGTGCGTGCGATGTCTCATCAAGTGATGGTGATGAAGCGGGGCGATGTGGTTGAATACGGCGACGTGGACGCGCTCTATGACAACCCACAGACGGAATACACGCGCGCGCTGTTGCAGGCGGCGACCTAGATCACGGTCGCGTAGGCCTGTTTTAGCCCGGACATGAATGCGGCCTGTACCTGAGGCGCGGTGAGGGTCACATTGCCAAAACTGGTGGATTTTGCGCCGCAAGCTTCGGCGATGACGGTAACTTCATATCCTAAATCGCGGGCAGCCCGCACGGTCGCATCAATGCACATTTGGCTCATTGCGCCTACTATAGTGAGATCGGTAATGCTTTTTTCTTGAAGTCGTGCGTTTAGATCGGTCTCGTGAAAGCTGTTGGGCCGGTGTTTGAGAATGATGGGTTCTTGTATAGCGGGGGCCACGCTTTGGTGTATCTCGGCGCCGAACGTGCCGGGGCGAAAAAAGGGTGCCGCATCCGATAGCGCTTCGTGTCGGATGTGGATTACCAAGTCCTGATTGGCGCGCGTCGTCGCGAGAATGTCACCTGCGGCCTTGGCAACTTTATTCATATTTTCCACGGGCCACAAACCGTCTGTGAAGTAATCATTTTGAATGTCGACAAGGATAAGGGCATTTTTCATGTCTGGATTCCTTACAGTTTCACCGGGTTGATGCAGCGGGCTTTGCGCAACGGGAACCACCGGTGGCGTTTCGCTTCCGTGCGCGATGGGACGTCTGTTACGCAAATTTCCCCAGTGCGAGTTGCGGTCATAAAGGTCTGGGCGTAAATATTGATCATGGTCTCTCTCCTGATGTGTGCCCGTATTCTTGACGGGGAAGGGTGCAAATGCGAGTCATGTATCCTGTCACTATGTAAGCTGAGGTAACATATGAACTGGCGTGACCTTCCTCCGTTGTCTTCCTTGCGGGCATTCAGCGCCTTTGCCCAGACAGGGAATGTTGTGGCAGCGGGTGAAGCTTTGGGTGTTTCCCATGCCGCGATTAGCCAACAGTTGCGGGTCTTGGAGACCCATCTGAATGTTGCTCTTCTAGACCGCTCTGGCCGTGCGCTCAGGTTGACTGTGAAGGGTGAGAAGTTTGGCCAAACACTGGGCCGCGCATTCGATCAGATGGGAGAGGGAGTCGCCGTGGTGACCGATGCGCGTGATGCGCGACCGCTCCATATTTCGGCAACACCGACGTTTGCGGCGCAGTGGTTGATGCCCCGCCTTGCACGTTTCCGCATGGCGCATCCCGAGATTGATTTGATGATTGATCCCACTGCAGATGTCGTTCCGCTCGCTCCTGACGGGATCGATCTTGCCATCCGGTTTGGAAGGGGATCTTGGCCCGACCTTGAGGCGAGCCTGCTTTGGGAGAGCACGATGGTGGTGGTTGGAGCGCCATGCCTCGTTGGTGATCTGGAATGCTGTGATCTTGAAACCTTGGCGCGGTTTCCATGGATTGAAGAGTTCGGCAATTCGGAATCGACCAGCTGGTTAGAAAAACATGGTGTTACCGAGCGGGCTGCGGGAATGCTTCGGGTGCCAGGCAACCTGTTGGTGGACGGTGCGCGGGACGGGCAGGGGATTGCTGTGACGGTGCGCCACTTTGTCGAGCGGGACATTGAAGCAGGACGCTTGCGTGTGCTGCACGAGGAAGAGAGCGGCGGCACTGGATATCACATCGTCACGCGCGGCGGTGTGTTGCGCGCACCGCTGAAAGCATTTGTGGCGTGGCTAAAGCGGGAGGGGCGTACCCCTTAACCGGGTCCGATCATCATGCAGCTGACGTTACGCGCAGCAAGCCTGCGGCACGCAAGATCGGCAGTTTCGCGGGTCATGCCGAGGAAGTTAGCATCGAAGCCTTGCGGCTTGCGAATGACTTTTCTGAGGGATCCGTCGAGCGTGGCCATTTCGGCAAGAGCTGTCTTGATCAGGACTTTTTCAGCGGCATAGCGGCTGCCGAAGCGGCCCACGTTGACGCCCCAGTGACGGCCGCCAGAGGTTGAAACGCGGGTGACCACTTCTTGCGGCGCCGCTTCCTTCTTAGCAGTGGGCTTAGCGCCGATAACGACCAGCCCTTTGGGTCTGAGCGTTGGCCTGATCGACGCAGAGGCCGAAGCTGATGCGAGAACAATTTGGGCTTCAGCAGCTTTTGGTTCTACCTGAACCGAGGGCGCTGGCGCTGCTTCGGGTTCGATGGCTTGAGCAACGGCAGCTTCGATGGCCGAACTCAGCACATCGCTGATCGGGTCCAGTGTTCCAGCGGCAGCGACAACAACAGGTGCATCCGAGCCGGGGCGCAGCTTGGGGCGATGCGATGTTGTAACGGCGCGGATCAGGCGGATTGTCTTACCCTTTGCACCGGGGGCAGGTTTGCTGGTCTGTTCGGGGGCTGCGGGTTCTGGCCTTGCTTCCGCGATATAGGCCGGCACCTCTGGCTTTTTTACACGAGCTCGGGATGGCGCGCGTCGAAATCCGAGATCCATCAATTCTGCTACTTTCGCATTGCGCGAGGTTGTGGACTTGCCGCCAAATACAGTCACGATAACACGTTCGTTGCCGCGTTCGGCAGAGGCGGTGAGGTTAAAACCAGCCGCGCGGGTGTAGCCCGTCTTGATCCCGTCCGCCCCTTTGTAGGAGTTGAGGAACCGGCGGTTGGTATGGCTCACTTTGCGCACGCCAGCATCCGCAGTGATGCGGGAGAAGAGGTTATAGTATTGCGGGTAATCATAGAGGAGGTGGCGACCCAAAGTGGTCATGTCGCGGGCCGTCGACTGGTGTCCGTTCTCTGTCAGGCCGTGCGCGTTTTTGAATGTGGTGCGGGTCATGCCCAATTGCTTTGCGGTGCGGTTCATGCGGCGGGCAAATTTTGCCTCGGAGCCAGAGATCGCTTCACCGATTGCTGTTGCTGCGTCATTGGCCGATTTCACAGCTGCGCCACGAATGAGATAGCGCAGTGCAATGGTTTGACCGGCCTTCAGGCCGAGCTTGCTGGGGGGCTCAGCGGCGGCCTCTTTGGAAATGCGAACTTTGGTATCGAGTGAGATTTCACCGCGCTCGATCGCTTGGAACGCGATGTAGAGTGTCATCATCTTTGTTAGGGATGCGGGGTGGAGGCGAGTTTCCGCGTTTCGAGCATGCAGAACCTCACCGGTTCGCGCGTCGATGACATAAGCCGCATAGGGGGCTGCTTTCGCGCTCATCGGGACGAGAACGAACAACCAAATGGCTGCTAAAATCAATAGCCCAAAACGGGCCGGCTGCATGCGCCGCACCTTCATGATAACCTGCCTTAATCTGCCTCTGACCCCCGATTTTTCGGGTGGCCTTTTTATTTATTAAGTAAAATGTAGCATAAATTACGGCCTCTGATAACCCGTTTATTGCAAGGATTTAGACGTTTTTCCGCATCGCAGCATAGCACATATGGCCCCCTCAAGGCGGTTAGGCACAACACTCGCGATTGTGGCGGGAATGTGGCAGCATTTGGGCGTAATTTGCCTCATTTCAAACGGGTGATTCATTGTGGGACACACCATAACATGACCACAACGTAGGGTTTTTTGTCCTCTCGACCCAGATCAAATGCCCGCCGGTAACGAGAGGTTCCAGTGGTTTCGTTTAATTTCAATGCCTTACCGATATTTTAGCCGTTGGGAACCGCGCCTCCCTCCTATCACTTTGCTGAGTCGTTGGTGACATTGACGTGCGCGGCTTCTTGTTCTCTATACGTTCCAAGGCTCCAGAGCCTTTCATATCAAACGCATTGCCAAGGCTTTGGCCAGGCAACCGGCGCATGGCAAAGCTGTGCGTCGGGATCTGAAAATGAATCCTCTATGCCGAATTCAACCATCCCTATTGCGAACATCCATTTCTTTGATGGCGCCCCGACTGTGGCTGCGCTGGAGCGTAGGTTCTTCATGTTTTTGAGAAAACTCCGTGAGCAGCGAGAGAATATCCAGCAAACTGGGCCCAGAGCCGGCGGTAGATCGGAAGAGGCTTTCGAGCTGGTCGGCGTCTCCCTTCCTACCAAAGACAAGCTAAAGATCGCAAACCGCGAGATGAACTATGTTGAACGATAGGATGCTGCGATAGGAATGCAGCACCTCAAAACTGATGATCGGAATGTGCTGCGCAGACTGACAGATGGGGCCACTGTCCCGAGGGTGCCGACTACGGTCGTTGAGGCTACCGGTGAGCCTGCCTCCTTTGCGCCTATCGGCTCACAGCGCGGCAAGGGAAACGCTAGACCCGGTAAGATCATGGAGACAATCCTGTGAGAGAACTGCGCCAATCCACTGATGGTCGTAGATGAGGTTGGAAAAGCGGGAGCAGTGAACACCGATAAAGAGCTACGGCTCAGCTTGACCGCTCTTGGGTGGGAAGGGTCCTGACCGCCAACAGCTTATATGGCCCTCTCGAGCCGCTAGAATTAACGCCTGTCTCCAAACTGCACCTGATCGGCTTGGCACAGCGCTTGGGTAA
>JBALTK010000202.1:0-6733 GCA_036964385.1 Sulfitobacter sp. | reverse complement strand
GCGAGCAGCACCAGTGTCATCACCATCTGTTGACAATTCACCGCCAGCATCAACCCCACCCATAAGCCCGATTGGCGTTCCAGCGGCGATAACCTGCCCAATTTCTCCATACACCGTCTCTAATCCTGCAAGAACAAATAGCGTATCTGCCCGTGGTTCAAGGATCATCACGTTGCCAAAGTCCATGAGTGGACCCTGATACCGAATTGTGGCCGCTGTGGGCGATGTGACAATGGCGCGCGGTCGCGTGGCAAGCAAGAGGCCCGGGCGTTCGACCCCAGCGGCATCCGCCTCGTTCATGCCGCGCAAGACAATGCTCTGCACAGGCAACGGCAACGCACCAATCTGACCTTCAATCGTCACCGGAACCTGCACGTTGATGTCCTCGCCCGTGACAATCTGGGATAGGCCAGAGGCGAACCCGCCCAATGTTTCGGTCGATGCGATGAGAATCGCAGTCGACACTGGATCCTCCGTAAAGCGTTTTGGAAGGTCGGTGCGCTCTGCCATCGCTTGGTTCAGAGTAGTGCGCGCTGTTTGTACTGCTGTGAGGCTGGTGCGTAGGCGCGCTTCGGCATTTGTTTGGAGACTGCGTAATGTTTGTACGTCTTCAAGATCGCGGCGCAATTGATCCGCACGTTGATTGAGGGCTGGGGTCAGTTCGGCAAGCAACAAACCAGCGCGCGCTGTGCCTGTAGGGCCGTCTGGGTGCAGCAGTGCTTTGGGTGTATCCGTACCGATCGTTTGCAACACCGCGAGCAATTGCCCCACCTCACCATCACGTGCGGCAAGCCGCGCGCTCAGTTGGGATTCACGAATTGCAGCCTGCCTCAGCCCCGTACGCATCGCAGCCAAGCCTGTCTCGAATGCCTGAATCGTTTGAGTGAGAGCCTGAATCCGATCCTGCGCACCGTCTGCCTCATCAAGCTGCACAGCCGCCTCTTCCAGCATCGTTACGGCCGCACGTGCTTGTGCTGCTGCGTCCCCTTGAGCACTGGCAGAGCTGGCAAGTGCTAGCGCAAAAAAGGCAGAACGAAGGATCATGTGAGTAAGCTCTCTCCTGTCATCTCTTCAGGTTGGTCCAATCCCATAAGCGCCAAAACGGTCGGCGCCAGATCAGCCAGACGCCCTGAGCGCAAACCCGTGCCTGAAGGTGCCCCGACCAGAACCACAGGGACAGGGTTCAGCGTATGGGCCGTATGCGGCCCGCCTGTTTCAGGGTCTATCATCATTTCGCAATTACCATGATCTGCTGTGACGATCATCGCACCGCCCACTTTTTCCAGCGCGTCGACCACAAGGCCAAGACCTGCATCTACGGCCTCGCAGGCTGCAATCGCCGCTTGCAGGTCTCCCGTATGTCCAACCATGTCGGGGTTGGCATAATTTACAATAATCAAATCATAGCGTTCTTCGATCGCCTTTACGAAGTGTTCTGTCACTTCGGCTGACGACATTTCAGGCTGGAGGTCATATGTCGCAACTTTCGGAGAGAGCGGCATGAAACGGTCTTCGCCCACCTCCGGCTCCTCCGCCCCCCCGTTAAGGAAGAATGTAACATGAGGGTATTTTTCTGTCTCAGCCAACCGGAACTGGCGCAGCCCCTTGGCAGCAACCCAAGCACCGAGCGTGTTTTTTATCTCGGGTTTGGGATACATCGTTGTCATGAATGTTCCATGAACAGTGGAGTATGCCGCCATCCCCATTACAGCCGCCCATTTTATAGGAGTGCCTCGGTCGAAGTCATCAAACTCTGGAGCAGCGAGTGCTGCCATAATCTCACGCGCGCGGTCTGCACGAAAGTTAAGACAGAAAAAGCCGTCCTCATCGCGCGCACCAGCATATCCGCCGATCACGCTGGGCTTGATAAACTCGTCGGTAATTTCTGCTGCATACGCTTCCTTAACGGCGTCTTGCGCGCCCACTGTTTTGGCACCTTCACCACGCGCAATCGCCTCGTATGCGAGTGCGACACGGTCCCAACGGTTATCACGATCCAAAGCATAATAGCGCCCGCTTAGAGTCACAATTCGCGCGGTTTCGGGCAAAACAGACTCAAGATGTTCGAGGTCGGCTAGTGCGGATTGTGGAGCAACATCACGCCCATCGGTAAGTGCATGAATGACAACACTAATACCCTCATCCGTCAAAGCCTTCACAGCCGCGATCATGTGAGAGATATGGCCGTGGACACCACCTGATGAGACAAGGCCCATCAAATGTGCTACGCCACCCGACGCTTTCATATCTCCGATAAAGTCACACATTGGGCCATTCTTGGCAAAGCTGCCTTCTTCAATCGCAAGATCAATTTGACCAAGATCCATAGCCACAACGCGACCTGCACCGATATTTGTATGGCCTACTTCGGAGTTCCCCATCTGCCCACGCGGTAACCCCACATCAGGCCCGAAGGTCGTGAGGGTCGCAGCAGGCCCTTCGGCCAGCAAGCGGTCCATGGTTGGCGTTTCAGCCAAAAGCGGCGCATTCCCTTCTGGCACAGCACCAATGCCCCAACCGTCAAGAATGCAAAGTACGACAGGCTTGTAAGTTTTCATGGTGTTGGGTCGCTCCGGCTCAGACAAGGTTGATAGCGCCTTGTACCCAGCATAATGCCTTACTTGAACCACTTTATCTGCATGGCCGCTTTCACTTGAAACAATTTGTGGTCAAACCTGTGTGGTCTTGCCTTCCCCTTGCCCGCGACGCGCGCATTAGCCATAAGAACGCAAACGAATTTCCCCATGCTCAAAGGCCATGACATGACAGTAAACGCACCAGAGACACGCATCGTCACTACAAACCGCATCGCTTGTGACGGCGGCGCGGGCGGTCACCCCCGCGTATGGCTACAAATCCCTGCCGACAAAGGGTTTGTCGAATGCGGTTATTGCGACTGCAAGTACATCCTCAAAGGCTTTGAAGACAAAGTCTAAGGCATCTTCGCGTGCTTCCCCTCTGGTGAGCCAGCCCTTGCCGTGGCAAAAGAAAGCTCATCACAAACGAGGAGCACGCGCACATGGCATTTGGCAAAGGTCACCACCTTCATCTGATAGACGGTTCCGCGTTCATCTTTCGCGCCTACCACGCGCTGCCCCCTCTAACGCGCAAATCTGACGGGCTGCCCATCGGAGCGGTTTCGGGCTTTTGCAACATGTTGCAACGCTATGTCGAAGGGAACGCGGGCGGGGATGTGACCCATGTTGCGGTGATTTTCGATAAGGGCAGCCACACGTTTCGCAACGACATGTACGACCTCTACAAGGCCAACCGAGAGGCCATGCCAGAGGACCTGCGCCCGCAGATGCCACTGACCCGCGAAGCAACGCATGCCTTCAACATCGCGTGCGAGGAGAAGGAAGGCTATGAGGCCGATGACATCATCGCCACATTGGCAGTTCAAGCGCGTGAGGCAGGTGGACGCTGCACCATCATTAGCTCGGACAAAGACTTGATGCAGTTGGTCGGCGGCGGCGTCGAGATGTTTGATGCCATGAAGAACAATACCATTGATCGTGACGGTGTGCATGCAAAATTCGGGGTCTATCCCGAACGTGTGGTCGATGTCCAAGCGCTGGCAGGTGACAGCGTCGATAACGTTCCGGGTGCGCCAGGCATCGGGATCAAAACTGCCGCCCTGCTTATCAATGAATACGGAGATCTGGACGCACTGCTAGAGCGCGCGTCGGAGATCAAACAACCAAAACGCCGTCAGACTTTGATTGATAACGCCGACCAAATCCGTTTGTCGCGGCGACTGGTGTTGCTTGACGACAAGACTCCGCTCGACTTTACGCTGGATGATCTTGAGGTCCGCGATCCCGATCCCGAGAAATTACTCAAATTTCTGACTGAAATGGAATTTCGCACGCTAACGCAGCGGATTGCAAAGACCCTCAAAGTCGAAGCGCCCGCGATTCCAACACCGCCCGCCAGCGAAGACGCACCCCAGATAGAAGTCATCCCCTTCGACAAAGCCTCCTATACAATGGTGAGCGATGCAGAGACCCTACAAAAATGGATCGACCGTGTTTATGCACGTGGGTATGTCGCAGTGGATACGGAAACGACTGGCCTTGATGAAATGGTCGCCGAGCTGGTCGGTATCTCGCTTTGCGTGGACGCAGGTGAGGCTTGTTATATCCCGCTGATCCACAAAGCGAGCCGCGCTGACGACCTATTCGGCTCAGACGACATGGCGGAAGGGCAGATGAAGACGGAAGACGTGTTACAAATGCTGACACCCATGCTTGAGGATCCGACGATCCTAAAGATCGGGCAAAATATGAAGTACGACGCCAAAATCTTCGCTCAGATCGGTATCACAGTTGCCCCGTTCGACGACACGATGCTGATGTCATACGCGATGAACGCGGGCCTGCACGGTCATGGCATGGACACCCTGTCTGAGCGCTATTTGAACCACACGCCGTTGCCTATCAAGCCGCTGCTTGGATCCGGAAAATCCGCCGTAACTTTTGACAAGGTCCCGCTGGAAGATGCCGTACCTTATGCCGCTGAAGACGCCGATATTACCCTACGTCTGTGGCAGATGTTCAAGCCGATGTTGCACCGCGCGCAAACCACCCGTGTTTACGAGACCTTGGAACGGCCGTTGGTGCCAGTGCTGGCGCAGATGGAGCGTTACGGCGTAAAGGTGGACCGAGACACGCTGAGCCGCATGTCGAACGCTTTCGCCCAGAAAATGGCTGGTTTAGAGGCTGAAATTCACGAAGTTGTTGGTCATCCGTTTAACGTAGGTTCCCCCAAACAGCTGGGTGAAATCCTGTTTGATGAAATGGGCCTTGAGGGTGGTAAGAAGGGTAAAACTGGGGCTTATGCCACAGGTGCTGATGTCCTCGAAGACCTTGCGACCGAACATAAGCTGCCAGGGCTGGTGCTGGACTGGCGACAACTCAGCAAGTTGAAGTCGACCTATACAGACGCACTTCAGGACCATATCAATCCCGACACAGGGCGAGTGCATACATCCTATTCTATCACAGGAGCCTCCACAGGTCGCCTCGCCTCTACCGATCCGAACCTGCAAAACATCCCAATCCGCACAGAGGAAGGTCGCCGCATTCGGGAGGCGTTTGTCGCCGAAGAGGGCAAAGTACTGGTCGCGCTGGACTACTCCCAGATCGAGCTGCGTTTGCTGGCGCATATCGCCGATCTACCCGCGTTGAAACAGGCGTTCAAAGACGGCCAAGATATCCACGCGATGACAGCGTCCGAGATGTTTGATGTGCCACTGGACGAGATGACCCCAGACATTCGCCGTCAGGCAAAGGCTATCAACTTTGGCGTGATCTATGGTATCTCGGGCTTCGGCCTTGCCCGTAATCTGCGCATCCCCCGCGCCGAGGCACAGGGCTTCATCGACCGCTATTTCGAGCGTTTCCCTGGCATCCGCACATATATGGACGACACCAAGGCCTTCGCGAAAGAGCACGGGTATGTCCAGACACTGTTCGGACGTAAGATCAACACACCCGAGATTGCTTCCAAAGGACCACGCGCTGGATTTGCCGCTCGTGCAGCGATCAACGCCCCAATTCAGGGCACGGCTGCTGATGTGATCCGACGTGCCATGATCCGCATGCCCGACGCAATCATGGATCTGCCCGCAAAAATGCTGCTTCAGGTGCATGATGAACTGCTCTTCGAAGTAGACAAAGGCGCCGAGGACGAGCTGATCAAGGTCGCACGCGACATCATGGAGAACGCTTCTGATCCAGTGGTCAAACTGGATGTAAAGCTTAGCGTCGATGCAGGTACGGGGGCGAATTGGGCAGAGGCTCACTAAAATGACCCCAGTCCTCTACTCATTTCGCCGCTGCCCTTACGCGATGCGCGCCCGTCTTGCACTTCAGTCGGCGGACTGTCGCGTCGAGCTGCGCGAAGTTGTCCTGCGGGACAAACCTCAGGCATTCCTCGACACCTCTCCTTCTGGCACCGTACCATGCCTTGTCCACGCAGACGGCGTTATTGACGAGAGCATTGATATCATGCGGTGGGCGCTGGCTCAAAATGATCCGCACTGCTGGCTCGACATACCGCCCTTAGGCGAGGATCTGATCGCCCGTTGTGACGGTCCTTTCAAGCACGCGCTGGATCGCACGAAATACAGCAGCCGCTATCCTGACGAAGATGTTGAAAACCATCGTAAGGAAGCCAGCGCATTTCTCAGTTATCTTGATGCGATGCTTGGACCTTGGTTGTTTGAGCGGCCTTCCTTGGCCGACTTTGCGATCCTCCCTTTCGTGCGTCAGTTCGCCTTTATCGACAAGCAATGGTTCGATGCGCAACCGTGGCAGAATCTTCAGCTATGGCTTCAGGTGTTTCTCAACAATCCAATGTTTTCTGAAACTATGCAGAAATTCCCGCAGTGGCAGGACGGAGATACGCCAGTATTCTTCCCTATCGCGTCCAGCTAGTCAAAGCGGCTTCAGCATTCCCATCCAGCCCAGGGTATCCTTGGTCGATGAACCGGGCGTGTACTCTCCGCTAACCCAGCCATCATAGCCAGAGGCGTGCATTTCGGCGAATAATCCGGGAAAATCCACATCCCCGGTTCCTGGTGCGCCGCGCGTTGGTGTATCGCCGATTTGCACGTGGACGATAAGATCACGATATTTCCGTAACACCGCGACAGCATCGCCATGGATCATCTGCGCATGATAACTGTCGAATTGCAGCTTTAGGTTTGGCGCATCAACAGCCGCAATAA
>JBALTK010000201.1:0-6738 GCA_036964385.1 Sulfitobacter sp. | reverse complement strand
ATGCTGCGCTTGCAAAGGATTTTTCTGCGACTGCGGGGTCATAAAGTTACAAAAATGATGCTCTAGAGGTTGCAATGTTGCGCGTGCGGCCTTAGTCAACTCGGTGAGAGCCGCCGTTCCGCGCTGCGGCATCCCTTATTCCCGCAGGAGGGCAAAATGGCACTAGATACAACAATCGCACAATACGACGCACCCGAGAAAGATCTGTACGAAATGGGTGAAATGCCGCCTATGGGCTATGTGCCAAAGCAAATGTACGCTTGGGCGATCCGCCGTGAACGCCACGGTGAGCCGAATACGGCGATGCTTGAAGAAGTAGTCGAAGTGCCAGAGCTCGACAGCCAAGACGTGCTTGTCCTCGTTATGGCGGCAGGTGTGAACTACAATGGTGTTTGGGCAGCGCTGGGTACACCGATCAGCCCGTTTGATGGCCACAAACAACCCTATCACATCGCGGGATCCGATGCTGCGGGTATTGTCTGGGCTGTTGGTGATCGCGTGACACGTTGGAAAGTTGGCGACGAAGTTGTTGTGCACTGCAACCAAGATGACGGCGACGATGAAGAATGTAACGGTGGCGACCCGATGTTCTCCCCCACACAGCGGATTTGGGGATACGAGACGCCGGATGGCTCGTTCTCTCAGTTCACACGTGTGCAAAGCCAGCAGTTGATGCCGCGTCCCAAGCACCTGACATGGGAAGAGAGCGCGTGCTATACGCTGACGCTCGCGACCGCATATCGCATGCTTTTCGGCCATGAACCACACGACCTTAAGCCGGGTCAGAACGTTCTGGTTTGGGGCGCTTCGGGTGGTCTGGGGTCCTATGCGATCCAGCTGATCAACACCGCAGGCGCCAACGCGATTGGCGTTATCTCGGATGAGAGTAAGCGTGAGTTTGTAATGGATCTGGGCGCCAAAGGCGTTCTGAACCGCAAAGACTTTAACTGCTGGGGGCAAATGCCCACAGTAAACACGCCAGAATATAACGACTGGCTCAAAGAGGCCCGCAAGTTCGGTAAGGCGATCTGGGAGATCACCGGCAAGGGCGTCAGCGTTGACATGGTGTTTGAACACCCGGGCGAAAGCACCTTTCCGGTCTCAACTCTTGTCGTCAAAAAAGGCGGTATGGTTGTGATCTGTGCAGGCACCAGCGGGTTCAACTGTACCTTTGACGTGCGTTATATGTGGATGCACCAGAAACGCTTGCAGGGTAGCCACTTTGCCCACCTCAAGCAGGCCTCGGCGGCCAACAAGCTGATGATGGAACGTCGTTTAGACCCGTGCATGTCCGAAGTATTCGCATGGAACGACCTGCCCGAAGCGCATATGAAAATGCTGCGAAACGAGCATAAGCCAGGCAATATGTCAGTGCTGGTACAAGCGCCGAAGACAGGTCTGCGCACGCTTGAAGACGCATTGGACGCGCGTAAGTAACGCGCTGCTATCTGATAAACGGCCAGAACACCCCGCGAATCGCTTGTGCAATTCGTGGGGTGTTTACGTTTCTGAAACCGGCTCAATGCAATCAATGTGTTGTAATTGTCTCCCTCACTATTTCTGGGGAGGGGATATTCGCGAATTGGTGAAGGGTTTCGCCACATGCTAGGCTGATATTAACGGCTCATTAACCACTTAGAAGGGAACATCAGATGCGAAGTGATTGGGTATTAGACGTTCTCGCCGATTTGCGCAGTTTTGCCGAAGCTAACGCGTTGCCACAGTTGGCAGAGCAGCTTGATGATACTGCAATTATCGCCATGGCCGAGATCGCCTCAAAGGATGAGAGGTCTGCAAAGCAGATAGATGTCGGGCAAACGGATCAAATTGGAGGATATCCTATCCTCGTTGGAGCAGGCCGACACGCTTGAAGGGATGCAGCGCGTCTCTGAGGCGCTGAGGGATTTTTATGCCGTGGATCATCTGGTGTATCATTGGGTGGATTCAAGCGGTGATCAGTACGGCTGTGGTACTTATTCGGAAGCATGGCAGCACAAATATGTCGCCGAAAACTACCTACGAATTGACCCTGTTGTTCAGGGATGTTTCCAGAGGTTCCACCCCGTCGACTGGAAGCGGCTTGATTGGTCAAGCAAAGCCGCGCGGGAGTTTCTAAAAGTATCGGCAGAGTTTGGCGTCGGAAATCAGGGGTTTTCCGTACCCATCCGCGGACCGAACGGACAATTTGCGCTCTTCACCGTTAACCACACTGGCGATGACGAGACATGGGCAACATTTACCCAAGCGCACCGCCGTGAACTGATCCTGATCGCGCATTATTTCAACGAGAAGGCGTTGGAATTCGAGCCGGATCGCAAGCCAGAGCAACAGCAAGCTTTGTCGCCACGCGAGGTTGATGCGATGACGCTTTTGGCGATTGGGTATAGCCGTGCGCAGGTCGCGAACTCCCTGTCCATTTCAGAGCATACGCTGCGCGTTTATATCGAGAGTGCGCGGTACAAACTGGGCGCCCTGAACACGACACACGCGGTCGCCCGTGCAATGAGCCGTGGATTGATTGTGGTTTAAGGTCTGAAATTTAAGCTGTTGCGCGAATATTAGCTTGTAAGCGCGCTCCGTAATAATGGCGTTAACCGTTCAAAGATACTGCTTGTGACATCAATTTGATGCCATGGGGAGCTTTTGAATGCTGAGATATCTGTATGCCGACCAACTTGACCAATTTCCGCGCCTCGCGGACGAGATGTTTACGCACCGCGCGGACCAGTTCAAGACGCGCCTTGATTGGGACGTATCTGTGGACGAACACGGTCACGAACGGGATGAATACGACGCGCTGAATCCGCTCTATGTGATCTGGGAAACGGCCGAGGGCGGGCATGGTGGATCGACCCGCTTTCTGCCGACCGTAGGCCCCGTGATGGTTAACGATCATTTCAACCACCTCATCGACGCTCCGATCAACAGCCCGCTCATCTGGGAATGCACGCGATTTTGCATGGCACCAGGGCAAGGGGCTAATGTGGCGGCGGCCCTGATGTTGGGGGGCGGCGAACTGATGAACGGCTTTGGCGTACAGCACTTTGTAGGCGTATTCGATGCGCGAATGGTGCGGATATATAAACGTGTAGGCTCCTCTCCCGAAGTGTTGGGCAGTGAAGGCGAGGGGCGGGAGCAGATCAGTGTGGGCCTGTGGGCGTTCGAGAAGGATGCGCAGGAACGCGTGGCTGCGCGTGCGCAGGTCACACCGGCGCAAAGCCGTGCATGGTTTGACCGCGCGTTTGGTCAAGTTCCTCTAGCAGAATTTGCCGTGAGCGCCTGAACGCCTCTGGCCCCTGCGCCGCTCTGCGCCTAATGTCCCGCCATGACCACAGAGCTTACATATTCCGACGATCAGGCCGCAGCACATGATGCTGTCTGCGCAATGCTGCAATCTGCGGGGGTGAGTCTTGACGACGATCTTTTGATGCCGCCAAAGGGCAACAAGCATCAGGTGATGGCGGTGACGGGCAAGGCTGGTTCGGGCAAGACGCTGCTGCTGGCAGAGCTGTACAAGGCGCTGGAAGCTGCGGGGGTCGATATCGTTTCGGGCGACTATGAAAGCAAGAAGCGCAAGGACAAACGCACGCTTGCGATCCTTGCACCGACCAACAAGGCGGCGAGTGTTTTGCGTCTGCGCGGCGTGCCAGCGACGACCATTCACCGCATCCTCTATACCCCCGTCTATGACCCCGAGTACGAGCGGATCGCCGAATGGCTGACGGGTAATGGCGAGCGGCCTGTGGATGTTGAGGGTCTGACTGAAATTGCGCTCGACCGTGCCGAAGCATTTTACGCGAACAATAAATCAATCCCCGGTGCACTGGCTGCTGCCGGATTGCGCGGCAGTGATTTCATCACGGGATGGAAGCGTCGCGAGGAGGCGTTGGACATCGGGTTCGTCGATGAGTCCTCAATGTTGGATGATAAACAATTCGAAGATCTGAAAGAGATTTTCCCGACGCTTTTGCTGTTTGGTGATCCCGCACAGTTGGCCCCTGTGGGGCAGTCGGGCACGATGGTGTTCGAAAAGCTGCCTGAAAAACGTGTGATGAACCTCAACCGGATTTTCCGGCAGGAAGCGGACAACCCGATCCTTGATCTGGCGCATGCGCTGGCTGATCCTGATATCGGTTTCGAGCAATTCGAGCGAATGGTCGAGGATGCATCCAAGCGGGACGAGCGTGTGGTCTGGGGCCAGCGGGTTGAAGTGGATTTGATGGCGCGTTCCCCCGTGTTGGTTTGGCGCAATGCCACGCGCATCCGTTTGATCAATGCATTTCGCCGCGTACATGGTGCACCGGAAGATGCCCTGATCGAAGGGGAGCCGCTGATTTGCGACGGGATTGAACTGCCGCTCAAGCACCGCAAAAAGCGGCTCGACCTTGAGGCGCGCGGACTGATCAAGGGAGCGCAGGTCGTCTATCTGGGGGCAGGGCGCAAGCCTGGTTTTTCACGCTTGCATGTCATGGGCGCTGAGGATCCGCAGGTAAGTGCCGCGAGCATCGTCAAGATTGAAAAGCCCGATGAGGAGGAGCCGTTCATTCCGTTTGCTGCGCGTATGGGGGCGACATTTCTGCATGGTGCTGCCGTGACGATCCATAAGGCGCAAGGGTCGCAGTGGGACACGGTGCAGGTATTTGCGCCAGACCTCTTTGTTGCTGCGCGGATGGGACGGATTGAGGCGGGGCAGCCTTTGTGGAAGCGTCTGGCGTATGTGGCGATTACGCGCGCGCAGAACCGTCTGATCTGGGTCGTGCGGAACCGATTGTCGACGCCCACCTATCCGCTGAACGTAGATGATCTGCGCGCCGCGCCCGCGGCGAGGCTTACGTTGGACGCGACTGAGGAGGAGTTAGGATGAAATCGATCATGATCACAGGTGCCAGTTCTGGCATCGGGCGGGCAACCGCTGAATTATTCGTGACAAATGGCTGGCGTGTTGGGCTAATCGCGCGTCGTGCGGAGCTGTTGGCGCAGGTGGCACAGGGGCATGAAAACGCGATCGCGTTGCCTGCTGATGTGACCGATGCAGGCGCGATGGCAGATGCCTTCGCTGCATTTGGCGAAGTGGATGTACTGTTTAACAATGCTGGTATGTTCGGTCCTTCTGCGCCGATCGACGAGATTGCTCTGGAAGATTGGGCGCAGGTTTTAAATGTGAACCTGAACGGTATGTTCATCGCGGCGCGACTGGCCTTTGGAGCGATGCGAAAGTCAGGACGCGGGGGGCGGATAATCAACAACGGGTCAATCTCTGCCCATACGCCGCGTGAAGGCTCGGTTTGCTATACCACCACCAAACACGCGATTACGGGGCTGACTAAATCGTTAGCGTTGGACGGGCGGCCATTTGATATTACGGCGGGGCAAATTGATATCGGCAATGCAGAGAGCGCGATCGTAACAGACCTGAAGACTACCAATCCAGGTATGCACACGATGGACGTAGGTCACGCAGCGCAATCCGTGCTGCATATGGCGCAACTGCCGCTAAGTGCGAATGTGCCGTTTATGACTGTGATGGCGACCAAGATGCCGTATCTGGGCCGTGGCTGAAGCAACGCTTTAGCGGCGGAAGACGGAAAAGATCGCAGAAGCACCCCAGCCCGCAAAGATGGCAATCCCCAGCGACAGCAAGCCGTAAAGAAACGCTTGTTCGCGGCTCAGGGTAAAGAGCCACCGCTCCATCCCGACTTTGCGCACATAGATGCTTGTCTCGTATTGAGAGATAACTTCGCCAGCGCGGGTCAGGAAAATGCGTGTTTCATAGTCCCCTTCGGTCAGCGCGGCGGGCAATGCAATCGAGGTGCGGAACAGCGTTTGCTCGTCAAAGCTGATGGTTCCTTCGTTGAGCTGGTACTGATCGGACTTGGATTTAATGCGGATCAACGCTTGGGTGAAGGTTTCGCTGTTGGAGATGTTGGCGGGCGCATCCACAGAGCGGATAGCGCGGGGTATTGAGATGCGGTGGCGGACGTCCTCGGTTTCGGTCAGCGAAAGGCCTAAAAGAGTGGTAGTGGAGATTGCATAGAAGCTGGGGGCACTGTCGATCTCGATGGCGTCGGTGTTCACCCAAATGCCGAATTTCTTTTCTTTTCGGCGTACGGTCACAGGCTCTGACGGGCCAGATACCGTGACGATCACCTGCATACGCGGCTCTGACGGAAACGGGGCATCGCGTTTTACTGCACCAAAGATAAGGATTTCAGAACCGTCAAAGTTGGTGTTGATAGACACGGTGTCACTGCTGAGGCCGAGTACGATTTCTTCGGCGGCTGCGGGTAGCACGATGAGGCACAGGGCGAGAGACATAAGCAGGTGGCGCATCAGTGGCCTCCTGCCGCAATGGAGTAGAGTTCGGCGGGTTGCAGGAGTAACTCAAGAGCGAGCTTGCCGCAGACGATAAGCACCATAATAGCGAGCAGGATACGCAGCTGTTCGGCCTTCATCTTGACCCCGATACGTGTACCGATCTGTGCGCCGATCACACCACCAACAAGCAGAAGAACTGCAAGCACGATATCGACGGTATAGTTCGTGGTGGCGTGCAGCATGGTGGTGAAGGCCGTAACAAAAATAATCTGGAACAGAGACGTACCCACAACCACTTTAGTCGGCATGCCCAGCAGATAAATCATTGCAGGCACCATGATAAAGCCACCGCCCACACCCATGATTGCCGCCAAAATACCAACCAAGACACCAACAATGAGGGGAGGGATGACGGAGATATAC
>JBALTK010000200.1:0-6739 GCA_036964385.1 Sulfitobacter sp. | reverse complement strand
GGATGATTTGCATTTTTTTACTACGAAATTCAGGAACATTCGGTAGCACGACATCAATCCGGTCAAATTCTTGGATTTTGAAATCCATAGTTTCAAATCGGATGTCCTCAAGGTGACCGCCGACAGTGTTGTCACCGTTTTGAAAATGGAAATGCAAACCCGGTATGCTGATCGTTCCCAGATAATCTGGCGTGTAAATACCAACAATCGTTCCTTCGACGTTTGTGAGATCGTACATTTGCCGACTGCCGAGGTATTCGAAAAAATCGACGTCTTCATCCGTGACGCCGTGGGCTGACGCCAAATGCGCATAGGCGAAAGTGCCCTTAGCCTTGAACGCATAAAAGCTGTTAATCGACGAAACTTCCGAGATCACTGCGTTCTGCAACGCTTTGAAGGAGGCGATATTGGTTAATGTAATGGTCTTCGTTGGCTCGAATTTGAGCATAGACATGTAAGGGGCCTGCAGATCGTCCGGAGCAACTGTTGCAGTACCATCGGCGGCGATGGAATAGATGACACCGTCCACTGCGGTCAATTCACCATTCAAATGGTTGCTGACCCCGACACCAATGTCACCTAACTGCTTCATCTGCTTGGCAGTAATCTCGCCTTCGTAGATCGTATTCATCAACGTCAGTGGAAGACCATATTGCTGGATTGCTTTAGGCGCGTCTTCACCGTGCCCATCTTCGTGGGCCATCGCCGTTTGTGCTGCAACGCTCAACGAAGTCGCGGTTACAATCGCTAACAATTCTCTTTGAATAGACATAATTTTTCTCCTCGAAAATGGGGGTGCGAAGGTGTGATATCAGACGACTTCGGTAACAAAGTGCATGTACTGCTTCATGTCGCCGACGATGGCTTGCTCCATCAATGCGCCGGTTTCCTCTGCATAAGGTTGATGAAAGTGTATATCCCAAACATCGGACTCCTTGCGCCAATGCTCGTAGACCACCAGTTCATCTTGCACGCCGTCAATCGTGTAGAGGTCAAACAAGATATTGCCTGGTTCATTCTTGGTATGAGTGATGTGCTTTTCAAATTGCGCGAGCAGACGTTCACGGAACTCCGGCTTAATCTTGAAGATGAAGAAGATTACAAAAACCTCGTCCTCGGGGTTAGGCAATCGGGAGTGGTCGGGCGCTGGTACCGTATCACTGACACTCAGCGGTGTGGCCACCGTCTCACTACTGTCTAGGAAGTCGAATAGCTCTTTGGTGTAGGGCTGGTCGCGGTGCAATTTATCCGCCTGCTCGCTCTGGAGACGCTCGTAAGCAAAGAACTTATGCGCGTCGGATTTGTCCACAAACAACCGGACTTCATCAAATCCTGCCTCCACCTCTGTTGCGGTTTTTGCTTTAAGAAACGCCGCCTTAAATGCCTGCGTCTGTTCTGGTTTGACGTCAAATTTGATGATGCGTGTGAGCATGGGTTCGTCCCCTAATTTGACCGATGCAAACGTGAGCGTCGGTAATGGTTGATCGGGTTATCGCTTTAGAAAGCTGTCAATTGCCTGCGCTACTCTCACGGGTGCTTCCATCTGCGGAGAGTGCCCTGCGTCAGGCAGCAGGATAAGCTGCGCATCGGAAATTTTTGCTGCATAGTTTGCAGCGACAGCAAACGGTACGACGGCGTCCTCTGCGCCCCACAAGACGAGTGTTGGCGTGATCACTTGATCAATCCGTGCTGACAGGTCGTAATTCGCGCCATCACGCACCGCGACAGCAAGGCCATTAATGAAATCCATGCGCGCGTTGGTGGTCTGGATCATGTATTTCTTGATCGGAGCGGGAAGACTTGGCGGATTGAAAAGCACCCGCGCCATAAGAGCATCGAAATCCGCAACCGTCTCAAGTGGCGCCCCGAAACCGCCATAAACAACGGTATCGTCCACAACCAGTCCAGGAGCATTGACGAGCACCAACTTGTTGACACGCGCAGGGTAATCGAGCGCATAGGCTGCCGAAATATGCCCGCCCATCGAATTCCCCACAAGAAAGAAAGTATCCAGACCAAGCACGTCAACGAAGCGTTCGACAAATGCCTCCTGCCCCGCGATGCTGTAGTCCAACTCGGGATCTCGTGCGTTTGAGCCGTGCCCCATCAGGTCCGGCAAGATGACATGGTAGCTGTCGGTCAGGTGCGCGGCCGCCGCCACAAACGAATTCCGGTCATCGGCCATACCGTGCAGCATCACCAACGTAGGGCCGGTATCGCCTTCGTAATAATGCGTCTCGTATCCGCCGACAGCGACGGTTTTGGATTCAAGACCCGCGCTACGCGCCGCTTGCCATTGGCTCAGCTCGACCACCTCTTCCGGAGCAAGGGTGAGCAGTGCAAAAATTCCAAGACCTACAGCGCCAACACCGCCTACGAGCCAAAGTAATAGTCGTTTCATATCAAAACCCTTCCAGCACGATTTTGCCGCGTGTCTTGCCGCTTTCGATCTGGGCGTGGGCCTTGCGCAGTGTTTCGGCATTAATCTTGCCCAAGACATCTGTAACGGTCGATTTCACTTTCCCATCGTCCACCAGTTTTGCGACTTCGGATAGGATATCCCCCTGCACATTCATGTCAGGCGTGCGAAACAAGGGACGTGTGAACATCGTAAAGTTATGGATCGACACCGATTTCATGCCGAACGGTTGAAGGTCCACCAGACCCGCAGCATCGACAGGACATAACCGACCCTGCGGCGCAAGAAGCGCGGCAATTTCCGGCAGATGCTTTGCAGTCCCATTTGTGGACAGAACAAAGCCCGGTGCGCCAATGTTCAACGCAGCCACTTGCGCAGCAAGCGGTTCGCGGTGGTTAATGACGTGGTGAGCACCCAACTCAGTGACCCACGCGTTTGTTTCCGGCGTGGACGCTGTTGAAATGATCGTCATATCTGTAAGCGCACGCAAAAGCTGCACGGCAATTGTGCCGACACCACCCGACCCGCCAACAACTAAAATGACATTGCCGCCTTCTGGCGTTGGCCGTGAAATTTCCAACCGATCAAACAACGCTTCCCACGCCGCCAATGTGGTCAACGGCAATGCAGCAGCTTCCGCATGTGAAATGCGCGATGGCTTGTGACCGACGATCCGTTCATCAACCAGATGAAATTCCGCGTTCGTACCAGGCCGGTCAATCGTGCCAGAGTAATATACGGCATCCCCGACGTTGAAACCCTGAACGTCAGACCCCATAGCTTCAACAACCCCAGAGGCGTCATAGCCAAGAATATTATACCCCTGCGCTGGTTCCGGCTGCATCTTGCGGGCCGCTGCGTCCGCTGGATTGACAGAAACGGCGTGGATCTTCACCAGAAGATCACGACCGATAGCCGTCGGCTTATCCACCATAACGTCCAGCAATGCGTCTTCGCGATCAATTGACCCTGGTGTCTTGAAACCGACGGCTTTCATGGCGCGTCTCCTTTTAAGGTTGGATCAGATTTCGGTCAGGATATCAGCGAGCGGCAAGCGCGATTTTGGCAGGGCGGCGTTGTAGTCTTCCTCTGCGTTGCGATACCCGATCGCGACAACGACAAGACTGGTAAAACCTTTTTCGGTCAGGCGAAACTCAGCATCCAATGCAACTGTGTCGATACCTTCCATCGGGTTCGCATCAATCCCAAGGGCCGCCACACCCAACAGAAACTGACCCACGTTCAGATAGACCTGATGCGCATTCCATTGGGCGACGTCGTCCAAATCCTTATGGATATTAACGAACATGCTGCGTCCGCCGTGCATTTGCGCCTTGTGGGTTTCTGGATCACTAGCAAAACGACCATCAATTTCTTCTTGGTCCAGAACATGCAGCAAGTAATCTTCGGTTATTTCCGTACGTGCCGCGAAAATGACCACGTTAGACGCCGCACGGACCGAAGGGCCGTTGAACGGAAACTTTTCGTCATTTGCCTTGGCAATGCGCTCCTTCCCAGCCTCGGCCGAGGCCAACACGAAATGCCACGGCTGCGCATTGGTGCTGGACGGGCTGAACCGCAAAAGCTCCTTCACTTTGACGATGTCACTGTCCGAAATTTTCTTGCTCGTGTCGTAGGACTTTGCCGAATAACGCGCCTTGGCAATATCTGTGATGTCCAAGTCGGGCTGTGCGGTGATTTTTGTAAGGGCGTTCATATCAAACCTCATGCGTAAACGTTGAGGCAGAAATATAGAGGTCTGGGAACAAAACTATCGACCCAGACCGAAAATGATAATGCCGTATGGCGGGATAATACTGCTTAAAGCAGTGCGCCGTACCGCGTCTGGTTCGTTTCGATGATTTTGGCCTGCATGAAACTCAAGAAGGCGCGCGCACGTTCGGGCATCAGTCGACCAGGCGGGCGAACAGCCCAGATACTCGTTTGGGGGATGATCTGGAAATCCGGCAAGACGCGTACCAATCGACCGGCGACCAGATCAGGCCCCGCGTGCCAAAGCGCGGCTTCCGCGATCCCCATCCCTGCCAAAACCCATTCACTAATGGCATCGCCGAAATTCACGCTTAGCGGGCCGCCGACTTGCACGTCATGCTGCTTGCTGTCTACTGACATAAATCGCCATGTTTGCACCTTTCCCATGGTGATGCAGGCGTGTTTGGCCAAATCTTCGGGGGTCTGGGGCACACCTGCTTGATCAAGATAGTCCGGTGACGCCACAAGCCATTTGGGGTTGTCGTAAATCTTCTGCGCCAAAAGGCTGGACGGGGGCAACGCCCCGATCCGGAACGCCATGTCGTATCCTTGCTCGACGATGTCCACGACCCTGTCGGTCAAGTTCAGATCAAGAGATACGTTCGGGTACAGAGACAGAAACTCGGGTACAAACGGCACAATATGCGCGCGCCCAAATGACGCGGATGCCGTGATGCGCAGTTGTCCTGACACGGACTCGGCGGTTTTCGTCAATACCGTCCGCATATCTTCAAGTTCATCCAGAATACGTTTCGAATTCTCCAGCAAGACCTCACCGTCAGGCGTAAGCGAGACGGCTCTGGTAGTCCGGTTCAGAAGCTTGACGCCCAACTCAGCCTCAAGTGCTTTGATACGCTGCGACGTATTTGTCGGCGACATGCCGAATTCTTCCCCAGCTTTACCAATCGCGCCAAGGGTCGCGACACGCACAAAAAGCTCAAGGGTTTTCAGATCAAAAGACATTATGATCGTCTTTTGCGTTAATCGTGAGTGCTCTAAGCATCGCAGGCGTTCCATGATTTGAGATGCCGGTGTCCCATGGGTAGGACACAACCGTCCGGCCGACCGCAACAAAGCGCCGCGTACCACTTTCGCGCCCCAGCACATTCAGTTCCAGCCACGTATCCGTGACCTTCGCCACGACCTGCCCGCTTAGGCAATGCTTTGCATCGCCCTGTGAAAGGGCAGTTACCTGAAGCATACTGTGTTCCTAAATGGCGGTTAACTGATATTGGGTCTGTATTTGATACTTGATAGAGCTCGGAAAACCAACTGCATCGGCCCGATTAGGACATAATCTGATTGGCTCGATGCCACCATTTGCGGTGAATTCTTCTGGGTCGATGCGCATCTACAAATGCGTATTAACTCACACCTTCCAGCAAACAGAGTTGATCAATACTCAGAACATTCCATTTCCATGCATGCTGCCTTTGGGCATTTCTTGCAGGACGTCCCAATGCTCGACAATCTTGCCGTTGCCATCAAGCCGGAATATGTCCATGCCCGCATATTCCACCCCATCCGGCCAGACCTGATGACAATGGAGGATGACAAAATTGCCGTCCGCCAAGGCCCGTTTTACAACAACAGACTTCACCGGATACTCTTTTGCCATTCTCTCAAAGTAGTCGATAAAACCCTGTTTTCCGTCCTTCACATGCGGATTGTGCTGGATATATTCGTCACCCACATACAGCTCGATTGCCTTTGCGGGCGCACAATCGTTGAACATCATTTCGTAGAACGCGATGACGTTTTGTTTGTTTTTTTCCAAGTCCTGCATGTGTCAAAACTCCTGTTAAATTAATATCGAATGGCCCTTGCAGTCGGAGACTGCCGCCCGAAAAAACCTCGAATAGGAACAAGTATTTTATGGAACAAAACCGGAAAAATCCGCAAGATGCGGCGAGGCAGGCATCGCACATTTCAACTTTCATACACGATCGAACTTGGCCAATTAGTCGTTTTCTACCGACCCTCTCGAAATTAAAACCTAAGATCAGGGCGCGAACCGATCACGCGTGCGATTGGCAAATGCCACCAGCGTCAGCATAACAGGCACTTCAACTAGAACCCCAACAACGGTCGCAAGGGCAGCACCGGAGTTCAGCCCAAACAGGCTGATCGCGACGGCAACAGCAAGTTCAAAGAAATTCGATGTACCGATCAAGGCGCAGGGTGCCGCAATTCGGTGCGGCACCTTTAGTGCAAATGCCGCAGCATATGCGACAGCGAAGATACCATAGCTTTGCAAGATGATCGGCACCGCGATCAGCACAATGATAAACGGCTTGGATACGATCACCTGACCCTGAAGTCCAAACAGGATCATTACCGTAACGATCAGGCCGACCACTGAATAAGGTTTCACACGCGATTGAAATGTCTCTATTGCCGCCTCGGACCCAAGGCGCTGGCGGGTAATCAAACCTGCAACAAGCGGCAGAGCGATGAACAGCAAAACCGACAGGACCAAGGTGGACCATGGAACAGTTATGTCAGTGACGCCCAGCAAAAAAGCCACGATTGGTGCAAAAGCGATGA
>JBALTK010000199.1:0-6782 GCA_036964385.1 Sulfitobacter sp. | reverse complement strand
GCACTGCGTACGGTTCTGCACCACTTTGACTATACTCACAAAGACCCTGATGCGATTGGTGCGATTGACAGCACGATCTGTGGCGGGCCTGATATCTGGGATGACTAAACGCGGCTACCACCATGGCAACCTGCGCCAAGCGCTGGTCGATGCGGCGCTGTTGCTCATCGAATTGCGCGGGCCTACAGGCTTTACTCTGTCGGAGGCTGCAAAGCAGGCAGGTGTGACGCCTGCGGCTGTATATCGCCACTTTGAAGGGCGCGAAGATCTGATCGCGGAAGCGGCCCTACAGGGTTACGAGATTTTCGGAGATCTCATGCAATTCGCGTATGAGAGCGGTCAACCGTCTGCCCTACAGGCGTTTGAGGCCACGGGTCGTGCATACCTTGCGTTTGCGCGCAAATATCCGGGACATTATATCGCGATGTTCGAGAGTGGCATCCAGATCAACCGCACCGCTGCACTTGCCTCTGTCGCCAATCGCGCCAATGACGTGCTTGAGCAAGCAGCCGCTGACCTCAGCCAGCATATCCCCGAACACAAACGACCACCGCCCTCCATGTTCTCTGCGCATATTTGGGCGATGAGCCACGGGGTGGTGGAACTGTTTGCCCGCAATTCGCCTGGCCGCGCATCCCCCTTCCCGCCAGAAGACTTGCTGGAAACGGGAATTGGAATATATTTGCGCGGCTTGGGGCTTATCGCGCCTGACGATTAGGCAGCAACAGCGATGTCACCGAGTGCTTCTGCTGCGATCTTGAAAGACAATTTACGCGCAGTGTGATCGTGTATCTGGCCGGTTAGGATCAGCTCATCAGGTTGATACTTTGCAACCAACTCCGCCAATTGCCGCCTCACAGTCTCGGGTGAACCTGTCGCACTTATCCGCAGGGCCTGATCAACACCACGCCGCATGGCAGCGCCAATCTCGGCATCGATATCGTCCACGGGAAGCGGCAACTTACCGGGCTTCCCGCTGCGCAACCGCGCGAACGCTTGCTGAACCGAGGTGCGCAGATAGGCCGCTTCCGCATCGGTTTCCGCGCCGATCACATTAACCGCCAACATGAACTTGGGAGCAGCAAGCGCAGCCGAAGGTTTGAAATCGCGGCGGTAGATATGTGTCGCATCTTCTAAGGCATCCGGTGCGAAGTGAGAGGCAAACGCATAAGGTAGACCAAAATGCGCCGCCAGCTGAGCACCATAAAGCGATGATCCCAAAATCCAGAGCGGCACATGAGTACCCTGCCCCGGATGCGCCTGAACAGGCGCACTTGGGTCGGCATCGTCCAGATAGCCCATCAACTCCAGCACCTCGGCAGGGAAATTGTCCTCTCCACTGCGCCCGCGCCGCATTGCTTGCCAGACTGCGTGATCCCCCCCTGGCGCACGGCCAAGCCCCAGATCGATCCGGTCGCCATAGAGAGTGGCCAGTGTGCCGAACTGCTCTGCGATGGTTAGTGGTGCGTGATTTGGCAACATCACACCGCCCGCGCCCACACGGATGGTAGTGGTTTTGCCCGCAATATGCCCAAGCAAAACCGAGGTCGCGGCAGACGCAATACCCGGCATGTTGTGATGCTCGGCCATCCAGTAGCGGTGATAGCCCAGACGCTCGGCGTGTTGCGCCAGATCGGCAGAGTTCTGCATGGACTGCGCGGCAGTGCTGCCTTCAGGCACAGGACAAAGGTCAAGAATGGAATAGTTCACGGCGCACCCCGGCTTTTTAGTCAACTCACGAATTTTACAATCCCTACCGAAGAACCCGAATGAATGGAACTGGCGCGGCTTATCTATTCTCCTATCTGCGCTGAAACTGGCTCAGCCTCATCTAGGCGGATAGGCTTCCTCCCCCCTAAGGGTAGCCCAAACTCCCTTTGCTCGACCTCCTATCAGTTATGGACATCGTACAAATATGCAAACCGTGGTTTTCAGCAATAAGTGAGAAAAGGGGCTGGAAAACCGCCACATTGTTCAAAATCAGGGTGCTGATCACACGTGCAATGCCTTGGTCCGATAAGCCAACAGTAGGTTTCCGAGTTTCCGTTTTCACTCCTAAAAAGCTGAACGCGTATCGTGCGCGACGAAAGGAAACCGTCCATATGATCAACTGGGATGATCTCAAATACTGTCTCGCACTGGATCGTCATGGATCCATGGTGAACGCAGCAAAAAGCGTTCGGGCAAACGTTGCAACGGTCTCGCGCCGGATTGAGCACATCACGAATGATATAGGAGAGACGTTGTTCATTCGCCACGGCCAAGAATGGAAGACGACGGGTGTCGGAGTGGAATTAGTAGAGCTCGCGACCGAGATCGAAGCACGTCTCAATGCGTTGGAGCTGGTTCACAATGAACCTCTTTCTGATCAATCTGTGATCCGATTGTCTGTTTCCCTCACGATCATGCAAACATTTATGAAGAATTTTTCGGCTTACCGTGCGGAACAAAATCAACTGTTCAATGTCGACCTGACCATCCACGATCGCAGCCTCGCCTATTCCGAAACCGATGTCGCTGTGCGTTACACCCGCCCCGAGCAGGGCAACTACATCTGCGCAAAAATTGGGGGAGTTGAAATTGGTCCCTATATTTCCGCGACGTCCGGAGCTTTCCCGAAAGACTGGCTTGAAATTGACTATGACGGCTTGAATTTTCATCCGAAGAATTTTGGATTTACGATGCCGGATATCCCGAAACTTCGGATCGAAGGGCTCAATCTCGCCGCACAGTCCCTCACTGAAGGTAACTTTCTGGGATTTTTCCCAACCAAATTTGCGGACCAGATTCCCGCTTTACGCAGAGCAGATAACGTTGGGAAAACGGAGCGCCTCGACATCTGGATGGTGTATCACCAGACCCGCAAACTGGACCCCCTTGTGCGGGCTGCAGTCGAAATAATCATGGGAAGCTTTCACTCTAATTCCTGTAAGGAACTTACAGCATGACGAAATCTGCAAACATCTGTTTGCATTTGCGTCTGTCGACGCACCTCCGAACATTACGCTACGTTAACATATGAACGGAATGAAACCGTAATTACAGGAGGCAGAACGTTGAAACAATTATCGCCATACATTGCTTGGGCATTAAGAATTACGTCAGGAATGTTACTCGTTCTGATCGGCGTACAGAGCATCGAGCCTACGACCGCACACCATAGCAGCACGATCTTCCCGATCGTGCTCACGACAACCAATGTGTTGTTCTTGGATGTTCTTTTACGAGTACTGTTTGTTGGTTTCGGCATTGCGATCATGTTGGGCATTAGAACGCGACTTCTGTCCGCTTTCATGTTTGCGGTTACCTTACTCACAGCCAGCATTTGCATACAGGCATGCATCAGTTTGAATTCTGGTCATGTTCTCTTGGGCTACCTCATTGGAGGTTTGGCCACACTGATTGTCAGAGGGGGCGGCATTCATGCTTTGCTTCCAGAAGGATGGCGAAACATCCCGCTCTAGCAGCAGCGATCTGCAAGACAAAAAAGGCCGCCCAAACCGGGCGGCCTTTTCCATGTTCGATGGTGGTAAACTTAACGCTTGGAGAACTGGAAGCTCTTACGCGCTTTTGCTTTACCGTATTTCTTACGCTCAACAACGCGGCTGTCACGTGTGAGGAAGCCTGCTGCTTTCAACGCGCCACGGTGGGACGGATCAAACAGCTGGAGTGCTTTGGACACACCGTGCTTTACCGCGCCCGCTTGACCGGACAGACCGCCACCTTTGACGGTGGCGTAGACGTCAAACTGACCGTCTGTGCCTGTGATGCCGAAAGGCTGCTGCAGGATCATCTGCAAAACAGGGCGCGCAAAGTATTCGTTCTGCGGCTTGCCGTTTACGATAACCTTGCCGGAGCCAGGCTTGATCCAGACGCGGGCGACCGCATCTTTACGTTTGCCTGTGGCATATGCACGACCATATTGGTCTTTCACTGGCTCGCGTGGGATCAGTTCAACTTCTGGAGTGGCTTCGATGCCGGCAACAGATGCGAGATCTTCGAGTGTGTTGATTTCGTCTGACATGCTCATGCGCTCCGTGTGTTTTTCTTGTTCATGGATGCAACATCCAGAACTGTAGGCTCTTGGGCCTCATGAGGATGCTCGCCGCCTGCATATACACGCAGGTTGGTCATGATTTGACGGCTCAGACGGTTGCCGGGAAGCATACGCTTGACGGCGAGTGTCACGATACGCTCGGGGTGCTTGCCCTCGAGAATGTCAGCTTTGGAGCGCTCTTTGATCCCACCAGGGTGGCCGGTGTGCCAACAGAACATTTCTTCACGCTTCTTGCCGGTCATTTGGATTTTCTCGGCGTTGATTACGATGACGTTGTCGCCGCAATCCATGTGAGGTGTAAAGGAGGGCTTGTGCTTGCCCCGCAGACGCATGGCGATGATCGACGCAAGACGGCCCAAAACGATGCCTTCGGCGTCGATGATGATCCATTTCTTGTCGATGTCTGCCGGTGTTGCAGAAAAGGTTTTCATGTACGGTAATCCCGTTAGTGGTGGATCGGGGCAGATACCCCTGTGTAATGGAGGGCTTATATCCGAGCCACGCAGCGGGTCAAGCGCGGCAATTCCGTTTATACCGTGTAAAAACAACAACTTGCAAATACGGTATTATTTTACCCCACTAATTCACGTCTAAATCACCTGTCTTCCACCCCTTCCCTACTTCGCGTATAGAATCTTTGTCACTCCACAGGATAAATTCATGCTTACAAACGCTTCAGTTTTTGTCGCTGTTGCGATCCTGTTCGGGTTTTCAACCTTTCTAGGACTGATCCCCGTACACCGGATGATCCAGCGCCGCGAAGCGCAGCATGAATTGCGATGGGGCTCTGCAAGTTACTTCAGACGCATGGGCGGCCTATTCCTCGTCTTCCTCTGGATAATCACAATTATTTTTCTATCGACGGTGATTGGGGATTGGGGTGCGACAGGCGATCTTGATGCAGCGCTTGCCCGCGCGGGCCGTCGCATCGGTCTTCTAATCCGGTTCGCCGCGTCACTCGGCGGAGTGCGCTAATGACAACCGAGCAATCAGCCCTGCAATGCGCCTCCTGTGGGGGGCTGTGCCACTTCTCGCCTGTTGAGCGCGCGCTTGAGTGTCTAAGTTGTGGCGCGACGTATGATCTGGGACAACCCGACGATTATCTGGCGCGGGACGAATTTGCCCACCGCGAAGACCAGCCCGATACAGACGCCCTGCTCGCGCCCGCACAGCAAGCACACCAATGCCGCAACTGTGGCGGCGAAGTTGTGTTCACTGGTCCCGCCATATCGGAAAGCTGCCCTTATTGTAACGGGCCCGTCGTCCTCGTCTCAGGCGATAGCAGCTACAACACCATGGCCCTGATCCCTTTTCGCGTCGATGCGCCCTTTGCCCAACGGCTGGCGCAGGAATGGATAGATGCGCGTATGTGCGCGCCGAAGGACCTTAAGGATGTCGTCGCGCAAGGCGTGGTTGCTGGGCTCTTTGCACCCTTCTGGACCTTCGACAGTGATGAGGCTGTGGAATATTGGGCAAGCTACGTGACCTACCGCAACAACAAGATTCGCACGCGTAATACAAAGGGCAAGATTGACGTCATGTTCGACGATCTTCTGATGCCCGCCTCGCCCCATGTGAGTCCACTTATCCGCGATGGCATCCTGCACGACTTTGATCCAGCTGACCTGCGCCCTTACCGTCCAGGCTACCTCGCAGGCTTCGCCGCAGAGCGGCACCATCAAAGCGTGGCAGAGGGGCTTGCCGCCAATGCGGATGACAAAGACCTGCTAATCCGCAATCACATCAAAGACGATGTAAACAAGAACGGCGTACACAGTGTACGCTATCAAACTGACACCACGGGCATCCACTACCGTCGCATCCTGCTGCCAGTTTGGATATTACACTATACCTACCGCAAACAGGCCTACCGGATTGTAGTGTCGGGCATCGACGGGCGTACGTTTGGCGAGCGGCCATTCTCGTATTGGAAAATGGCGCTGTTTTCAGGTGCAGTCACTGCTTGTGCGATGGCCCTTGGCATCGTGTGGGGTGCCGAAACTGCATTCTAAACGCCAATCTCCTCCGTGGGATTATCCAACAGATCGCGCAACCGCGCCATCGCTGCCTCAAAACTCTTAAGGCTCACACCCGCATTAATTGCCATACGCACCGCATGAGGTGTTTGCGCATGTCGCGCCGCAAACTCCTCGGCTGCGCGCACCCGTACACCGCGTGTCTCAGCCGCGCGGCAAAACGCACTGGCCCGCCAGCCTTCGGGCAAGTTGAGCCAGACAAACGGCACATCCTCGCGCCAGTGCAGGTCATAACTACCCAAAGCATTCACTGCCGCTCTGACATAGTCAGCAACCCCACCGCGTGTCCGCGCCGTGACGGCATCAAGCTGGGGATGCGATAACAGGGCTGCCGCTAGATCAGTAATCGGCGTGGCCAACCCGAAAAATCCGTGCTCCGCCGCGCGGTGCAACGCGGGCGTCATTTCACGCGGGCCGATGGCACAGCCGATACGCAACGCGGGCGTGATCGATTTGCTAAGCGACGTCAGATACCAGCCCCGTTCGGGCGCCAGTTGCCGATATCCGGGCGCTTGCGCTTCACCAATGCGGTAGCAATCATCCTCGACGATTTGCAGATCAAAGCGGCGGGCGACCTCAACGATCTCCTTACGCCGCGCAAGGGGCGTAAACCCGCAGGTCGGACTATGGACTTCAGGTGAGGTGCATACGATTTGGCCTTCTGGATACCGCTCAGCCGCTGCAGCAAG
>JBALTK010000198.1:0-6846 GCA_036964385.1 Sulfitobacter sp. | reverse complement strand
ATAACGAACTACCATGCAAGAAGCGGACATTGCCGCAAGCGCAGCGAATTCACACTTTGTCCAGCAGAGCAGACGTCCGGGCGATCAAACCGTTCGCAACCGCCGCGAACGGCGGCAACGAGCCCAAACCACTCGATTTCCGCTGCGCAGCGAATGTCGGCTTCGACCCGAAGTTAGGGATTAAAGCTGGGCAAGAAAAATCATTAAGCCACATCTGCAGGTTTCACCCCAATAAGTGGAGATTGCGCCATCCAGTCCTGCGCAGTGTTTAGCAGGTGCCTCGGCCCGTCCAGATACATGGATTTGTCGTCAACAGCCGACTGTACACCCACATCGCCCAACCAAAGCGCAATCAGATTTGCGAGTGTTGCCGTCAGGTACACATCCACATCATGCCCCGGGTCTTCGACGCAAAGGTCAACCGCATCGCCATTTGCAATCACCCACCATGAATTAAGTTCGGTACGGTCGGATATCTGCACGAGGATCACGGTTTCTCCGTCGGGCAAACCTGCGGTATTCAGCGTTCGGTGGAAATCCCACATGAACCCGCCGACATCGCAATCCTGCGCCGCGATGCTGCGTTTGCGCCACCGCATTCCCCAGACGGCCATGTTTTCGACGATAGGCCCAAGTTCCCGGCCAGAGCGCGTAAGCTTGTATTCGGCCGCCTGCCCGGACGGCGCAGCCTTTCGAACGATAATGTCAGCGGCTTCCAGCGTCTTGAGCCGCTTGCTCAGGATCGAAGGTGACATCCTCGGGATGGCCTTTTGAAATCTGCCGAACCGTGTTGTCCCTAAAAACATCTCGCGGAGCAATAATAAGGTCCATTTGTCCCCCAAAATGTCTGCGGATGCCATTGCCGGGCATAGGCTGCCAGATATGTTCTTGGTTTTGTCATCCATCTTCCGAGCGTACAGTGCTTAGGGACTACCTGGCTACTACGGAATTTGTAGTGGTTTGATACAGAATGCGAAGTATCTCCGACCTATCCAAGCACTCATCATTGAGGCAAGCCCGATTTCACGGGTGGTTTCGCATTGAAAGGAGTTTGCCATGGGCCGCTCAATTACATTCATTTATGGCGTCGCTGCCTACGTCATTTTTCTGCTGACTTTTCTGTATTCCATTGGATTTGTCGGCAACATCCTGGTTCCGAAGTCCATTGATTCCGGCGTGCAGGGACCAGTCGCAAGTTCACTCATGATCAATCTGGCGCTGCTTTCCGTCTTTGCGCTCCAACATAGCATCATGGCGCGTCCCGCTTTCAAACGCATCTGGACAATAGTCATTCCCAAAGCTGCTGAACGCAGTACCTATATTTTAATGACATGCATTGCCCTGATCCTGATCTATGTGTTCTGGCAACCGCTACCGACACCTATATGGGACGTCAGCAATACGATTTTCGGAGCGGCATTGACCACACTGTTTTGGGTCGGCTGGCTGGTCGTTCTGACCTCGACTTTCATGATCGATCACTTTGATTTACTCGGCCTAAAACAAATCTACGCGAACCTGAAAGAACGCGACGCTGCACAACCGGGGTTCATCAAAATTGGTCTGTATCGATTGGTGCGTCATCCCATTATGACCGGGTTTCTAATTGCCTTTTGGGCAGCGCCAACCATGTCCGTGGGGCATCTCTTGTTCGCATTGGTGACCACGGGATACATTGTCATCGCGGTCATTCATCTCGAAGAAAAGGACCTGATTGCCGAGATCGGTGATGACTATCGCGCATATCAGCGAGAGGTTCCTGCGTTTATTCCCAGACTTGGGCGGGGGCGGTAAAATGACACTGGATTCCAAGCACCTGAACCACATTCATTCTTTCGCAGATGCACAGCCGGTCAAAATTCTTGACCGACAATTACCACTGCGCAAGCTCTATCATAACACACCGGATGCCGCGTGGGTGTATGACCATGCAAGGACGGTTGATGTCCAAGTTCCCGCTGATCACCCGATCCACGGCCATGTCGTCTGCGGCGAAGGCATACCATTGGATTTGCCCGTATCTGTCCACAAGGCCGTCGGAGGCGAAAGCGATTTTCCGTGCCCTGGCGAACTCCTTGCCGCTGCGTTGGCAAGTTGCCTCGATACGGCGATCCGCATGATTGCCAACCTCAAGGAGATAAAGCTGAGCCACCTCGAAGTGCAGGTCAGTCTTGGTGCAGACGTCCGAGGGGCGCTTATGACAGGTGACGGTGTGCCTGTCGGTTTTCAAAACGCGCATATGAAGGTTGATCTGAAAACGGAGTCTGAATTGTCAGAACCGCATCTGAACGCGCTGATTGACGCCGCTGAACGAAGCTGCGTCATTTTGCAAACGCTACGCGCCTCGCCAACGGTGAAAATTGAACGATGCTTTAGTGAACTCGTTATACCAGCGGTCGGTTGAAACCGAAATTTTCATCTTTCCTAATGCAGGCTTTCGAAGTCAGTTGGCAAACGGCAACTTTGTCCGCTTAGCGGACCCTGTAGATTAAGGTAAGGGAAGGCTGGTTTGGGGAAGTTTTTTTGACGGGCTTATGAGGGGGGTGGGATTGGCTTATTGAAATCCATGTGTGCGGCGTAGAGTTGTGTGTGCGGCGAAATGGGTCGAATTGTAAGTCACGCGATACTTGTTTTGGCATCGCAAACGAACCCGTTGCGGCGTGGGGTTTGCACTTGGGGGGCTTGTTTGGTAGGGCAGCGTCAACGTGCGTTTGCACATTTTTGACTTCCAGACATTGAGACAGGATGCCCCCATGGTGCGCACAGCATTTCGCAGTTTTACACAAGCATTGACCCCCAAAGACATGACCGACTTGCGTTGGATGGGGGAGGACGGTTTTTCGGTTACGCGGTTGCGGATCGAGTTGCTGTCGGGTCTGACGGTTGCCTTGGCGTTGGTGCCTGAGGCGGTGGCCTTTGCTTTTGTCGCTGGGGTGCATCCGCTGGTTGGTTTGTACGCCGCGTTTTTGGTGGGATTGATTACCGCGCTGATCGGCGGGCGTCCGGGGATGATCTCGGGTGCGACGGGGGCTTTGGCCGTTGTTATGGTAGCACTCGTGGCGCAGCACGGGGTTGAATATCTGTTTGCGACCGTTGTTTTGATGGGCTTTTTGCAGATTTTTGCGGGTGTGATGCAGTGGGGTAAGTTTATCCGGCTGGTGCCGCATCCTGTTATGCTCGGCTTTGTGAACGGCCTCGCGATTGTGATTTTCTTGGCGCAGATGGGGCAGTTCAAGGTGCCCGGTACGATGGTTGATACAGGCCACGGCATGTCGGGTGGTGAGTGGCTGTCTGGGACGCCGCTCTATCTGATGCTGGCGCTGGTTGCGGCGACGATGGCGATTATCTGGGTGATGCCGCGTGTTACCAAAGCGATCCCTGCGCCGTTGGCGGGTATCGGGATTGTGGCGTTTGTGGTTATTTTCACGGGCATGGATGTGCCACGTGTGGGTGATCTGGCGTCGATCCAAGGCGGTTTGCCTTCGTTCCACAACCCGTTTGGTGAGGGTGTTGGTCTGTATGGTACGGCACTTGCGCCTTTCAACATGGAAACGTTTTATATCATTGCGCCTTATGCGGTGATTTTGGCGGCGATTGGTTTGATTGAGAGCTTGCTGACGCTGAATCTTGTGGGCGACATGACCAACACGCGTGGCGGTGCCAGCCAAGAGTGTGTGGCGCAGGGTGTGGCCAATACTGTGACCGGTTTCTTCGGCGGTATGGGTGGTTGTGCGATGATCGGTCAGTCGATGATCAACGTGAAATCAGGGGGCCGTACACGGGTTGCTGGGATCGCGGCGGCGATTTGTTTGCTGTTGTTTATCGTTGTGGCGGCACCGCTGATCGAGCTTATCCCGCTGGCCGCGCTGGTTGGTGTGATGTTCATGGTCGTGATCGGAACCTTCGCGTGGAACTCCCTGACGATCCTGCGCAAGGTGCCCAAGACGGACGTGTTTGTTATTCTGCTGGTGACTGTTGTGACGGTTCTGGAAGACCTTGCCGTTGCTGTTGTGGTGGGTGTTATCGTGAGCGCGCTGGCCTATGCGTGGAATAACTCAACGCGTATCCATGCCAAAACCTACAATACGCCCGAGGGTGCCAAAGTGTACCAAGTGCAGGGCCCGCTGTTCTTTGGCTCAGCTGCGGGTTTCTTCGAACTTTTTGATGTGCAGGGTGACCCTGCTGTTGTGGTTGTGGATTTCAACGACAGCCGTGTGGTGGACCAGTCCGCATTGCAAGCGATCGAGGCGATCGCGGGCAAGTATGAGGATGCGGGCAAGCGGATCGAGCTGCGCCATCTGACGCGGGATTGTCATGCTTTGCTGACGAAAGCGGGACACTTGATGATCGATAGTGACGATGACCCCGACTACCAGATTGCGGTGGATTATAAGGTGCGCACGGGCGTTCTGGGCGGTCACTAAGAATAGAGCAGTGTGCGGGCTGGTTATGTCCGCACACTGACGTTTTTTTACCTATGCGGTCATGTCATACGACGGCTTAGAAGTGCGAACCCCAGTGTCACGGTAATGACAGTAATCGCAATAAATACCTCTTGTGTCGGGCGATCTGCGCCAGTGCCGCTGAGGGCGTAAACCCAGATATAGTAAACAGCCGCTGATACGAGCGAGACGGCAAACATGGCCCGTGCGCGGTGCGCGCTGACAAACAAGAGCGCCGATCCGATAAGCCCTGCTGCGGATGCTACCGCGTAAGCGAGCCAGATCAAGGCGGGCGTTGTCGCAAGAGCGTCACCGTGCGCTGCCGTCATCGCGCCGCTTGCCACTGCGGCGTCAACGTTTGTTGAATAGCCCAGCCAGAATTGCAGTAGGCCAAAGGCGTACCAGACCATGCCGAGTGTTGCGGCCACTTTGAGCCAAATCGGTGGGGAGGTGGGGTATTGTTCAATAGCGGAAGTTGTCATTTTCGGGTCCTTTCGGTTGTTCCATTTGGAGGGTTATTCGAGCGGCCAATTCGAGATGTGCTGACCCTTTTTGGCGAGCAGGCCGAAGATCGGGGAGAGCACACCAACCATCCGACCCGTGAAGGCAGGCCGCCCCGTTTCGCACAGGGATTTCAGGTTCGAGCCGATGAAGCCTTGGGCGGAGGTCATTTCCTTGACCAACTTGCCGCCTTCGATGGCGTTTTCGATTGTGAGGGAAAACTCGGTCCCGCCGTCCTTTTCAACAAGAGAATAGGTCACTTTACAGGGCGGCTCGTCGAAATTGGTCATCTGGAAGGTGTGCGCATAGAGATGTGGCGGGTCGAATGCGATGACTTCGCCGACCACCATCGCAACCTTTTTGTTCGGGTGGACCATGCGGTATTTTGCACCCGGTTTCAGGCCTTCGGTGGTTTCGCAGATCGAGCCAAAGAAAAACGGGAGCGCTTTGTCTGTGGCGACGAGCGTTGACCAGACCGTTTCAATAGGAGCCTTGATGAAGGTGCGGTTGATACTGGCTTTGGCGAATACGGGTTCAGTCATCGTCGTCTCTCTCTTCCATTTTGCGCGCTGCGGCTTCGGCTGCGTGTTTGATGATGTTCACACGGTCCGCCCAATGGGCCGAATAAGTGTCTGTCCACCGCTCATGGATGTCCTGAATGGGCATCGCGTTGAGGTATAACCTGCGGGTTCGACCATCCTTTTCGCTGATCACCAGACCCGCTTTTTCAAGCACGGTGAGGTGGTTCATCACCGCGATCCTGCTTACGTCGAAATGGTTTGCCAGCTTGCCCACAGGCAGTCCGGGGGTTGCGCGCAAGTAGTCCAGCATTGCGCGCCGAGTGGTGTGCGCCAGTGCGTGAAAAACCGCGTCCATAGAATCATCTGTAATCATGTAATTACATTATTACATATCTGATGTGAGTCAACAAAAAGAAACCCCAGCCGAATGAACTGCTCTGAGGGGGCGTTTCTGTTTCGCTGGGCGATTATTGAGCGGGATTTGCAGTACACGGTGAAGTGATAGCTGGCTGGGTTCAAATTCCTTTCGCTGAATATTATTTTCCGGTTATCAGAATAATAGAAACTCCTATAAAAAAAGAGGAAATTGATATGTCGCGAGTGACCCGACGCAGTGCATTAAAGGCAGGCTTGTTCGCTGCGGGAACTGTGGCCCTTCCCGGGATTGTCAGGGCGCAATCGCTGGGGGACGACCCTGCGGTGGTGGTGAGACGCAACACGTCAAGCTTTGCCGCGCAGGATTGGCGCGATCATTTCGATGCCTTGGGTGTTGTGACGATTCTGGCGGATACAGATTCACGCGCATTGCATTATTGGAATGCGGATGGCACGGATTACCGCCTTTATGCCACTTCGGTGCCGCGCACAAACGAGCTGACCAAGCGTGGCTATACCAAAGTTGTGCGCAAGAGGGTTGGGCCGGATTGGACACCTACGCAGTCAATGGTCGAGCGTTTCGGCTGGACTTATATGCCGCCAGGGCCGGACAATCCGCTGGGGACGCATGCGATGTATCTCACTTGGCCCGCCTATCTGATTCACGGCACCCATGACACACGCAAGATCGGGCGGCGCTCATCGGACGGGTGCATCGGACTGTTTAACGAAAAGATCGAAGAGCTTTTTGCGATTACGCCCATCGGCTCGCAAGTCAGGATCATTTGACGCTTGCGCAGACAATAAGGCCCAATATTTTGAATTATGTGTGCTGGCAGGGATCGTCTGCCAGCACATTTTTTTTGTGACGCGGTGAGGCGCGTTCTCAATCGTCGGGACGAATGATCTCGAACACGTCGCGCACGGCGGTGTAGTCGCGGTAGCCCATGCGACTGAGGGGTGTGTATTGGGTGACGTCAAAGCGTCCGTCCACGATGCAGTCGTCG
>JBALTK010000197.1:0-6976 GCA_036964385.1 Sulfitobacter sp. | reverse complement strand
CCATGAATTTTCTCCCTTTAATGAATCTACCTTCGAATTCAAATATTGCGATGTGTCGCATTCGCTCGGCTTGACATAAATCAATCGGCGCTGAAAAAAGCCGCAGTTTTGAATTGGGGCTGAAGAGGGCAAATTGGGGCTGAAGAGGGCAAAGACTGATCGTTGCTGTTGGCTCTTTGAAATTTGACTTCTTATGCGCAGCGGCTCTCGCTGCGTTTGCACAACAGAAAAATGGGTCGCTTCCCCGAGCGTTCGTTCCTACAAGTTGTGCAATCTAATTTGCGGGGGCAGGGTAGGTCCGCAATCCGCCCTTAGTGTCGAAAGGCATTCTCGGCCCATAGCCTACGCGATGCAGTTTTTTGTCAGGGCTATCGATTACATCGGCTCAAGAGAACGTTTTTGAAAATAGTTCTCTAAGTGATTTTTTCTGGACTTTGCCCATCGTGTTGCGCGGCAGTTCAGGCAGGACAACGAGCTTTTGAGGCTGTTTGAAGCGGGCCAGCGAGGTCGCAATGGAAGTTCTGATGGCGTCGAGATCGAGAGTGTGGCCGTCTTGGGCTACCAAGACGCCTACCACGCTTTCGCCAAAGTCGGGGTGGGGCACGCCGATGACAGCACTTTCCAACACGCCATCCTGATCATCGAGCAGCAGTTCAACCTCTTTGGGGTAGATGTTGTATCCTCCCGAGATATTGAGGTCTTTGTTGCGGCCTACGATGCTGACGTAGCCGTCTGGATCGATCTGGCCCAGATCGCCTGTGATAAAGAACCCGTCAGCGCGCAATTCTTCAGCGGTCTTTTCTGGCATCTGCCAGTAACCCTTGAAGACATTGGGGCCGCGGACTTCGATTTCTCCGATCTCCCCATCGGGAAGGGTCGCACCTGTCTGGCTGTCGGTGATTTTCAGCTCAACACCCGCCAAGGGAAACCCGACAGTGCCCGCGCGACGCTCTGCGTCATAGGGGTTTGAGGTGTTCATGTTCGTTTCTGTCATGCCGTAGCGTTCGAGAATGCGGTGGCCTGTGCGCTCTTCAAACTGGATGTGGGTCTCTGCAAGAAGTGGCGCGCTTCCCGATATAAACAGGCGCATATGCGCGGCGAGAGTTTTGGTAAATCGCGGGCTCGCGAGCAGGCGGGTGTAGAAGGTGGGCACCCCCATCATCGTTGTGGCGCGCGGCAATGCGTCAATCATCTGGTCCACGTCGAATTTGGACAAGAAGATCATCTGGCCGCCGCAGAGCAACGTAATATTGGTCGCGACAAAGAGGCCGTGTGTGTGGAAGATCGGCAGCGCGTGGAGCAAGACATCATCAGCTGTGAAGCGCCATTCGGCTTGGAGTGCTTTTGCGTTGGAGAGAAGGTTTCCTTGGCTCAGCATCGCGCCTTTTGACCGACCTGTGGTGCCAGAAGTGTAGAGGAACGCGGCGAGGTCATCTTCATCGCAGGAGACCGTATCGAATGTTGTCGGGAAGGACGCGGCTTTTTGCGCAAACGAGCCTGTGCCGTCGGCGTTCAGAGTTTCCAAACGGGCCTGAGAGGCCGTTGCAATCGGCTCCAGAGCTCCGCGCATTTTCTCATCGCCCAAGACGATTGCAGCGCCACTGTCTTCCACAAAATAGGTGATTTCATCGGCAGTATAGGCGGTATTCAAAGGGAGAAAGATAAGCCCCGCTTGGGCGCAGGCGGCATAGACGGCCAGCGCTTCAGGGGATTTCTCGATTTGGACGGCGACGCGGTCGCCCTTTTTGAGGTCCATCTGTGACAGCAGACCCGCGTATTGTGCGGCCATGTTCAGGAAGTTGGCATAGGTCAGCGTGCTGCCACCCGGCAGCTGCAAAAACACCGCATCGCTTTGCAGATGTTGGCCGAACAGCGTGTCATAGAGCGGGTTTGCCATAGGCTCAGTCCTTTGGTCGCGTGGCTAAAGTGCGGCGCTTAGGGCGCGTACTTCGGGCGAGGCGGTAACGGTTTTCTCGGTTACGAAATGTTCGTGGTTGGTGGTGATTTGGGCTAGATCATAGTGATAATTGACCATCGCGCCCCCTGATTGGTGCATGCCATTCTCAGAGGTGTCGGCACCTGCATGGACTGCGTGCACTGCTGCGCCATTGCCCAGATGGAAGCGCGCCACGGGGTCCATGGGTGTGCGGTCCTCGCGCTTTGCCTCCAGCAGGTAGTGGGCGGCCCGGTTTTCCAGCGGGGCGGCTGCCAATGCGGGGTTGTCGTGTGTTTTAAGCCATTTGTTCAGCCCCGGAATTGGAGAGAGGGTTACAAAGGTTTTGAGGCCGGACAGGTGGTGGGACAGATCAGCGGCCACTTGTTTGATCAGCAGGTTCCCGAAGGAAATGCCGGCCAGCCCTGCCTGACAGTTCGAGATTGAGTAGAAGACGGCGGTATCTGCCTCGTCCGCCTCAATAGGGGCCCGTCCGTCGGCAAGCAGTGTCTGGATGGAATTGGGGATGCCTTTGGTCAGCGCGACCTCGACGAATATCAGTGGCTCGTTCGGCATGGCGGGGTGGAAAAAGCCAAAGCAGCGTCTGTCGGAGGGTTGCAGGCGGCGGCGCAGATCGTCCCAGCTGTCGATCGCATGCACGGCCTCATAGGCGATAATTTTCTCAAGTACTTCGGCAGGGCTGGACCAGTTGATCGGCTGCAGCACCAAAAAGCCGCGGTTGAACCACGAGGCAAAGAGGTGCTGGAAATCCACGTCCAGCGGCTCAAGCTTTGGGTCCTCGCGCATCATCTGCAACAGATCCTTGCGCATGGTGACCAGACGTTCTGTGCCACCCGGCACCTGATTGAGGCGTCGCAAGAGTTCTTGCCGCCGAGGTTCGCTGGCCCGTGCATAGGCGCGGTAGCTGCGCTTGGAGGGGGCCTCTTTGTAGACTTTAAGGCTTTCGACGACCTCGACGGGATCAATTTCAAGATCTTGCATCATGAAGTTGAAAAACGCGTGTTTTCCTGCGGTATCCGCTTGTCCGTATTGATCGAGGATTAGACGGGCAAGAGTGACGCCTGAGACTTCCCCTTGGGTGCCCAGAAGATCGAGGGCGAGATCGGTGATCCCGCGCCCTTCGGCATCCGAGGAGACAGCACGCGCAAACCGACGTTCGAACACCGTTGTGAATAGGCTGGAAAAATAGCTCATACGGCGGTTCCCATCACTGCATTGGGGAGCCACGTGGCGAGGCCCGGGAAGAAGCAGAGCAGGAGGATTGCGACGACCATGCAGGCCACGTAGGGCAGCGAGCCCATCAGGATTGTCTTGAGCGAGATGTCAGGTGCGATGCCGTTGATCACATAGAGGTTGAGGCCCACAGGTGGAGAGATCAGGCCGATTTCCATATTTATGGTCAGAACGACAGCGAACCAGATCGGGTCAAATCCCGCAGTTGTTATGATGGGCAGCAAAATGGGCGCGGCCATCAGGATCACGGCGACGGGGGGCAAAAAGAAGCCTGCCACTAGCAAAAAGACATTTACGGCCGCCATCAAGACCCACGGGTTGACGTCCAGCGTGCCGATCCATGCGGCAATGGATTGCGTGATGAACAGGCTGGAGAGCATGTAAGAAAACACACCTGCTGCAGCGATGATGAAGAGGATCATCACGCTTTCCTTGGTGCTGTCGCGCAGGACAACCCAGAGGTCGCGCGGGTTCCAAAGCTTGTAGATGACCATGGCGATGATCAGGCAGAGCAGGGCACCCACTGCGGCCGTCTCGGAGGGGGTCGCGACGCCGCCATACATGGCGTAAAGCACGCCGACGATGATGAAGAGGAACGGCAGTACGCGGGGCAGGATTTCGAATTTTTCCTTCCAGGTGTAATTGCCTTGTGCCAACAACGCGCGGTCGCCGGATTTCCATGTGGCATAGAGGGACCATCCCATAAACAGTGCCACCAGCATCAAGCCGGGGATGACGCCCGCAAGGAAGAGCCGCCCGATAGATTGCTCGGTTGCGATGCCGTAGACGATCATGGTTACCGACGGGGGGATGAGAATACCAAGTGTGCCGCCCGCAGCGATAGAGCCTGCGGCAACGCCGTCAGGATAGCCGCGCTTGCGCATCTCGGGGATGCCCATTTTACCGATGGCCGCACAGGTCGCGGGGCTGGAGCCTGACATAGCGGCAAAGAGTGCGCAGGCACCCAGATTGGAGATGACAAGACCGCCCGGCACGCGGGTCAACCACCGCTCCAACGCTTCATAAAGGTCCGCACCCGCACGGGTGGAGGCAATGGAGGAGCCCATTATGATGAACATCGGGATCGAGAGCAGGGCGAAGTTATCAAGCTTGCCGAATAGGATTTCAGGGAGCAGTTCAAGTGACCGCATCCCGTCGAAAATCACAATAAAGCCCGTAGAGACGATCAAGAGCCCTAGGCCGACGGAGACACCTGAAAAGAGAACCAGAATGGTACAGACAGCGACAACCGCGCCGAGCGTGAGCGGATCCATTATGTATCCTCCAAGCCGAACGGCTTTTCTATCTTGAGCAGGATTGCGACCATGTCGGCGATGAGTTGTAGCAAAAACAGAGCAAAACCAATGGGCAGGGCGGCGTAAGGGATCCAAAGGCGGACGCCCCAGATCGTGTCGGATTTCCAGTTCCGCTCCCATGTCAGGTGCCAGAATTCATAGCTGTACCAGAGCATGATCCCGACCATGATGATCGACAGGGATAGGGTGAACATGGCAAGGACAAACCGCGGCTTTGGCCCCAGCGCCAAGGGGATCAGATCAACATTCACATGGCCGCGCAAGCGCTGCACATAGGGCAGGCCAATCAGAGTGGCACCAATGGCGAGGTAGATCACCGCCTCGGTCTGCCAAATGGTTGATCCGTTGAGCACAAAGCGCACAAAAATCATCTGGCAGGTGATCGCAATCGCCGCGACGATCATTGCAGCAGAGCACCAGCCCGCAAGTGTAGAGAGTGCAGCCACGAGGCGCAAAAACGGGTTATTCCCAGTTTGAGCAACCGTGACAGAGCTTTGAACTGCCATGGAAATGTCCTTGGATAAAGAGGGTGGTTTTGAGGGTGAAGGGCCACCAAGGTGAGCGGCCCTTCACAGCAGAAGTTATTCGACGGCCAGCGCCATATCGAGCAGCGCTTGGCCGCCCTCAACTTCGGCGACAAAGCTGGCATAGGAGGTTTCCTGTGCCAATGCGCGCCATGCTTCAAAGTCCTCAGCCGACATCTGGGCGATCTCGACACCCGCATCGCGGAACACTTGCTCGGAGGCGGCGTCCTGCTTTTTGGCTTCTTCCAGATAGAAGGCTTCGGCCTTAGCGGAGGCATCCATCAGTGCTTTTTGTTGATCGGCAGTCAGGCCGTCAAATTTGGATTTGTTCATCAAAAGCGGCTGATACATGAACCAAAGCGCCACGTCACCTGCGGGTGTGTAGCAGCTTACCTGCTCATAAATTCGGTAGGATACAAACGACGAAGACGAGGTGTTGGCCGCGTTCAGAACGCCAGTTTGCATCGCATTGTAGATCTCGGATGAGGCCATGCCTGTGATGGAGGCACCTGCACCAGCGAGCATCTGCTCGAAGGCTTTACCTGCTGCGCGGGTTTGCAAGCCTTTCACGTCTTCGGGCTTGGTGATGCATTTGTCTTTGCCAACAAAGCCGCCAGCCAGATAGCCATGGACCAGAACCATCACATCATCTTCGGCCATCTTCTCTTCAAGAGCTGCCATGAAGGGCGATGCGCTGAGGCGCGCAGCATGGTCGTGGTTTTTAACCATGCCCGGCATCAATGTGAGGTTGAAGGCAGGCTGCTGACCCCCGGCATAGCTGAGCGGGAGCACGGTCATGTCCAATTGGCCACGGCTGAGCGGGCGATACTGCTCGCGTGGCTTGAACAGTGATTTTGAACCGAAGATCTGGATTTCAAGATCGACATCAGCTGCTGCAACGCCATCTGCGACCATCTGGGCGACTTGGTGGCGGACGTCCTTGTTGGACCATTGGTGCGACAGGCGCAGTGTTTCTGCGCTCGCGGCGGAGCCGATCGCAAGGCATGCTGCCATTGCTGTTGCCGTAAGTGTTGCGAATTTCATAGTTTCCTCCCTTGGTGTGAATCAACTTCGTGAGTTGAGACTATCTCGTGAAAGCTTCCACGCTTGGTTAGGTGAGTCAACAATCTTGTATACAAGAAGTCAGATGTTGCATTTGTAGATTTACTGGTGGTACATCGATTCCATGGAAATCAGACGCGCAGATCAAATTGCCAGCACCCTTGAACAGCTCGTTTTTGCAGGAGAGTTTGAGGATGGTGAGCGGCTTGATGAGTTAAAGCTTGCCGAACAGTTCCATGTGTCGCGCACTCCGATCCGCGAAGCATTGCAGGTATTGGTGTCTTCAGGAATGGCAGAGCAAATTCCCCGCCGTGGGGTGTTTATCCGGCAACCTGGACCTGTTGAGTTGATGGAGATGTTCGAAACAATGGCTGAGATCGAGGCATCTTGCGTTCGTTTGGCTGCTAAGCGCATGAGGGACGCTGATCTTCGTGCCCTTGCTGAGGCCAATAACCGCTGCCAAGAAGCCGTTAACAGTGCCGATCATGACAGTTACTATGCTGAAAACGAGGCATTCCACCAGATTATCTATCGCGGCGCAGCAAACAGTTTCTTGGAGAAGCAGGCCCTAAGGTTGCAAAACCGCCTCAAAGCATACCGGCGTGTTCAGTTAAAGTTCAGGGGACGAATGGTGCAATCTATGAGTGAGCATTCACAGATTTTGAATGCTTTGGAGAATGGCGATGCAGAACAGGCCGCAACCGTGTTGCGTAGTCACGTTGCAGTTCAAGGTGAAAAGTTCCACCAGCTTGTTGCAAGCCTCAAACGTTGAATGTTCTTTAGTGACAATTAGCTTCAGAAGGACGTGATATTCATAATCCGAAGAATGCAGGCACCGGTGCAGGCGTTGCGCATTGGTGCTTCGTCCGGCAAAGCTGCTTTCGATT
>JBALTK010000196.1:0-7015 GCA_036964385.1 Sulfitobacter sp. | reverse complement strand
GTATAGCCGACGCCACGGACGGTTTTGATCAGTTTGGGTTCTGACGTCTCGCGCTCGATCTTTTTGCGCAGGCGCGCAATCTGGTTGTCGATGGCACGGTCAAGCGGGTTCCATTCCGTCCCGCCCGTCAAATCCATAAGCTGATCGCGCGATAGGATACGTTTTGGCCTGTTCAGGAACACGTCCAGCAATTTAAAATCACCACTGGTCAGTTCACACTCGGCTTTGGTCCGGTCCAATAATTTCATCTGGTCGGGGACTGCGGTCATTCCATCGAACCGAAAGTGCATGCTTTCGGTATCAGAGCGCGGGTTTTCAAGCCTTGCTTCTGCCTGAGGTGCGGACCCCTCACTGCGACGCAAGACACTCCTGATCCGCGCGACCACTTCACGAACGTGAAACGGCTTGGTGATGTAGTCATCAGCGCCCACTTCAAGACCGACAACACGGTCGATCACATCATCTTTGCCTGTCACCATGATGATGGGAACATTAGAGGTCCGCCTGATCTGGCGGGCGATATTGATCCCGTTTTCGGCGCCAAGGTTGAGATCAAGGGTGATCAGACTAAGGGGGGACTTTGCGATGATCTGCAACACTTCTTCTTCCGTCTGCGCTTCGCACACGCAGAACCCGTCATCCTCCAGCACATTACGCAGGAGCGACCGAATTTTGATATCATCATCAACAACAAGAATGGTCGGGCTCGTCACGAAGCCTCCTTAAGTACCAAAAAGGCCATGCATTCTGGTAATAACATGAGCGGGGTCGCGGGCAAAATGGGGACGCTGATACAAAATGATACAAAAACCCGCTGAACAAGAATTATACGGGTTACATTCAACAAGCAAGATACCTCCAAATCATACTGGAGGCTGCCCCCGATGTACGTGACAATTCCCAACGAAAATACAAACCCTGCCGGATTCAAACCTCTCGCAACGACATTGCCGCAAACTGCTGAAACCAACTTGAAGCGTGGCGCGTATCTGTACTTTGAAGGGGATGATGTCGAATGGTTGTATCAGGTCACAAGCGGCGTTTTGCGTTTGACACGGCTGCTTTCGGATGGCCGACGTCAGGTGATCGCATTCGGGTATCCTGGTGATATTGTTGGATTTCCATCCGACGGCGTACATCATACCGACTGTGAGGCGCTGACCACTGCACAGGTACAGCCCTTCCGCCGCTCCGCCCTTGAGAGCGGAGAGGGAGATCCCAAACTGCACTGCGCTCTGTTGCAGGCCGCACTGCGCGAAATTAGCGAAATGCAGGACCACTTCATGATGCTTGGGCGGAAATCGGCCACCGAAAAGGTCGCGTCCTTCCTTTGTGTCCTAGAAGAGCGCTTCGGAACCGATCTGGGTGTTTACCGGAGCGTTACACTCCCGATGAGTCGTTCTGACATTGCGGATTTTCTGGGTCTGACCACAGAAACCGTTAGCCGCACATTCACTCAGCTGCGCAAAGCCAAGATTATCGCCATCGACAATATTCACACGGTAATCCTCCAACGGCCCACTGCCCTGATTGGATTGTCACTCGGAGATCGCGACTAAAACATCCGCCCATGCTACTCTAACGCCACGGCACTCCGGTCCGTGGCGTTTTTCTGCGCTTTAGGGTGTCGGCCAAAGATCGCGGATATCAGCGGGCAAAGTGGCCCGAATATCCTCAACTTCGCCCCTGCTGAGGCGATTATTCAACAGTTCAAAAACGCATTTAATATCATCGCGTCCACGGTATTCTTCCGCACCCTTCATTTGCCCTTCGATGAAGGACACAAATTCGATGGCGTTGCGCTCCTTGATCGGGGTCTGTTCAGGCATCCACCCTTCAAAGAAGAATCCTCTAATCATGATCGGTAATTGCGCCGAAACATGCGCCACCTCGTTCACCAACAGATGGTCGCGCACATGACAAATCGTAATTCGTAAAAGGCGCAGCGCGCTGCGTTTCGAGGCCCAGCCAAGCCGTTCGGCCAACTCGTTTATCCATTCATGTGTCAACTGAGCGCTATGGTCGATCACTTCCAAACCTTGACCTGTCATGATGGTTCTCCTTTGTAAAATCGGCCTGTTCGGGAGTGGCCACACCTTAGTCTACCAGCTGAGGCAAAAGGCAGATTGACTGGGATCAATCGGACCACACCACAGCCTGCTAAAAGCAAAAGGAGACATAAAAACGCGAACCAAGGAGGATCTAATGGGACCTAAAACAATTCTTGTCTGCCTGACGACGCCGGAGAACACCGAAACCCTGATGAAGACAGCGGTTCCTTTGGCGCGAAAACACAACGCGCACCTCATTGGGTTGCATACAGTTGAGGCGCTACTCGTGTATCCTAGTATTGCGATGCACATTCCTGACGCCACTTTCGCCGCGTTCAATCAAAGCCAGAAGGAAGCGTCTGAGGCGATCAAAGCTATTTTCACCAAATACACAGCGAATGAAGATTTCATCAGTGAATTCCGTCTGGTGCGTGCCGAAGCAGCCTCGGCCAGTGAGAGTATGATCGAATCCGCGCGGGCCGCTGATCTGGTAATCATGGCACATCAGGATAAGGAAAATGACCGTTATGATCAGCGAAACGCTCAGACGCAGGTTATCCGAGAGAGCGGGCGTCCGGTGATTGTTGTACCTCTGGACTATGACGGTCCAGAGATCGGGTCGAACCTACTGCTGGGGTGGAGTGATACCAGAGAGGCGACACGGGCAGCACATGATCTGCTTGGAATTGCGGATAATGGGGCAAAGCTGACCGTGTTGCGCGTTGGCAAAGCCCCCAGCGACACGCTGAAAGACAGCTATGCCATCGACATCGTGGAGATGTTTGCGCGACATGGCCTCAAGACTAAACTAGAGCACCGTGAAGCAATGGGAAGTAGCATTGCTGAAACGCTGGCCCAAACAGCCTTCGAAGAAGGTGCCGACCTTATTGCAACGGGCGCATTTGGCCACTCCCGCACGTATGACTTTGTGCTGGGAGCAACAACTTACGCTCTACTGCGGGAGCAGAAGCTTCCAGTCCTGTTCAGCAAGTAGAAGACGGCACAACAACATCGGACCAGATTGGCAAATGGTCCGATGCAATCCGCGCCAGCTCGCCTTGCTCTACCCCTGCATCGCGCATCTCGATGCCGTGCGACAGGGCAAAACGGTCCAGCGCCGCCATTGGACGTCTTGCATGAAATGAGCGACCAGGGCTGCAGGTCTCAAACCGATCAGATAACGGTTCAAACCCTTTGTCAGGCGACCACTCGTTGAAATCACCAGCCATGATCACATGCGCATCACTTACCGTCGCTTGCGCCAAAACTGCCAGCTGTGCACGTCGGTCACGCCGCAATAGACCGAGGTGAGTGGCCACGACCGTGACGCCTCCCGCAATATCCAAAATCATACGCACTGCACCGCGTGGCTCGAATCCGGGCAAATCTAGCCGCGTGATATCGCGCACACCCAGCCCCTTTCGCACCAGCATCGCATTGCCGTGCCATCCGAGGCTAATGTCGTTTGCGCATACCTCGACCAGTTCAAAATCTGTCTCGGCCTCGATCATCGCGCGCGGCAATGCCGGATGACGTTGGCCAAGGCGTTTATCCGCCTCTTGCAAAACAACCACATCCGCTTCAAGCCCGTTGATGACTTGCACTGTCCGCTCGGGGCGGCGCTTTTGATCCAACCCACGGGCCTTGCGGATATTATAACTGGCGATGCGTAGCGTTTTTTTGGTCATAGTATGTATATAGGGACGATACCCCGTGGATTTAACCGTAAGATAGCAATGAGAATATGAGATTGATCAAAGACAGTAGCCCACGGATACTTGCGGTTTGGGCATTGCTGCTGTTGGCAGGATTGGTAGCACTTGGGCTGGCACGTTGGTCGTTGGCCTTCGTCAGCTTCGCCACTTTGGCCCTGTCGCTCCTACCACCATTACTGGCGGCGCGTTGGTCTTTGGTCCTGCCCCTGCCCTTTTTGATCTTCACGACCATCTTCTTTTTCGCCTCGATCTTTCTGGGCGAGGCGTTCGATTTCTATGAACGGCTTTGGTGGTGGGATTTGGCCCTGCATGGCTCTGCCGCCGTCGGATTTGGCCTCACGGGCTTTCTGTTCGTTTTCATGTTGTTCGAAGGGGACCGTTTTGCAGCCCCCCCTTCGGCTATCGCCTTCATCACCTTCTGCGTCGCAATGATGGTTGGCGCGATGTGGGAAGTGTTCGAATTTACGATGGATACAACATTTGGCATGAACATGCAGAAATCGGGCCTGAACGATACCATGGCCGATTTGATCCTGAATGCCATCGGTGGGCTGATCGCAAGCTTGACAGGCTATGTATATCTGGTCCGCAATTCTGCAGGTTTACTAGGCATGGGCTTGTCCCAGTTTATCCACATGAACCAACGCCTTTATGCAAAATACAAACGTCGTCTCAAGAAATAGGTCAAACCGTTTCGAGCAGCGCTAGGCGGCGCAGGATCGCGTCACGCTCCTCCAGAAGGTCCAGCACCAAAGCAACCCCTGCTGTATTCACGCCAAGATCGCGGTTCAGCCGGTGCGCTTTCTTGGCGCGCACAATGCTCGTCCCCACGAACCGCCAGTTGCCGCGCGTGCTACCAATCGGCTCCAGAACACCGTACTCGACCAATTCCACAACCCAAGTCTCTTCTGCCTGACAAAATCGACACAGGTCCTCCAAGGATAGTGTATCGACGATATCACTTTTTAATGTGGTCTTTTTCATTTTCCAACTCCTCCAAAATGAGCGCGTGGATCAAAGGGCAGCTCTTTGGCCATATTTTCAAAGAACGCGCGTGCTTCTTGTGTTGTGGCATCCGGATTTACAATCTTCAGGGTAGCGTAAATATTTCCTGCAGGCGCACCCGGTAGCCCTTTTCCCTTCAGACGTAGTTTTTGTCCTGACCGTGCGTTTTTAGGGATGCTCAGATCAACCTGCCCGTCGGGTGTCGGCATAACAACATGCCCGCCCAAGGCGGCCTCCCACGGTGTAATGGGTAAGTCGATATACAGGTCTTTGCCCTCAGGACGGTAAAGCGGGTGAGGTGCAAAACTGACCTCGAGGAACAGATCACCCGCGCCCCCTTGCCCAGGCACACCTTGTCCCGCCAGACGGATGTGTTGGCCTTGCGTTATCCCTTTTGGCACCCGCACAGCAATTTTTCGGTCCTGCATGGTGACCGTTCCGTTTGGACCCGGCACAGGGGATCTAAAACTCAGAGTGCGCTCTGCACCGCGATAAGCATCTTCGAGTGTTATATCGATTTTGCCATGACTGTCCGACCCTCGGCCGCCCCCCATGCCACCTGTTGGACCAGAGCCACGCCGAAACAGGGTTTCAAAAAAGTCACTGAAATCTGCGTCGCTGCGCGGTCCGCTCTCCGAAAAGGAATAGCCGCTGTCCCAATCAGGCGGTGGTCTGTACTGGCCTTGGCCTTGCGGCGGTTCTTGACCCAATTGGTCGTACGCCGCACGGCGTTCAGGATCTTTGAGGACCTCGTAGGCCTCATTTACTTCTTTGAACTTTGCCTCGGCGTCTGACTCGGTATTGATGTCAGGATGGTACTTGCGCGCCGCTTTTCGAAAGGCCGCCTTGATCTCTTTTGCGTTCGCGGATCGCTTGACCCCCAACGCTTCATAATAGTCCTTATAGTCCATTTGGCAGTCATCCTGATCATCCTGTGCTCAGTTAGAATATCGAACAATCCCCGCCCATCATTTGATCTATGTCAGTTGGGTAAAGCAGCCTCATGCCAGTTTGTAGCGGCAGCCTTTCCCTTTTGGCGGGCCTAAACACGAGATTGGAGAATAGTATGGAACGTCGGACAATCGTCTTTGTGATGAACAGCGCAACAACGGATGCGGAAATCAACGAGGCTGCGATGGCTGCCGCGCAAGACCAGAACCATCTTATGTGTTTGCTCTTGGGTCCCCTCCCGAGTCTTCCGTCCTATTTCTATGGGGGGATGGCCTACGGGGGCATGATCCTTCCCGACAACTGGAGCGAGGTCGTCGAAGAAGGAAAAAACGAGTTGATGGAGCGCGTGCAGGAAGTCGAAAAGCTGCTCGCTAAAAGCGGCGTGTCAGGTGACGTGCAGTATGCTATGTGCGTCTCTGTCGACATTAAACATCACGTAGCACGCGCAGCCCGTGTCAGTGACGAGGTGCATTTTGCATCGACCCTGCGCGACACGCCTGAGTTTTTTCATGAAGCTGCTGTCGGTGTGTTATTCCATACCCCTGTAGGGTTCATGGTGAACGGCAACGCAGAGAAAAAATGTGATAGAGTCTTTATCGCTTGGGACAGCAGCGACGCCGCAGCAAGTGCGGTTCACGCCGCTCTTCCCTATCTCAAAGAAGCAAAAGAAGTTGTCATCGCTTGCATCGACCCAATCGTTTCACCAGAATATGACGGCCAAGATCCAGGTACCGATGTTGCCGCATGGCTAAGCCACCATGGCTGCAACGTCACTGTCTCTCAATTCCCAAGCGGGGGCCGCGATGTAGCGCAGTGCATACAGGATCGCGCAAGCGAGGTCGGCGCTGATCTGGTTGTAATGGGCGCTTACGGTCATGCAAAGATGATCCAGACCGTGTTTGGCGGCACCACCAGAACCATGCTTGAGCAAACAGATTTGCCCGTCCTCTTCGCCCACTGATCTGGAAAGAGGTTAACAATCAAACTTTGGCGGGTGAGGCGAATGTCTTACCCGCCAAAGTTTACAATTAGCCGAGGCATTAGAAGCTATGCTTGCCTTTTGTCAGCTAGAACAGCTTTCGGCGCTGAAGCAATCATACGTCGAGACCTCAGGTGCATCAGAGGGTTCTGGAACTTCTGGTGAAACGGGGTCTGGCATAGGATCTTCGGGCTGGGGACTTTCGGGTCCTGACGGATCTTGAACAGGATCAACGGGCATTGGTATCTCCGCAGGCGGATTGGGTTCTGTTTGTTGAGTTTTTGGATGTGCCATTTGTTGAACTTCCTTTGAGC
>JBALTK010000195.1:0-7074 GCA_036964385.1 Sulfitobacter sp. | reverse complement strand
ATGATTGCCCGTCACAGACTGAATATATCCCCACGCGGTGATTTTCTGGATGCGCGGGCAATCATCATTCCCCCAAAACCGTATCAACAGCTTAGCAAGGTATCTTATTGTGGCGACTAAGCACACAAAACAATCTTGCGGCAAACTTAGTGAAGAAAAATATGCTCTGCTCAATGCATCAAAAATGGACAGCGCGGAGTAGTCTGCTTGTGCTGGCAGCCGTTCTTGCAACTGCGGCAACAGCGCAAGATTTCACTCTTGCTCTGGATGACCCGCACCTGAACCTGATACCACGCACCGCCGCCGAAGCGGCGCGTATCGCCGCAGTAACGGCCCCTACGACCGACTTTAGCACGGCCCAGAAATTTGAGGAGAAATCCGCAGGCGCGGCGACAGTTCGTGCGCGCAGTGATGCTGATGCCTTCTCCCAGCCTTCTGGAAATATTACCTTTGAAGATGAGCTGAACTTCAAAGTCGGTAACGGCCTATTTCGCAAGCTTTGGGTATCGTCTCCCTCCTCTACGCTGGCCTCGGACGGGCTTGGGCCACTTTATAACGCGCGCTCATGCCAACGATGCCACATCAAGGATGGTCGCGGTCATCCGCCAGAGAATGCGGAGGACAATTCGATCTCGATGTTTTTGCGGGTCTCGATCCCTGGCACGGATGCGGAAGCGATCGGGCAGATTGAAGGCTACATTGCCACCCGCCCTGATCCGACTTATGGGGCGCAGCTTCAGGATTTTGCGGTGCAGGGAAATTCATCCGAATACCGTCTCGATATCTCCTATGAAGAAGAGGTGATCACCCTCGCTGACGGCGCCACAGCCTCGCTGAGACACCCGACCTACACCGCCGCCGATCTCGGGTATGGCCCGTTGCACAAGGATGCGATGTTAAGCCCCCGTGTGGCACCACAGATGATTGGTTTGGGTCTTCTGGAGGCGGTTTCTGCCGCTGATATCCTCGCCAATGCTGATCCTGAAGACGCGGACGGCGACGGTATCTCGGGCCGTGCCAATATCGTGTGGTCGCAGGTACATGAACAACCGATGCTGGGGCGTTTCGGGCTTAAAGCTGGCAATCCCACCATTCTTGAACAATCCGCGTCAGCCTTCGTCGGGGACATCGGGATATCCAATCCGATCTTTCAGGCCGGTTCCGGTGAATGTACCGATCTGCAGGCGGATTGCATGGCTTCTATTCATGGTGACGGCGATGATCGCGAATTCGAGATTGATCAAATCGGCCTTGATTTGGTGACGTTTTACAGCCGCAATCTTGGCGTACCTGCGCGGCGCAATGTGGACGACCAGCAGGTGTTGTTAGGCAAGCAGGTCTTCTATGAGACTGGTTGCACTTCCTGCCATACCCCCTCCTTCGTGACACAGCGCCTCGAGGATCGACCAGAGCAAAGCTTTCAACTGATCTGGCCCTACACCGACATGCTGTTGCACGACATGGGCCCTGCCCTTGCTGATAATCGCCCCGAAGCCCGCGCCACAGGTAGCGAATGGCGTACCCCGCCGCTTTGGGGCATTGGCTTGACCCAGCAGGTCAGCGGTCATAGCTATTTCTTACATGATGGTCGGGCGCGATCTTTGCTGGAGGCTGTCTTATGGCACGGCGGCGAGGCTGCACCGCAGCGAGAAACCGTCATCCAATTGCCCACAGCGGAACGCGACGCGCTGATCACTTATCTGGAGAGCTTATGAAACGCCTATTGTTGAGTGCAGCATTTGCACTTGTCCCCGTGCTTTCGCACGCAGAGGCATCACAAGAGATCATCTCGAAAATCGTCACGGCCAACATTCTGTCCGGCTTTGATAATCTCGCGCTACAAACCGCGCGGTTTGAGAAAACTGCACGATCCGACTGCACTCCTACGTCCGATGCATTACGGGGCAGTTATGCAGATGCGTTTGACGCTTGGCTGTCGGTCAGCCACCTGCGTTTCGGCCCTACCGAAGTCGGTGATCGCGCCTTTGCTTTGGCGTTCTGGCCTGATAGCCGCGGCGCGACACCACGCACCCTCGCATCCCTCATCACCGACGAGGACCCGGTAGCATCAGATCCAGACAGCTACGCCGATGTCTCAATCGCTGCGCGCGGCTTTTACGCGATGGAGCTTTTGCTGTTCGACGAAACATTGGCTCCAAGTACCAACCCCGAATACCGCTGTACGCTTATTCAAACTGTCGCGGCAGATATGGCAAAAAACAGCGCTACGATCGCGCAGGATTGGAAGATGAATTACGCATCGCAACTGCTCGAACCAGCAGTTGACCGTGCCTACCGCTCAGATGAGGAAGTCCTGCAAGAATTGTTCAAGGCGCTGACAACAGGTCTCCAATTCACATCAGAGACGCGTTTAGGCCGTCCACTTGGCACTTACGACCGCCCCCGCCCTACCCGTGCCGAGGCATGGCGTGCTGGCCGCTCTGCCCGTCACGTCGCGTTGAGCCTCGATGCTCTACGCGATCTTGCGCTTGATCTGGCATCCAATGATCCCGCCCTAAGTGCGCAGATCGCTGATGGTTTCGACATTGCCTTGACCCAGCTTTCGGGTCTGGACGACCCCATCTTTGCAGGAGTGGCCGAACCTCAAACCCGATTGAGAATTGAAATTTTGCAACAATCCGTTGATGCAATCCGTACGGTTGTGCGTGAAGAATTGGGTCCTACTCTGGGTGTTGCGGCTGGCTTTAACTCACTCGATGGCGACTGAATGATGGCACATAATCCACAGCGACGCAGTTTCATCGCGGGTTTGCTCGCTATCGGTGTCGTTCCTGCACCGACGTGGGCCGATGCTGGAACACCCGCCTATCTCTCTGCTGCGGCAACGCCTAATGGTACATATGTTCTGTGCGGTCTAAGTAGCACTTTGGACATTCTTTTCCGCATCCCACTTCCCGCACGGGGCCACGCCGCAGCTGCCCATCCTATCCGTCCCCAAGCCGTGGCATTTGCCCGTAGGCCGGGCACCTTTGCTATTGTGATCGACTGTGTATCAGGCACGGAAAAAGTCCGCCTGAACGCACCTGAAGGCCGTCATTTCTATGGTCACGGGGCATTCTCATCGAACGGAGATTGGTTGTTCACAACCGAGAACGACTATGAGGTCGGGCTTGGCCGCGTGGGTGTTTGGGATGTACTCGCAGGTTATAAACGTGTCGCCGAATTCGACAGCGGCGGCATCGGCCCTCATGACATCAAACGCATGCCGAACTCTGAAATGCTGGTCATCGCCAATGGTGGAATTGACACGCACCCTGATACAGGGCGAACCAAGTTAAACATCGCGACGATGGAATCCAACCTCACTTATGTCTCGGAAGGCACGGTTACCGAGAGGGCGATTTTGCCCCCAGCACAGCACAAAAACTCCATGCGCCATTTGGCGGTAAACGCTGCGGGCGATGTGGCGGTAGGAATGCAATGGCAGGGCGATGGCGCCGCACCTTCGCTGGTTGCTCGCCACCGACAAGGGGGCGACATCAAACATGCCTCACTTTCTGAGGATATGCTACGCGCCCTAGACGGGTACATAGGCAGCATCGCTTACTCTCAAGATGGCAATTCAATCGCGGTTACGTCGCCGCGTGGCAACATTCTCGACATCTACAATGCAGACGACATGTCGTTAGCCAATAGAAGCAACATTGCAGATGCCTGCGGAGTTGCGACAAGCGCGCAGGGCTTTGCCCTGACAACAGGCACTGGTGTTTACGGATTTCAAGAAGGCAACGAACAAACCCTGAGAAGATCAGCACCCCAAGCTTGGGACAACCACCTCATAGTGGTCTGACAGATCGCTACGGATTTAGCTACTCAAGGCCTTCTCCGAGAATGGCTCATGTACCTGCCGCTTTTCACATTTCCTGACGCGAGCGAGATGCGGCTTAATGCTGTAGAGAGGCCCCCGAGGAACCTCCCTTGCTAGTACTTTCTTCTAAATGATCTCGTCTTCGTCAAACAGCGGTGCTTCTTCAAGCTGGGTAGATAAATCATCGACCGCCGCCTCTGCCAAGCCTGCTGATTTGATCGCTGCCACGTGAAAGAGTGCGTCCCCTTCATGCACAATCGGCATGACCGCACGGCCAACGACGATACCACCATATTTGGCAGTCACTTCGATTTCGCTTTCTCCGAAGGGATCGGAAATCGCAGCGATCACGTCCCCTTCGTCCACCACGTCCCCTTCTGCTTTGAACATGCGCAGCAGACCACCTGCGGGCGCGCGCAGCCAATGACTGTCCGAGCAGACGATGGACTTCGCCTTAGGCGGTGCAATTCCTGCACGCGGCAGAAGCCCCTTGTCCTTGAGGATACGCAAAATGCCAGCCACACCTGCGCGCACATACATCTCGTCAAAGCGCATGCCCTCACCCGCTTCATAGAGCACCACGTCGACGCCGACCTTTTTGGCCTCTTGGCGCAAGCTACCGTCGCGCAACGCACTGGTCAGGATCACAGGCGCACCAAAGATATGGGCGAGGCGCAAAGTTTCACGGTTGTTGGCCGAGACGCGCACTTGCGGCAGGTTCGTGCGGTTGATCGCCGCTGAGTGGAGGTCGATCCCAAGTGAGCAGCGCCCAACGATCTCCGTCATAAAGATGTGCGCCAGACGCGAGCCGAGTGAGCCGTTGGCAGAGCCAGGAAAGCAGCGGTTTAGATCGCGGCGATCAGGCAGATAGCGTGAGTGGTTCAGAAAACCAAAGGTGTTTACAATCGGCACCACAATCAACGTCCCACACAGGGATTTGAGGTTCTTGGTGCGCAGCAGACGGCGCACAATCTCGACACCAATCACCTCGTCACCGTGGATGCCCGCACTGACAAACATTGTCGGGCCATCTTTTTTCCCGTGGATCACATGCGCCGACAGCGTGACAGGCGTATGATCGGATAGGGTACTGACGGGGATGTTTATGGTCTGACGACTGCCCGCCGCGACTGACATTCCCGCCAATTCAAAACTGGCGCGCTTGCTCATCCTTTACCCTTGGTTTTTGTTGCGTTCGGTTTGGCATATTTCTCGATATGCTCGATCATCATTCCAGCGATATCAAGGCCCGTCGCGTTCTCGACACCCTCCAGACCCGGAGAAGAATTTACCTCCATCACCACTGGACCACGATTTGCCCGCAGCATATCGACGCCACAGACATTGAGGCCCATTGCTTTAGCGGATTTGATCGCGGTCGTACGCTCTTTCGCCGTCAGCTTGATAATCTCTGCGGTTCCGCCGCGGTGCAGGTTTGAACGGAAGTCGCCCTCAGCGCCCGTGCGTTTCATCGCCGCGACGACTTTGCCGCCGATCACAATGGCACGAATATCAGTACCTCCTGCCTCTTTGATGAACTCCTGTACAAGAATGTTCACGCCCGCTCCGCGGAATGCCTCTACCACAGATTTGGCAGAGCGTTTGGTATCGGCCAGAACCACACCGATGCCTTGGGTGCCTTCCAGCAACTTGATTACCACTGGCGCGCCGCCTGCAAGGTCAAGAACCTCTTCGGTTTGCTTCGGGTCATGGGCAAAAGTCGTTGTAGGCAGGCCAATCCCGTCGCGCGCCAGAAGTTGCATTGAGCGTAGCTTGTCACGCGAGCGGCCAATGCCGACACTCTCATTGAGCGGATAGACGCCCTGCATCTCGAACTGCCGCAGGACCGCCATTCCGTAGAATGTGATCGACGCACCAATACGCGGGATGACTGCATCGTATCCTTCCAGCTTTTCCCCGTTGTAATAGATTTCAGGGTTCTGGGAGACGATGTTCATATAACAACGCAGCGTGTTGATGATATCGAGTGTATGCCCCCGCGCTTCTGCCGCTTCCTTGAGGCGCTTGTGGGTATAAAGATTTGCATTTCGGGCGAGCATTGCGATTTTCATGGTGTATTTCCTTCCAAGGTCGGCTTGGTGCTGACCAGATATGATTTGCCCGGATGTACGGCGATGTTGTGATGGCGCAGCGCACGGCGGCCCAGAATAAGCGGGAATCGCATGGTGCCGCGATCAGTCAGCGAAATGTCGATCTTCCATCTCCGACCAGCAAGCACCATTGGCGTGCGGATCACTATGCGCGTCTCGGGCGTGCCGCTTGTGTTGGTGATGTCGCGTTTAGTGAATACTGGAAACGTTAAAATGCGCGGCGGTACGCCTGCGACATCAGGGCTGCGAAAGCGGACCCATTTCTGATCTCCCTGATAGTATGTCTCAATATCAACTGCATGCAGGGCTGTCGTTTTTGCCCCTGTATCCACCTTCACGGCAAAATCCGTGAGGCCAAGGTCAGGCAAGCTGATACACTCATGCCAGCCAATAACCATTAAAGGCTTTGGCTGGTCCGTCGCGCCGTTCGTCATGTCAAATTTTCCATGGGGATTCTCTGGAGTTTATATGCAATACCCTTGCAACAGTTGCCAGAGACTCTGTGATGGTGCCACGACCACGATTACTTGCTTGATTAACTATTTTGAGGACCTTAAATAAATTAGGGGCGACAATACCTTTTAGGTATGCAACATAACTATCTAGGTGTGAGACGGATGGGGGCGAAGACCCCGATCAATAAACGCGCCGAGCGGGGGGGAGGGTCGCATGATCGACCCCGCAGATAAATAGGGAGAGACTACTGTGAATAAACTGAAATCCGCACTTCTTGGCGCAACCGCATTGGCCTTCGCCGCATCCGGCGCAATGGCTCAAGAAGTCACGCTGAAGATGCACCAGTTCTTGCCAGCGCAAGCCAACGTGCCAAAACAAATCCTGTCCGTTTGGGCAGACCGGATCGGTACTGAATCTGACGGCCGTATCAAGGTCGAGATGTTCAACTCAATGGCATTGGGCGGCACCCCACCCGAGCTTTTGGACCAAGCGGTTGATGGCGTCGCCGATATCGTTTGGACAGTTGTAGGATATACGCCTGGCCGTTTCCCCGAGACTGAAGTCTTCGAGCTGCCCTTTATGGTTGAGGATGCACGGGCTGCCTCCTGTGCCTATTGGAAGATGTACGACAAGAACATGCGCGAAGATTTCAAGGATGTGCACATCCTTGGCACGTGG
>JBALTK010000194.1:0-7177 GCA_036964385.1 Sulfitobacter sp. | reverse complement strand
TATCAGCCATCTCTTCAAGCTTGTCCATCGTGGCAACATAATCGCCCGTGTCGTACTCAACGGCTACTGGCGTGGCGTATGGGAACTCCATGATAAAGTTCTGGCGGCGCAGTTTGATCGGATCGACCTTCAACTCGTGCGCTGCTTTATCGACAAGCCGCTCCAACTGATACGTCGCCTCAGGGCGACCTGCACCGCGGTACGCATCCACTGGCACCGTATTCGTAAAGACGGCCTTCACGTTCACATAGATCAGCGGCGTTTTGTAGTTACCCGCCATCAGCGTGCCGTGCAGCCATGTTGGAACTGACGGCGCGAAGGTCGACAGGTACGCGCCCATGTTGGCGTAGGTATCAGTGCGCAGCGCGGTGAAGTTGTTGTCCTTGTCCAGCGCGAGCTGAATTTTGGTTACGTGGTCACGACCATGGGCGTCCGACATGAACGCCTCGGAACGCGAGGAGGTCCATTTGACCGCACGGTTACAGACTTTGGCCGCGAAGGTGACAAAGGCTTCTTCCTGATAGTGGAAGATTTTTGTACCAAAACCGCCACCAACATCAGGGGCAACAACGCGCAGCTTATGCTCGGGGATGCCCAGAACGAACGCGCCCATGAGCAAACGGATCACATGGGGGTTTTGCGATGTGGTGTAGAGCGTGTGATCGCCTGTGCCACGGGCAAAGTCACCCACAGCCACGCGTGGCTCCATCGGGTTTGCCACAAGGCGGTTGTTGACCAGCTCAAGGGTGGTGACATGCGCCGCCTCCTCGAATGCTGCGTCAACAGCGGCTTTGTTCTCTTCAACAAAGCCCCAGTCATAACAAAGGTTGGAGGTCAGATCGTCGTGGACCTTCGGCGCGCCTGCTTTAACGGCTTCCTTCATGTCCACAACGGCTGGCAGGTGGGTAATGTCGAGGACAATCGCCTCGGCCGCATCACGCGCTTGCTCAAGCGTTTCAGCCACAACAGCCGCGATCGGCTCACCTACGTGACGTACTTTGCCGTGGGCGAGGACCGGATGGCGCGGCTCTTGCATTGGCTCGCCGTGTTTATCCGTAATCTGCCAGCCACAAGGAACTGAGCCTACAGCCTCGAAATCGGCACCTGTGAAAATCTTGACCACACCGTCCATGCCGTCGGCCGCGGATGTATCGACTGAATTCAGCGTACCGTGCGCGACGTCAGAGCGCAGGAAATAGACATAAGCCTGACCGTTTACGTTAATGTCGTCCGTATAGTTACCTTCTCCGGTCAAAAACCGGACGTCTTCGCGCCGCTTGCTGCTGGCGCCGATACCATAATCCTTTGGCATTTCAATTCCTCCCTAGGGGCGGTGCATCATCTGCGCACCAAATCGTTTTCGCGGACAATACCGCAAGGTGTGCCACCCGCCTCCCCGCGGGCCGCAAACCGTTACTCCGCCGCGATGCTGCTTACGTCCTGACCGGATGCGGCCATGATCGCTTTGACGATGTTGTGATAGCCTGTGCAGCGGCAGATGTTGCCGTCGAGGTAGTGGCGCACATCATCGACAGTTGGCTTGGGGTTGTCTTTCAGCAGGGCTGCGGCGGACATCACCATACCGGGGGTGCAGAAACCGCACTGAAGACCGTGGTGGTCCTGAAATGCCTGCTGGATGGTGTTGAGCGTGCCGTCTGGCGCTGCTTGGCCCTCAATCGTGGCGACATCTGCGCCTTGTGCTTCAACGGCCAGCATGGTGCAGGATTTGACGGCAACACCGTCCACATGCACGACACAGGCACCACACTGGCTGGTGTCGCAGCCTACGTGCGTGCCAGTCATCCCAAGGTTCTCGCGCAAGAACTGCACCAGCAATGTGCGGCCTTCGACATCACCCTTTGCGGCCTTGCCGTTCACAGTCATATTAATCTGTGTCATTCACGTCCTCCCAGACTTTTCTATTTGTTATTTGGAGTTGAGTTAAGCATGGCGTCGCGGCGTTGAGAACCAAAAAGTTTACTTGACGCCGTATGTCAGTATTTCGCATGCCCGCCGGCCTAGTTTTTAGGGCGTCGGGGCTGTGGTCGCGTGGGGATTTCCTTGAGCAAACCGCCCACGCCCATTTGCGCTATATCATGTGCCGTCACGTCTATGCCGCAGATCATCCGCGCCAGAACCCAGTCAGCACCGTTGAGCGCAGGTGAGCGCGCGCATCCGGGCAAGCCAATCACACAGGTTTCGCCCAGCGCGCCAAGAAATAACAGATTGCCAGGGTCTACGGGCATGCCAAAGCAGGTGATCTCGCCACCCGCTTGGACCAGTGCAGCGGGGGCAACATCGTTGATGTCGGACGTGGCGGAGCCTGTAAGGATCAACACTAAAGGCGTTGTAGCAGCTGTAATTGCAGCGCTCAGTGCGGCCTGATCATGCGGGACCGTCTCCACCGCTGCTAGTGTAACTTCCAGCGCGGTGAGCCTGTCCTCAATTGCACTGCGCCCTTTCTCGCCCGCACCACCTGCGATCTCGGTGATGATGAGAGTGGCGGAGGTGCGTTTTGGCTCTGCCACCTTAATCGCAGCTTTGGCTTGGGCCACGGCCTTGCCCAGCGCGTTTTCTGGTACGGCGTAGGATATGATTTTGATCGTGGCGACCATATCACCGCTGCGCAGTTGGTGGTGCGGCGGCACGGTAGCAACGGTAATCATCGGATCAACGCCGTTCACAGCATGCAGTGCTTCAACACCCAGCACAGCAACCCCAGCAGTATCGGCGATCAGGTTCACCCGTCCGGTGAAGGCGGCACTGCGGTGTAAACCCGCACCCTCCCCCATCAGCGCCTCTGCCAGCCTGTCTGCGGCATCGTTCTCGTTTATATCCCCATCACCGAGCGTGGCTACGATGACATCGGTGATCTGTGCCTCCTCCAGCGCAAGGATATCCGCGTCACCCAGCACCATCCCCTTGCGCAGCCGCCCTTCGGGCAAAGCAACGGAATGGGCAAGGACAGCGCCCAGCGCGTCTTTTGTCTGGACGGAACCGAACTTCATGGTTTGCGCAGTTCCTCGATCATCTGCGCAAGGATTGAGACGGCAATCTCTGCCGGACCCGCCGCGCCGATGTCCAACCCTACAGGCCCGTTGATTCGTGCAATTGTGTGCGGATCAAATCCCGCTTCGGACAAACGCTCGATCCGCGCGGCATGGGTCCGCTTCGAGCCCAGCGCCCCGATATAAAACGCGCCCGAGCGCAGCCCCACATGCAAGGCAGGATCGTCCAGCTTGGGGTCGTGTGTCAGCAGGACCAGCGCCGTGCGGGTGTCTACTCCGACATCCCCGAGCGCCACGTCGGGCCAATCGTTGATCACACGGGCGTCCGGAAACCGTGCCTGAGAGCCAAAGGCCTCGCGCGGGTCCACAACAAACGGGTCAAACCCTGCGATCTGGGCCATAGGCACCAATGCCTGAGCGATATGCACGGCCCCTACAACAATCAGACGTAATGGCGGATTATGGATGGCGATGAATGTGTTGCTCTCATCCTCTACGCCAGAGCGGTCCTTACGAAAGCGATCCTTGTGTCCCTCGCTTACAATGGCACGGCTATTGCCATCCAGAGAAACTTCATAAGCGATAGGTGTACGCGCGGCGCGGGCCTCTACCAGCCCCTCCAGCATATCAAGCGGCATACCACCTTCGCCTATCGGCTCCACCAACACACGGATGTTGCCACCACAGGCCAGCCCGACAGAAAAGGCATCCCCATCGCTGATTCCGTATTCCAGCAGCTTGGTCTCGCCTTCCTCCAGCGCCTCTAGTGCCTCAAGGACCACAGCCCCCTCTACACAGCCACCAGAGACAGAGCCTTCCATCTCCCCGTCGCTGGACACTACCATCTGTGCGCCCACACGGCGCGGTGCAGATCCCCATGTCTCGACTACAGTAGCCAGTGCCGCGCGTTTGCCACTGCGTATCCATGCCAGTGCTTGTTCCGGTGCGCCTGATAGGGGTTGCATGGGGCCTGCCCTCCTTTGGAGTGATTTGACCCTTACCGTCTGACAATCGCGCGCCGTGCGCAAGACGTGATCGCTCTCCCTTGCGCGCAAGGCCCCCCCCTACTACATCTAAGCAAAGACATACCTATTGGAGACTGCCCATGCCCATGACAGCCACTGAAATCGAAGACTTGCTGCGGGTCACCTTCCCCGACGCGCAGATCGTGGTTGAAGGCAATGACGGCGTGCATATGTCCGCCATGGTGATGGACGAAAGCTTTCGCGGCAAAAACCGCGTGCAACAACAGCGCGCCGTCTATGCAGCGCTCAAAGGCAAGATGGACGGCTCATCGGGCGAACTCCATGCCCTAGCCCTTACAACAAAGGTACCAGATCAATGATATGTATCTCCGCTTTCGCAGCCTTCGGCCTTTTGCTAGCACGCTATAGGACCGAACTGAAAACACGCCTCCTACCCGTAAGGAAATCCAAATGAGCGACGCAAACACCAAAATCAAAGATACCGTGACCAGCAACGATGTTGTCTTGTTCATGAAAGGCACAAAAGAGATGCCGCAGTGTGGCTTCTCCTCCAAGGTTGCAGGCGTACTGAACTACATGGGCGTTGATTTCGCCGATGTGAACGTACTGGCCGATGAGGATATCCGTCAGGGCATCAAGGATTACTCCGACTGGCCCACCATCCCCCAGCTTTATGTCAAAGGCGAATTTGTGGGTGGCTGTGATATCATCACCGAGATGACGCTGTCGGGTGAGCTTGATACCTTCCTTGCCGACAATGGCGTGACCTTCGACAAAGAAGCCGCCGACAAAATCCGCGAAGCCAACGCCTGAAAGCTCACCGCTTCCACGGCTTAAGACGAACAAACGCGCCTCCGCACCGAGGCGCGTTTTCCACGTAAAAGACCAACCTCTGACATTCTCTGGGCCACTTGGATGAGGTCGTATTGAAGTAGAGGGCAATGCTATAGGAATACACGTACCGCGAAATCAGTCCCTGATGTCTGATGCCACCGCTCTGCGGACTGAGTTGCCGATCGGCACTATACCTGAGAGGCCAAAAGCAAATCGGTGCGGCAATTCTAGCTTGCGACAATGTGTAGTGCGAAACAGAAACGTCCTACTTGGTCATCCGCAAATATCAATTCAAATACTGTCGCTCGTAACTGCTGAATCTCTGCAGTGTGCGCATAAGAGGGATATTGGTTGCCACCCTTGGTGATAGTGAGCAGTCTTGATCCCATGAAAACCGAACTCCCCCTGCTTGTCTTCACCGATCTTGATGGCACCTTACTGTCGCACAGTGATTACCGCTGGGATGCGGCGCGCCTTGCCCTTGAACGCATAGCGGAAATTGGCGGCGCAATCGTGCTCGCCAGCAGTAAGACCGCCCCTGAAATAGGCACTCTGCGTCAAGAGATGGGCCTACAAGACTGGCCCGCTATTGTCGAAAACGGAGCCGGCCTGCTGGAACCGCATAAAAACACCGCTGATGACCGTTCTAATTATGCCCAATTGCGCGCCGATATGATGAAAATTCCAGCAACGCTCCGAAAGAAGTTTCGCGGGTTCGGCGATATGGACGTGGCAGAGATCAGTGAGCTGACGGGTCTGACACCCCCTGCTGCACAGCACGCACGCCAACGCGCCTTCTCGGAGCCGGGGGTGTGGTCGGGGTCGGACGATGAAAAGGTCGATTTCCTTAAGGCATTAGCGGCCCAAGGCATATCTGCCCGCGAAGGGGGGCGATTTCTGACGCTTTCTTTCGGCAAGACAAAGGCTGACCAGATGGCAACAATTACGTCCCGCCTTGCGCCACGCCACACCATTGCCCTCGGGGATGCCCCGAATGACGTCGAAATGCTGGAGACTGCCGATTTTGGTGTCATCATTGCAAATCCCAACAGGTCCCCCCTACCCTTGTTGCGAGGCGAAAAGTCGGGCCGGATCATGCGCACGACACTTGCAGGCCCCGAAGGATGGAACGCGGCGATACTGACGCATCTTAAGCGGTTAAAATTGTAGAGAGGACGAACTCCGATGGCGGATTTTCACCAGAACGGAAACATCACAACACTGCATAATCTACGCACGCGCTCGGTGGATGAGTTGACGTCAGAGCTTGAGACCTTTGCGCAGACCCGTAAAATGTCCCTTGTTCTGCCCTGCCTGTACTCCGAACTGGAGACGGACGCGATGCCCCGTATTCTGGGTGAGTTGTCCAGTGTCCCCTACCTCCACCGCATCATCATCGGGCTGGATGGCGCCAATGAGGCGCAATACCGCTATGCAAAAGAGTTCTTCAAAGGGTTGAACCAAAACCACATGGTGATCTGGAACGACAGCCCGCGGATGCTGGCTTTGGGTGAGAAGCTTTCCGCCATGGGGCTGGCCCCCTCCGAGCCTGGCAAGGGCAAGAACGTGTGGACTGCCATCGGGTATCTAATCGGCTGTCAGGACAGTGCGGTGATGGCGATCCATGACTGCGATATCGTGACATACACGAACGAATTGCTGGCGCGGCTCATTTATCCTGTGGCGAATGTGAATTTCCCCTATCAACTGGCCAAGGGCTTTTACGCCCGCGTCGGCCAAGAACGGTTGAACGGGCGTGTGACACGTTTGTTGGTCAGCCCCCTGCTGATCGCGCTCAAGAAGGTCATAGGCGACCGTGACTACATCGACTACCTGCGCAGCTTTCGCTATCCGCTGTCGGGTGAATTCGCCATGCGCACAACCATGCTACCAGATCTACGCATACCCTCGGACTGGGGCCTCGAAATCGGCATCCTCTCCGAGGCATGGCGCAACCTCGCGCCCCAAGCCGTCTGTCAGGTGGAAATCGCAGATCAATACGACCACAAACATCAGGTCCTGAGTGAAGACGACGCCAACGCAGGCCTCAGCCGTATGTCTACGGATATTTGCAAAGCGATTTTCCGCAAACTGGCCGCTGATGGCACTGTCTTCACGCCAAATGTCTTTCGCACGCTTAAGGCGACCTATTACCGCTGTGCGCTTGATGTGATGGAGGCGTATTACAACGATGCAAAGATGAACGGCCTCAGCATCGACCGCCACAAAGAAGAGCGCGCGATCGAGCTGTTTGCCGAGAACATCATGCGCGCGGGCCAGTCCTTTTTAGACAACCCGCATGAGACGCCCTTCATCCCCACTTGGAACCGCATCCACTCCGCTGATCCC
>JBALTK010000193.1:0-7202 GCA_036964385.1 Sulfitobacter sp. | reverse complement strand
ATCACAGCCTTAAGGTCATCGGGAAGCGCGCTATAACTGTCGTTGTTCATCGTCATAGTGAACGTCGCCGTATAAAGACCCGGCTGGGACGCGAAACCGGAGTGAAATTCCGTCAGTTCGCTTATTCTGAGAGGGAGCGTAACTTCCCACGGGATGATGGCACCGTCCACAACACCTTTGGACAACGCCTCAGGCACGGCAGGTACAGGCATGCCGACAGCCGTCGCACCCAACTTTCCCAAAAACTGTGAGGTGACCCGTGTCGGCCCGCGCAGTTTTTGCCCTTCCATATCATCGAGTGTTTGGACGTCGATATTACTGTGAATCCATCCCGACCCATGGGTGTGAAGAGCAATCGGGTGCGTGTCATTGAACTCATCCATGCCATTTGCTTGGACATACTGGTGAAACGCCTTGGAAGATGCAGCGCTGTTGCCGACCATAAACGGCAGCTCAAACGCTTCGGTCTTCGGGAACCGCCCCGGAGTATACCCGATAACTGTCCAAATAATATCCGCCACGCCATCAACCGCTTGATCGTACAGCTCCGGCGGCGCTCCACCAAGTTGCATGGAGGGGAAGTGCTCGATCTTGATCCGGCCACCGGATTCTTCTTGCACCTTCTTGATCCACGGCTCGATCGCATTCGCGGGTATGGTCGCGCGCATGGGCAAAAGCTGGTGCAGTTTCAGTGTGACATCCTGCGCCCAAGCGCCTGACGCAGCCATCGCCAAAAGCGATGTAAGCACCGCCGTTTTCTTCAATAGTCCCATCATTTCAATCCTCCCAGATTATTGGTTTTATGTTAGTGTCACAGGAAAGTTCAGCGCACCGCGAAAGCCGAAGCCGCTGAACCGCACAAGCGTGGGATCGCACAAAGCGATGTCGGGGAAGCGGTCAAAAAGGCGCGGTAGCAGAATGTCGGACAACATGCGGCGCGCGATGTGTTTGCCCTGACAAAAGTGCGGGCCGTTGCCAAAGGCCTGATGCGGGCGCTTCGTGCGCGTGGCATCAAATAGATGCCCGTCAGGCCAGATTTCCTCATCGTGGTTCGCAGAGGCCTGCACAGTCATCACAGTCTCCCCTTTCGGGAGGGCGATCCCTCTTATTTCGGTGTCTTGCGTGACAAGCCGCGAGCTGACCTGAATGGGCGCAACCCAACGCACGCCCTCATCAAAGGCATCGCCCCATGCGCCCGCTCGTACCACATGATCCCGCTGCTCTGGATTCGTCAGAAGGCCGTACAGAACGGTAAGCAATGCATCGCGCGGTTCATTCAATCCCCCACCAATTGCAATTTTGATATTGGCGCGTATCTGGCTCAACTCAATTGGATCATCCGCGGTAATCATTGCGCAAAGCGCACTGGGGTTCGGGTCCGCAATGTGCCTTGGGATGACTTCATCCATATATGCGTCCATCTCAGCGTTGGCGCGGTCGCTGTCCTCAAACAACGCAGGGGCCCAACCGAAATTGCCAGCTCCGTCGATCAAGGTTTGTGACCAGCGCTGCATGTCGTCGTCACTGACATCTGGCAAACCCAATAGCTGCCCGAGACAACGCGCTGCAAAGGGGCCCGCCAAAGCAGGAAACAGGTCAACAGTCTCCCCCCTCGGCAAAGCTGCTATGAATTCATCCGCGATCTTCTCGTAGACTGGCATCCAATGCTGCGCGATGTTCTTAGCGCTATAGGCGGGGGCCATCGCCATCCGCTCGCGCATATGATCCGCGCCGTCTTTGCGCATCAAGGTATGGGCGAGGAATGCGCGCTTCATCGGTGTGTTGGGGTCATCTGAGCTAAATATCTCGGGATGGTCTTTTACCCGTTTCGTATCCTCAGCTTTGGTCAGTAAAATGCGCCCGACCGAAGCCACCTTGATCACAGGGTTGGTTGCGCGCAGGCGCTGATAAATAGGGTAAGGGTCATGCACCAGATCGGCGATTGTCGTCTTGGTATCGACGGGAACAAGCGTCATTTAAATTCGGCCCCTTTAATTGGAAGCAACCAATGCCAATCCTGGAACAGGATGGGTCAGCTTTGGCCGTGTTTCAGTCAGGTGCTTGAGATTGACCAAGGCCAGACGTGCGTGTTCACGGGTCAGTGCTTCGGCCCGCGCCCCCTCACCAGCAGATATGGCCTCAAGAATGGAGCGGTGCTGCCGCTGCGCATATCGAAGCGAATCTTGAAAATCGGGGATCAGCGCCTGCTCGCTCAGAAAGGCAGAGGGAGATGCCAGCGGCAGCAAGCTCATCCGCTCGATCTCGCGCGCGACAATCGGGCTGTTCGGGAACACGGCCAGAAGCGCATGAAAGCGGGCGTTCTCTACAACATATTGATCAAAATCCAGTTCTTCAGAAGCATCAAGCGCTTGATCAATACGGCCCAACACAACCCGCGCTTGCTCAAGTAAAACTGGATCAACTCCGCGCTCAGCCGCCAATCGCGCTGCAGTCCCTTCGATAACACCGCGCATCTCGATGGCATCGGAGATGTCATCCTTGGTAAACGTCGCGACACGACACCCACCAGTCGCGATGCGCTCCAGCAAACCTTCCGCCACCAGCCTGTCCATCGCTTGACGTAAGGGGGTGCGCGACAGGCCCAATTGGGCCGCCATCGCTACCTCTGACAATCGCTGCCCTCCCTCATAAGTCCCACCTAAAATAAGTGAGCGAAGCCCCAATAGGGCGCGATCCAGCTGGCTGAGATTTTGGCTTGGCATGTAAGTTTCCCGACTGCGTCGGAGGTTATCGAATCCCTCCTTCTTCAAAATTGTATACAATAAAAGAGAGATGGAAAGGTATATCGTCAATAACTGAGGGCATAACATCACCGCGAATCCTAACTTGTATACACATTTATTCATCTGTACGGAACAGATCAAACCCACGCCTTAGACTTGCCGCTGTAGCCACGACCCAAGAACCCTAAAAATGCAGGTCGAAGGTAAACTATTGAAAGGTCGTCTTGATTGGCGAAAACAAGCGGGGAGCAACGTACATTTGGATTACGCAGCGCGGTTCTGGCAGCACACAAACGAGCACGCCTTACTGCTGGTCATTATCTATGAAAACAAGGACTGTGCATCAGGCCATGATGGAGCGAGCACAGACATGAAGATAGATCTCACACAAGAAAGCCCGATGATCGACGCGGCGGACCTTGGGTCATTACTCGATGTTCCTGCTGCAAACGTCCTTTCGCTCATGCGCGACGGGGCGATCACCAGCCGCTTTGAGACAGGCGTCGATGAGGATGCAGGCACCCACCGTCTGACGTTTTGGTACGGCGACCTGCGGTTGCGTTTTACCTGCGACGCGCAGGGAAACGTTCTCAAGACCTCTCGCAACACCGCCAGACGATCCTGACAGGTGTACCCGTCAAACGGGTAGCATCAGTCCGTCAAAGAATGCAGTGATCCCCTCGAAATCACTCAGCGGCAGAACCTTTGACACATATTGGTCAGGTCGCACGATCAGCAAAGCACCCTTTGCGCGATCTATGCCACGGTGGTCAAAAATGTCAGGACCGTTTTTCAAATCTGGGCAGAATGCTTTCTCATAATCGATCAGCCCGTAACGCCCTTTGCGGGGCAGTAATAAATTGGGCAGCGCCTCGATTTTCATCTTCTGATGCGCGCCTTGGAAAACCACGCGCAGATCGAGCACGCTATCGATATCCGCGCCTTGCGGGGTAAACCGCGCAATAGGGCCCTTTGCAAGGAAGCTGCAAAGTTGCTCAATGGCGCTCCCCGCCTGCCCCTCATCACCAGAGCCTGCAAAGCCGATCAACCGCCAACGCCCATCAGCCTTAAGCACATGACCCAGATGCATCGGCTTTGCATCTGCCAAACGGATCACAGGGGCGGAGTGGAACCGCATGCCGCTTTTGTATCCTGTCGCCAGTGCCGCATGAGTGCCAGTGTCGGTTAGCATCGACGGCGCATACCGCGTCTCCACCCCAGCGGTATAGCGACCATGCTTCTTGAAATAGCTTTGGAACTGCGCGGCCTCGCGCGTGTCCCTTGGCTTGGCACTGAACAGCCGTGCCATGTCTTTGTCAAACTCGATCAACTCTTTGGCCTTGGCTTGCCGCTCTTCAGAGTAGGTCTCCAGAAGTGCAGGCACCGATTGACCGCGCAGTACCGCAGCGAGTTTCCAGCCCAGATTGAAAGTATCGGCCATAGAGACGTTCATGCCCTGCCCCGCCTTTGGACTGTGCGTGTGACAGGCATCCCCCGCAATGAACATACGCGGCATTTGTGTGCCGCGCACATCCGATGGCACATCGTCAAAGGTATCACAAACCCGCTGCCCAATCTCGTAGGCAGACCACCACGCGACCTCCTTTACCTCTAGCGTGTAGGGCGCGAGGATCTTGGTCCCCTTGGCGATGAGCATTTCTGGCGTCACGTTTCGGTCTGCAGCACGCTCGTCCCCGTGCAGCGCATCCAATTCAATATACATCCGTACCAGATAGCCGCCTTCACGCGGAATGATCAGTATGCTGCCATGCGTGACTGACTGGATTGCGGCCTTCAGGCGGATGTCGGGAAAATCGGTAACAGCAAGCACATCCATCACCCCCCAAAGCTGCCGTGCAGCCTCCCCCTTCAATGCATGCCCCATAGCACGGCGCACTGCGCTGCGGGCACCGTCACACCCAACGACATATTTGGCGCGAACTTTGCGGGTCTCGTTTTCGCCATCCACCGATTGGAAAGTTGCGATCACAGGGTACTCAGGATCATCAGTCTTGCAGACATCTACCAGTTCATGCCCGTAGACAGGCAGGATCGGGCGCGCCGCATTGCGCATCTGCTCTAGGTAGAAGTCATGCACCCGCGCCTGATTGAGTATGACGTGGGGCATCTCCGACAGATCATCAGCTACATCCTGAATGCGGTCCACACGGGTCAGCCCGCCGCGAGTTGCATCGGGACGCCAAAACCCGACTTCATTCACCCAATAGCTTTCCTTGAGCACCTTTTCGGCAAATCCGAAGGCCTCGAACATCTCGACAGACCGGCAGGCAAGCCCGTCTGCCTGCCCCAATTCAAGCGGGCCCGATTTACGCTCAGTGATCATCGTGGTGACGTCGGAAAATGCGGCAAGTTGCGTGGCAAGTGTCAGACCGGCGGGGCCACACCCCACGATCAAAACATCAACAGCATCTTTGTGCGGAGCAACGGCAGCGGCGCTTGCAACAGACGGGTCCCCGCTTTGAAAGCCATTCAGATGATATTGCATTGGCGACACCTTACTTAATATGTACACTTACTAAGTAGAGCCCTAGCAGGCCTTCTGTCAATATTAGTATGCATACTTACCACTATGGACAATCTAATGCCTTTACTCCCCTCGCTCTCTGAAATGCCTGGACACCTCATCAGACGTCTGAACCAGCAGACAACGGCAGTGTTTCAAACGCATCTAAAAGCGGCAGGGCACGACATTACTTCTGTGCAGTTCTCGGCACTTGAGGCGCTCGCCCAGAACCCAGGCCTGGATCAGGCAAAATTGGCCGCACAAATCGGATATGACCGCGCTACCATTGGGGGCGTGGTAAAGCGACTTGAGCACAAAGCGCTTGTAAAGCGCGCGCAAAGCGAAATGGACCGCCGCGCCTTCAAGTTGGTACTTACGCCTTTGGGATTGGAAGTACTGGACGCTGTACGGCCCGTCGTAATCGCATTGCAACGCGACATCTTGGATGGGCTAAGCGATGAAGAACGCGAGGCTTTGACCAAACTGATGCAGAAAGCTCTCCGGTTACATCTGCAAGATCCCTCTGCCACTTAAGGCACTGCATTCGCTGCGCAAACCGAGGCAGTTGTGAGCGTCCCCGCAAGCGCATCGTCGATGGCCTTACGCCCCAAATGCAAACCAATCTCGTAGCGACCAAACAAGAAATGCGTGTTCGCCCCTGTGCTTAGCCCCTTCTGGATATTCTCACCGATCTCGAAATCCTCGTTGAACACGGTGCGGATCACGTCATAGTTCTTGGCCCAATAACCTTCTGCCTTTTCGGACTTTGGCGCCTCCGGGATCAGCATCATGCATTTGAAGATGCAGGTATCAACGCCTGTAGGGATGATCGTATGGATATAAATGTGGTCGGTTTGAACCTGCACATAGTTACACGGAAACACGTAATTTTGCGTCAGAAAGTTGCGGCGATGATCCCACTCAGCCTCAGGTTGGTCTTTGAGTGCAACCACGGTCGGCAGCGGTACGGCATGACGCACATGAGGGTATTTATCCAAAAATACTGACTGGTTATCAAGGTAGGCGGCACAGGCCGTATGCTCATGCGCGCCGCAGAAATGATAGGATTCCTGAAATCCCTCCAGCGCCAAGCGCCAGTTCATTTTCCGTGGCAGTGACCACTGTTTATAAACTGTATGGGTCTCCATGCTCAGCCCTTTGAACTGCTCCTCCATCGGCGCAATCCACGCTGCGAGATCAAATGGCCCGTCGCTCACGGAAGGACGCACCCAGATAAGACCGAACCGCTCGAATGCCGGTAGCTCTACCAGTCCCAGTTCAGACTTATCGATCTCACCAAAACCGCCCGCGTGTGGCAAACCGCGCAGATGGCCCTCAAGGTCGTATGTCCATTTGTGATAGGGACACGAAAAGGTCTTTGACTTCCCGCATGGTTTGTCCGTCAAGCGCGCACCACGGTGGCGGCAGACGTTCATAAATGCTTTCACTTCACCTGCGTTGGTGCGCGTCACCAGAATGGGGATACCAGTATCGTCATTGGTAAAAAAATCTCCCGGCTCGGCCAGTTGTTCATGATGTCCCAGAATGATGGGAAACTTACGGAACAAAACGTCCACCTCCCGCTGAAGGTTCTCTGGGTCCGTATAGTTGGACACAGGATTTTCCATAACCTCGGGCTGCATATCCGTAGTGCCGTTCTCGACATGGCGCAGTACGGATTTGATGATTTGCGTCTCTTCAGTGCTGATCTTCATATCGCGGCCTCTTTGGATGAAAATGTCTGGAATTGTTCAGGTCTTGAGGTAGATGCTACCATGCGACTGCTCCGCCACGGCTTCATTATACTGGGTGCGCAGTGTGTTGACGATTTCGGCTATGGTTTCGCGGCCAGTAACACCGCCGACACCTTGCCCAGCACTCCAGACATGTTTCCAAGCTTTCGTGCCGGCATGCATATCGCCAGAAAAATCGAG
>JBALTK010000192.1:0-7274 GCA_036964385.1 Sulfitobacter sp. | reverse complement strand
ATTGAGGGGATAATGGTCGCGGGTGCATTCGCAGGTTGGATGGCGGTTTATTCCGGTACAGGACTTTGGATGGGCGTCTGCGTCGCGATGCTGGTCGGCATGCTGTTTGGACTTCTGCACAGTACGCTAACGGTGCCATTCGGCCTGTCTCAGCATGTTGTGGGTCTTGGCATCACATTACTTGCGACCTCTTCGACCTATTATGCGTATCGGCTGGCCTTGCCCGAGGTCACAAGCCCGCCAAAAATCGGAGCATTCCAGCCCTATGAAATCCCGATCCTATCGGACATTCCTTTGCTTGGCCCGGCGCTGTTTTCGCAAACTCCGTTGACGTATCTTGCGTTTATTCTTGTCGGGGTCGTTAGCGTGGTTCTGTATCGCACCCCCCTTGGGCTTGCGGTCCGCGCTGCCGGTGAAAACCCCGCAGCGGTGGCCGCGCAAGGTCTATCTGTGACGGCAATCCGCATGGGGGCTGTTATGGTGGGCAGCGGCCTGATGGCGGTTGGCGGTGCATTTTTGACCATGTCGGCATTCGACAGTTTCTTTTTTGAAATGGTCAATGGTCGTGGCTGGATCTGTATTGCATTGGTCGTCTTTGGATCGTGGCGTCCTGGTAAGGCTTTGTTGGGGGCTGTTCTTTTTGCAGCTTTTGATGCGCTACAAATTCGCGTGCAGCAAACAAGTTTGGGCACTCAAATCCCCTACCAGATCTTTCTGATGATGCCCTACATCCTATCTATTTTGGCGCTCATTTTGATGTCGCGCCGCGCCCAAGTGCCCGCGGCACTTATGGTTCCGTTCAACAAAGGAGAACGCTGATGTTTGATCTAATTGTCAAAGGCGGCACACTACCAGATGGGCGCGTATCAGACATAGGAATAGCCGGCGATAAGATCACTGCGATCGGGTCACTTGATACTGCTGAGGCGGGTCAAGTGATTGATGCGGCTGGCGACCTGGTTAGCCCGCCTTTTGTCGATCCGCATTTTCACATGGACGCAACATTGTCCTACGGCCAGCCACGGATCAACGCATCAGGCACTCTGCTCGAAGGGATCGGCCTCTGGGGTGAGCTTAAGCAGATCATGACCCAAGACGATATCATCGCACGCGCGCTTACGTATTGCGATTGGGCGGCGAGCATGGGGCTCTTGGCAATTCGCAGCCATGTCGACACCTGTGACGACAGGCTTTTGGGGGTTGAGGCGCTGCTTGAGGTTAAAGAGCAGGTCAAAGATTACATAGACCTACAGCTCGTCGCCTTCCCGCAAGATGGTTTCTACCGTGATCCAACCGCACGCGAAAACACGATCCGTGCCTTGGATATGGGTGTTGACGTTGTTGGGGGTATTCCGCATTTTGAACGCACTATGGCGGACGGCGCTGCGTCGGTGAAAGAACTGTGCGAAATCGCGGCAGCACGCGGTTTGCAGGTTGATATGCATTGCGACGAATCTGATGATCCGCATTCACGTCATATCGAAACGCTTGCCTATGAAACGCAGCGGTTGGGTCTGCATGGGCGGGTTACCGGATCTCATCTGACGTCGATGCATTCCATGGACAACTATTATGTTTCGAAACTGCTCCCGCTCATGGTAGAATCTGAAATCAACGTAGTTCCAAACCCGCTGATTAACATCGTTCTTCAAGGGCGGCATGACACATTCCCAAAGCGGCGCGGCCTGACGCGGGTAAAGGAAATGTTGACCATGGGGATCAATGTTGGTTGGGGCCAAGATTGCGTGCTTGACCCTTGGTATTCACTTGGCACTGCGGACATGCTTGATGTGGCTTTTATGGGGTTACACGTGGCTCAAATGACGAGCCCTGGCGACATGCAAACGTGCTTTGATATGGTTACGGTCAACAACGCCAAAACGATGGGGTTAACAAATTACGGGCTACACGTCGGCGCAAAGGCGTCCTTGGTTATTCTCGACGCCAGCAATCCGATCGAAGCTCTGCGTTTGCGCCCCGCTCGATTGTGGGTCGTCGCAAACGGGCGTGTCATCAGTCAATCCCCCCGCGCCGATGCAACGCTATCCTTGCCCAAACGCCCGACATCATCGCGCAGAAGGCATAATCCAGACGCCATGTAACTTCAGGGATGCCCAGCTTGTGCGTTAAAAATCGTTGTGAAACAGAAGGGGTCGAATGCATGGACCGAAGTAGCGGTTATTGAAAATGAGCAGAGGACGTCGCGTTGTACCGCAATCTGTGGGTTCGTCGGATTAGTTTCGCCGCGTCTTGCATGAATGGCCGATTTCACCGCCGCGCAGCAGCACCGAAGTTCGCGCACCTGCAGAATTACCCCCGCTGCAAGCGCACGCAGCTGGGATTTTGCACTTCCGGTATGGGCTCCTTGCTGCCGTTCGCTGCTCGAGAAAACTGTTCTGAGCGCATTCTGATGGTTTAAGGTCTGCTATGCGGACGAAGTGTACTTTCGCTGCAGTTGCGCCAATGGCTGCTTTCGCGAAAAGAACATCAGATAGGCCGCAGTTGCAGCCCCTCTGAAAATAGTGATTTTCGTGAGGGGCTTGAGTATTTGGATCATCGACGGGATGAGGCGTACAAGGTTTTCAGAACAAGGCCTGTATGATGACGGGCCTTTTGAGTGTGTAAATTTATTGTCGCGTCAACGTCAGATTAGTATTTCTACCGTTGAGCGTAAATACACCCTGCAGAACATTCGCATTCAGGCCAGTGATTTTGAACTTTGCCTGATCGATACGAATAATATTTTTTCTTATTGAGACCCGCTTTGCCGTGTAATCACCAAAGCTGTATGCCACCGGTTTTCCAGACTGCACAACAAGAGAAACTGCAGAGCCGTCGACGTTCGCTCGATATGTGCCATCCGTCAGATCATCTAATGTCGCAACAAGCGTTGGTGCGACCGGTGCAGTGACCACACCGGACATCGTAGAGAACGGAGCTTTCGATTGCAAAGTAGCGGCGGTTGCGCTCCCGCCAGCGACGAGACCGATGGCAGCGGCTATGTAGAGAAAGAACGGAGTATTCATTGTGTGACCCTTTTAAATTACTATTATTATTTTCAATAACGTCTTTTAACGTATTTTCCGCTGCCTTAGTATCGGGGCTAAGACATGGTATTTTCTTGGTACAAGCAAAATCCAAGTGGACCACTGGATCGGCTACATTACACACTGAGCCCGAAATCTACTGGAGATAATAATGTCATCCAAACTGGCAGCTTCGATCAAGGCGGGCCTTGTCTTGAAAGGGATAAGTCAAAATAACCTTGCCGACTCAGTAGGTGTATCCAGCAACACAGTCACATCTTGGGTTAAGGATAAGCATCTTCCTGATAAGGAAAGTCTGACAGAACTGATCCAGTTTTTCGGGTGGTCTGAGGAAAAAGTCGAAAGCCTGTTGGAAGACTGGTTCGAGAACGAACACGGCGAGAAAAATTATAGAGTTGCCGGGCATGATTTTGTGACCTCACATTACGATGGTGACTATGAAACTTTTCTCACAGAAGTACTTGCTCTGGATGCGAGTACCATTGCTGGCATGAGCCAACAGCATGCTGGAACACCAAAACAATGGGTCCCCATATTTTTTCAAAGCCCCTATACTTGGCGACTATTGATCTCGGGCGACGAGATCATCGGGTATTGGCATTTTATCTGTCTGAAGGACGAGTTTTATCAACAAGTGCTTGATGGCGAACTCGTCGATTCTGAGATCCAGATTGATATGCTGGATTTTCCGGTAATTGAGGGGTGTTACAAGGGGTACTTCACAGTGATCACGACACGCCTTCAAGATCGCAGTCCTGCTACTTTAGCACTGCTTAAATCCTCAATCGAGAAATCTTTTTCGCAGTATGCTCGAAACGGAGTTTTCTTTAGTGATTTTTGTGCCACTGCCTTTTCATATGAAGGCAAACGAATGTGTGAATTGATGGGTATGGAATTCCAACAACGTCACCCAAGGGCAAATGCGGGTGAACTCGCTGATATTTTTCAGGTGAAGGGGAAAGAAATTGCTAAATCCTATTGGGGCAGAAACAGCGTGATCCGGCAAGCTTACACAAAGCAGTTTAATCAACTGTAAAGCGCCCGTAAAGAGGACGACGCCTCCGTTTTTCGCCTATTCGAACGTGTCTTGGAACCGGATGGAGACCCTCGTTTCTTGGTTACACGTCACTTCAGCGAAGTGCCCAAAGAGTGGCAGATGCCCGACCCGTGAAGGCGGGTGAGCGGCCATTCATGCATCACGGAGCATTGGTAAAGTTGGGCTCGAAGCGGACTTGCGGCAGTGCAGCACCCGAAAATCGGCGGTTCACCACGGTTAAGGTCCGCAACGCGGACAGAGCCGCCGTTCCATTAGTTTGCCTTTAGTGGCCGGCTAAAGCCAATCGTAACGTGAGCCGTGGCGCGATTTTAATGCCTTTTTAATTTGATTACGTTCATCTTGGGAGGCAGCGTCCAGGATCGACTGCAGTTCTCGATCAATCATGCTTCGGCCCGCACCTCGTGCCTCGGCTTTCTCATACCATTCGGCACCTGTGTTGTACTTCCCCATTTGTATGTGGACCGCGCCGAGCAACGTGCAGGGGCGGAAGTCTTCTGGGGTCAGAGAGTGCGCTTCCTGTCCAAATCGCGCAGCATCTTCAAAACGCCCGAGGTCACGAAGAGCGCCGCCGCCGGTCGTCAATAGCGCTGAGCGTGGCTTCTTGGGCTTAATTGCGTGGTTGAGAGCCGTTTCAGCAATTGCCAGCCCCTTTTCGGAATGTTCGGCCTTGCGCCAATGTCCACAAGCGTTGATGGCCTTCCACAAGTCTTTTGTCTTGTTCCATTCTTCGCTCAGCTTATTTGCCATGTTCTCGTGATGCGCTTTACGCAGCTCACTGGTCCAATAGTCCCGACCCGCATCCCCCAACCAAACAAGTTCTTCTTTTTCAATCGGTTGCCCGTCCACAACAAACCGAAGCACGCGATTTATTCGTCCAAGGTCTTCGTGTTTAACGTATGGTAGATCAAACCGGTCAGGAAGCTCGCGCACTTTTCTACGGCGCTCCAGCTTCTTTTCCTGCTCCGCGAAGATAGGAGCATTTTTGTGATGGGTTCGTTCCATCTGCAGGGCTTTCTGCAGGGCTTTTTTCGTCGCTTCCTTTTCGTTTGCAGCAGCAGTGAGGAAAAGGCGGCCCTCCTGCTCTTTTTGCGCTCGTACGCAGAACGCTTCCTTGTCCAATTCGCCAAGAGCAAAATGTAAAAGAGCTTCGTAATCATGCTGGCGTAAGAATTCTTGCTGGAGCGCCGTCAGGGTATGACCGGCATCTAATCTTTCCAGAATACCACCCAAACGGCTGTGACGTGTACTCGCGGCGCGAACGTCATCAAGAAAAAATGCAGCTGCAATGTCACTGTGAGAAAAGCTCAAGATGCCTAAGGTCTCCAAAAGATTACACAGTCAATGGCACGAGAGACCAGCAGGATTCAAGACGACCCATCATGAGAATGCATTTTTAAGAAATAATACGCACTTCTGCTTCGGGCTCTTTGCCGACTTTCGCCGCGATTGCACATCGAAAGAGCTGGGTCGCAGCCCTGAGCGTCCGCTTTCTTCAAATTGCCCAGTTTAGTTTGCGGGGGCAGCGAAGGTACACAATCCGCCCAAGGTTTCGTTTGGCCATGTCTGCTTTGGGCTGGGAGTTGTCGTTAGACGCCACTTGCATCGATGGCAGCTTTGCGCAGAAAGCGTACTTTGCAAAGTCACGCGAACGGCCCAAAATTACCGCTCGAGTTGGCCCCGCACGCTGCGACGCAGCTTCCCCGAAGCAGACATTGATGCGTTGATGCAGCATTATTGAGGTATAAAGGTCTGCTACGCGGACGTAGCTGCCGTTCGCGTCACATGCATCAATGGCCGGTTTGGCGAACCATTCAACAAACGGTGGTTTTTGGGACGCCATATCACCAGCTTTAAAGGTCCTAATTCGGCAGCTGCGGCTTGTTATAATTTAACTTATGATTAATAGAGTATTTCATGAATATGCTTCCCTATATTGACCTGTATTGTGAACGAACCGCACCTGGTTTGTGGAACGAACCATTGAACGCTTTCAGCAATGTCGCGTTTCTCATCGCGGCCTTTCTTGCCTTACGCATTGCTTTGCGGCGTGGACAACCAGACCCTTTGGAAATTGGTGTTATCACGCTTGGCGGCACGATCGGTGTCGGCTCGTTTCTGTTTCACATCTTTGCGAATAGTGCGACCGAACTTGCTGACGTCATTCCTATTTGGAGTTTTGTCGCATTGTATGTGCTGCTGATTATTTATCGATCAACCGATCAAAATCTATCGCGCACGTTGCGTATCGGGGGAATATCGGCCTTTATTTCGGGGGCAGTTGTTTGGTTTACCTCTAATGATATTACGACGAATGCGACGACAAGGCCTGATATACTCAACGGTTCTCTTCAGTATGCACCTGCGTTGATCGCATTGGTTATCTTTGCTGCGCTAACAACCTTACGAAAGCATCCTGCACGAAATTATATTGTGTTAGCAGCAGTGTTGTTTTTTGCTTCTCTCATCTTTCGCAGCATCGATTTGGCCCTGTGTGAAACGACGAGAATTGGCACGCACTTTATGTGGCACCTCTTAAACGGAGCAATGGTAGCGGTCTTACTACAAGCACTGGTGCTCAAGTTTCCGCCTCAACGCACATAAACTTGAGCACCAGTGCTTGTAGCGGAAAATTAGCGGTAATTGGCTGCCCAAAACCCTCCTTTTTGGCACAGGCCCAAACCGCCTTGATTGACGCTTCCAAAAACCCCGTTCCAAACGCAATTGGTTGTTGAAGGTTTTTGGTCGCTTTCATGATAGCAGACATTCGTGCAACGCGCAGCATCAGGTAGTTTGGGCTCCTTGCTGCCGTTCGCTGCGGTCGCGAACGTTTTCAGGTCAAATTTTAAATGCCGATGGCGGCTTTGCGGACAAAGCTGCCATCGATTCCAAGTGCATCAATGTCCGGTTTCGCAAACCCTCCCAAAAACGGTCCTTTTGGGTAGGGCCACGCTGTGCGGGGAAGGTCTGCGTTACCGCCCAGCATTTCGGTCGCAATCAGGTCAACATCTACCCAGTACATCAGCCTCAGTAGGGTAGGCATCTCGGTCGAAGTAGTATTGGACTGCAAAAAGCTCTGCTTTGCTATTATCTACAAACCCAATGTTTTTGAGATATTCTCTCACGTTAAGAATATCGTGAATTGACAGAAACTCTTTCAAGCCTTTCTGCTC
>JBALTK010000191.1:0-7289 GCA_036964385.1 Sulfitobacter sp. | reverse complement strand
ACCATCGCCAATGCCCCCGGTACAGGCATCGCTGATGACAAGGCGATCTATTCCTACATCCCCGATATTATCGAATTCTACACGGGCGAAAAAGCGATCCTTAAGAATGTGGAAACCTTCCGCTGTGCGGAACCTGACGCGCTGAAATACGTCCTCGACAATTTGCCAGAGCTTGTCGTGAAAGAGGTCCACGGCTCAGGCGGCTACGGCATGCTTGTCGGCCCAGCCGCGAGTAAAAAGGAACTGGCGGATTTCGCAGACAAGCTCAAAGCAAACCCCGCCAACTATATCGCCCAGCCTACCCTGTCGCTCTCCACCGTCCCGATCTTTGCCAAAAAGGGTCTGGCCCCCCGCCATGTGGATTTGCGTCCCTTTGTGCTCGTCTCCCCGAACGGGATCGAGATCACACCCGGCGGGCTCACCCGCGTGGCACTCCAAGAAGGATCGCTCGTGGTAAACTCAAGTCAGGGCGGCGGCACAAAAGACACTTGGGTTCTGGAGGACTAGGGCAGATGTTGGGCAAAACCGCAGGTGGTCTTTATTGGATGTTCCGGTTTCTGGAGCGCAGCGAGAATACCGCGCGCCTGATCGAAGCAGGCTTTCGCATCGCGCTGACACGCTCGAATGATACCACATCAGACTGGAAATCCGTCGTCACCACCGCAGGCGTGCGGCACAACTATGACGCTATCTACGACGCATATACCGCCGAAAATGTGGTGGACTACCTGCTGCGCGACACCACCAACCCCTCCAGCGTTATGTCATCGGTCCAAAGCGCCCGCACAAATGCCCGCATGGTGCGCACCGCCCTGACCACCGAGGTGTGGGAGGCGGTCAACGAAAACTGGATGGCGATGAAAGACGCGCTCAAATCGCCGATCCGCGATACCGAACTGCCCGCACTGTTGGGTGAAATTCGCCGCCATTCTGCCTTGGTACGCGGTGCCCTGTACGGCACCATGCTGCGCAATGATATCTATGACTTCGCCGAGATTGGCACTGCCGTGGAGCGCGCGGACAACACGGCGCGGATCATTGATGTGAAATATTACACGTTGCTGCCCTCCGCCAGCTTTGTCGGCTCGCCGCTGGACAATGTGCAATGGGAGACGATTTTGCGGTCCGTCTCGGCGCATCGCTCGTTCCGCTGGTTGGGCGAAGGGGAGATGACGTCCTCGGGAATTGCAGAGTTCCTGATCCTCGACAGCCGCTTTCCCCGATCCCTTTATTTTTCCAGCGGCCTGATCGCCGAAAAGCTGGCGTATCTGGAAAAAGAATACGGGCTTCGCATGCCGTGCCATGAGCTGATTGATGCACAATTGACTGAACTGCGCGACCACACAATTGGCTCGATCTTTGACGCAGGCCTGCACCAGTTCATCAGCACCTTTATCCGCAACAACAACGCGATTGGCGCGCAAATCGAAAAAGACTACCGATTTAACGGATAGGCACCTCTAAGGGAAACGTATCGCGCATGAAGCTCCGGATCAGCCATACAACAACATATTCATATGACTCCCCCGTCACTTACGGCCTACAACAAGTGCGCCTGACGCCTAAAACAGACAGCACTCAGACGGTGCTCGACTGGCATATGGATATCGAGGGCGGCACCGCTGAGCTCATGTGTGAGGATCAATACCAAAACAACTGCACGCTGATCCAAGCAAATGACCGTGCCATCCAGATATCCCTGACTGTCTCTGGCGAAGTTGAAACTCATAATACAGACGGGATCTACGGCAAAATCTACGGCCCCGCCCCCCTTTGGCACTTCAAACAAAACACCATCCGCACGAAGGCTGGTGCAGGAATTGCCGAGCTGTCAAATATGATCACCAACCCTGACGGCGATCTGAGCGAACTCCATGCTCTCTCCGCACAGATACTTAACGCTGTGCCTTATGGGCACGCGGTGACGGATGTGACCACCACAGCCGAAGAGGCGCTCAATATCGGAGGCGGTGTCTGTCAGGATCACGCGCAGATTTTCATCGCGGCCCTGCGCCATGCTGGTGTCCCCTCCCGCTATGTGAGCGGCTATCTGATGATGGACGACCGCATTGATCAAGACGCGACCCACGCTTGGGCCGAGGCCCATATCGAAGGCTTGGGCTGGGTCGCCTTTGATGTCTCGAATGGTATTTCACCGGATGAAAGGTATGTCAGATTGGCGGTGGGACGAGATTCCACCGATGCAGCCCCCGTGTCGGGCATGCGGATGGGCAATGCCCAAGAATCCATGAGTGTGACGCTCCAAGTTCAGCAGTAGCCCCCCTTTCGCATGGTTGCGACATTCGGCCGTTCGCTGCGCTTTTCTTGGATGACTGCGGACAAAGCGGCTATTCGCTGCGGCTGCGCCAATGACAGCTTTGAAGTTTGCCGGGCAGGTCTTGACGCGGACCTTTGAGAGAGCCCATTAGGGGGTACAGTCTTGCTTCACCGCATAGAGCTGATCCTCTCCGATTACCAATGCCGAAGTCGGTTCCGGCAACACCCCTACGACACCGGTGACACGCTCCTCGGAATCGAGTTTTGTGAAACGTTCCATATCCTTTGAAACGTGAATCTCACCTGATCGTTTGTCGATGATAAGGTAGGTTTGCCAAGGTTCGACATAGTCGATGCTGACTTCATGCGGCCATGGAAATTTGACCGGGAAGTCACCGACTCTATGGAGCGAGAGATTGTCATTCAGGACAAATAATCCAATCTCAGAATGGATGATAGTCAGGCTCCCCAAGAATTTAACTTCAGGATGGTCACCAATCTCCTCATAGGACAACACCTGTAATTGAGACAACGATAGGCCATCGAGAACCACGACGCCCTTGTCTGCGTGCACGAACACTATGGTTTCGCCGGAAATGGTTATTGGGCGGGGGTGATAAAAGATTTCTCCGCCAGTCACGTGACTTTGTGAAGTAAGGCCTGGAATGAGGTGCGCCTCCGTTTCATCTGGGCCAAGCAATAAAAAGTGTGGCGACAGCGTCTCAGGAATTTCCTTCCAAAAAACAAAGCGCTTCTTTGTTGTTTGAGACCACGGTCCAATCCTGCCGATCCAATTTCCACTTGCCGCATGGAACTCCCAAGTTCCTGCGGGAAGGCTTGTAACGAACTCCAGTTCGTCTTCGAAGAATTGGAAGATTAGCGGCTCAAAGGCGGTGTTGGAGGGAAAAATCCGAATAGTACCGTTGCCGACCTCAACTCGCGCATCTTGAAGGGTGGGAAGCAGACGATGTCCTTCAGGCAAGTCTATTAAGATTCTGATCCACTCCCCGGCAAACGGTCGGAACCACAGTGAACTGCTTGCTCGCAATGCTGCTCTGCGTGGCCCCGTCAAGGCCAAAGCACCATTGATCTCAGCGATGGTTCGGATTGAGACTGTCTGGTCGCCATTGAACACCGGCAGATCAACTTCCTCACTGGCACCATTGGCTTTGATCCGCTTTAGTGGATCGGACGAAATTGGCTGCCAGTAAGCATCCCCGGCCCCTTGGTCAAAAAACGCGCGCTCATAGCCTTGAGTGGCTTCTATAGCAGCCCAACTCGAAGCATTGGGGGCGAGGCGGAAAATCACACGCGGGCGAGACCCAAACCCAAAGGCCACTCCCTCCGGCCCGACGTGAATACCGTGCTCGAAGGCAAATCCCCAGACATGCGGAAAATCTTCCTCCACTAAGGACAGGTTTGAACCATCGAACTCATACAGTTCATGGCGATTAAAAGCGTTTACGATTATTCCGTCAAAACCCGGAACGGTACGTGGCGACGTTGCAATCCTGTATGGCTGTTCGAATTCCACAGGTAGCTTTGCCTCGCTTCCCGTTACGGGAACAACACAGAACTCCTCTGCATTGACCATGGTCGCTCCCAGAGAAATCACCAATATGGAAAGCTGTTTATACACCCTTTTTCACCGCTCAAATTCCTGCCAATTATGATTTGCAAATCAAATGCGACCATCTTCAGAAGTGGTTGGCTTGATCGCTTACATTTCTGATAGCAGACATTTGCAAGCTATGCAGCATCAGTCAACTTGGGCTCCTTGCTGACATTCGCCGCGCTTGCAAACTAGATTAACGAAAATAGGAAGGTGAAAGGTGGCTTTGCGGACAAAGCGGGCCTTAGCTTTTGGCCCTAAACATAACATCGGTGCGTAAGACATACTTTTCACCGCCGTTGATTGGATCGCCTCGGTGCGAAAGTGGATGGTGAAATATTAGCGCTTTTCCCACGGCTGGCTCAATTGTGAAGTCCGCAAATACATGCGGCGAAAACACATCTGCAAAAGAGGTTCCGCCTCCTTCCACCCCATCGTTCAGGTAAATCATCATAGTAAATTTGCTTACAGACCCGTCGGGTTGTTGGAATTCACCGTCCTGATGCCAATCGAAGAACTGACCTGCCACATATCTGTAAACACGAAAGCGTTCATTTATGCCGGTTGCTGTCAGGCCCTTAAACGGCTTCCGGAAGTGAGACGAGACTCGGAGCCATATTTCTTCAGCAAAATCAACGTCATCAAATATTACGCGGTCATTGTTGCGGATTTCTGGCGTTACCAAAGTTCCATTTTCAGACGTGATGGTCGCAGGTTCAAAACCGAGAGCGTTTGCTCGATCAATAACCCGATTACAAAAATCTGTATCGGCAAATTCAGAAATTTCGAAAACAAGGTGCTCAAGCACCGAGGGAATAGTCATGCTCATCTCCAGCAAACATTTCAACACGTGAGTATATGGGCCGAGTGCAAAGCGCTCAGCGGTACCACGCCCGAAGGAGTGTTGAATGGTTTGGAAACCGAGATGATATGCATCGTGTCTTCATGGATGTTTAATGGCTCATAATATGGGCGAAATCAAGACTTCAGCACTCGGAGACACTTGCGTTGAAGTCGTCCGCTTTGGGCTCGAAGCCGCCATTCGCTGCGCGTGCAAACCCCAGAAGCTATCATTGGAAAAATGAAGGTCCGACATTATTCAACGGGCTCGTGGACTTTAACCTGTGCATCCCGCTTCCCCTCTCCTGAGCAGATAGGTTTGCTTCAAAATTAAAAGAGGAAGAACACGCTCTCCCTGTCCTACCCCTGAACGCCTGACGCCAACCTCAACAGAATGCAGCATTAACACCTGCGAAACCCAGACCACCGCACGCTCTGTTAACCGCCCGAACAGGCCAGTGGGGGGGGTGTACAGCGTGTGTACGGCGGCTGTACGCAAAGCTCCCCCCCTCAAACCTTTTGTTTTTCAGGCCGTTAATCACGATTTAATGTTAAATGCGCGCAATTTCATAAAGCCATTGCGCGCCATTAAAAATCCCGAAATCGGGAGGACAAGTCGACGTCCCCCTCGCGGGCGGCGGCCTGCAAACCGTCTTAGCTTAACCGCCCACCTTCTCATCGACTTCCGCCGCCAAGCTCTCTGCGCGTGCTGCGATCTCTTGCAGGGTGTCCGTGACAGATTGCGGCACAACGGGCACTTCGATCCGCTCAGGCTCGACCACAACGTTACGCAAGCCTTCCAGCTCCGCTTCACGCTCGGCCAGTTCTGCGCGGACTTCTGCGATCTTGTCCTCGACGCTTGCGGTTTTATCAGCCAGCATCAGACCCGCCATGAGCAGCATCCGCGCTTCGGGCATACGCCCCACCGCATCAGCAAGTACTTGGGCTTCGTCATCGAGCATCTTGGCGGCGGAATGCAGATAGCTTTCCTCCCCCTCCTGACAGGCTACGTCGAAATGGCGGCCACCAATGGAAATCTTGACCTCTGGCATTATGCGCCCTCCTGCGTGGATGTATCTGCGGCGGCGGCATCAACCAACGGCTGCAAGCTGGCGAGGATCACGGAGGCTTCGGCCACATCCGCTGCACGGGCAGCACGCAGGGCTTCAAGCTCTGCCAGCATCGCCTTGTTAATAAGGTGCGGTTCACCCACCCCTTCAGTATTGGCAGCGCGCAATTCGGCACAGGCATTGCTGAGCTGCGTATTAGCGCGGCGCACACGCTGAAGCTCGACGTCGAGGGTTGCCATGCGGCCTTGTCCTTCGTCCACTTCGGCACGCAAAGCGGCGATTTCGCTGTCCGACTTGGTTCGCAGGGCGCGCACACGCTCTTGCAATTGTGCATTCGCCGTCCGCTCTTCTTCAAGCTGGCGCTGGGTGTCTTCATCCGGACCTGCGACTGCGGCGGGTCCAAGTTTCTCCAACCCGAACGCGACCTGATCCATTGCGGCGGTAATGCGTCGCTGTAATTCTTCGATATCGCTCATAAGCACCTCTTCACTCACTCCCCTTTGCGCCGACCTACAGGTTCGGCGAATCGGTTTGCGTACTATATTTGCGTAATCCTACCCAAAGCACAGATAAAATGCTTCCCCCCCTTTCAGATCAGCAACTTGGCGCACCATGCTCACCTGCTACATCAATCAATCGGGTCCCTACCCGCGCTTGATCTTTCCCGCTGCCCTGATATGCAGCAAAAAAGCACTTAACCTTGCAAAGGAGCCCTCCCGCGTGGATCTCAAAGCCCTCCAAGCCGCCCACCCCGATCACTGGTCCAAGGCAGCCGCCATTCGTGCGCTAACCCTTGATGCTGTTGCGGAGGCAAATTCTGGCCACTCCGGCATGCCCATCGGGATGGCTGATGTCGCCACCGTTCTGTATCAGAACCACCTTAAATTTGACGCGGCAAACCCGCTCTGGCCTGATCGGGATCGCTTCATCCTCTCAGCAGGCCACGGCTCCATGCTCATCTACTCCCTGCTTCACCTTGTGGGTGATGTTCAGTTCCCCATCGAGGAGATCAAGAATTTCCGGCAGATGGGCGCGCGTACAGCGGGCCACCCCGAGAACTTCCTTGCGGATGCAATAGAGACGACAACTGGTCCCTTGGGTCAGGGCATTGCGAATTCCGTAGGTTTTGCAATGGCCGAAGAAATCCAGCGCGCGACTTATGGCGCCAAGGTTGTCGATCACCATACATATGTCATCGTAGGAGATGGCTGCTTGATGGAAGGTGTGAGCCAAGAGGCGATCACTCTTGCAGGCCGTCACAAGCTCTCCAAGCTGATCGTCATGTGGGACAATAACAACATCACCATCGACGGCCCCGTCACGCTATCCGACACCTCCGATCAGATTGCACGCTTCCGTGCCGCAGGCTGGGACGTACAAGAAATCGACGGACATAACCCGGACGAGATCGACGCAGCCCTCACCGCAGCGAAGAAAACCGACACGCCCAGCATGATCGCATGCAAAACCCACATCGCACTGGGTCACGC
>JBALTK010000190.1:0-7314 GCA_036964385.1 Sulfitobacter sp. | reverse complement strand
CGGGCGACGGACGGCACGAACACCCGACCCAAGCTCTGCTCGATGCCTTGACGATCCGCCGCGCCAAAGGGCGCTTGCACCGCCTGTCGATTGCAATTTGTGGCGACATTGCGCACAGCCGTGTGGCGCGCTCCAATATCATGCTGTTGGGGAAGATGGAAAACCGCATTCGTCTGATCGCTCCGCCAACACTGATGCCATCAGGCATCGGCGAATTCGGCGTTGAGGTGTTCGACAACATGGAAGAAGGGCTGAAAGACGTCGATGTCGTTATGATGCTCCGCTTGCAAAAAGAACGCATGGATGGCGGGTTTATCCCCAGCGAGAGAGAGTATTACCACCGATATGGCCTTGATGCGGAGAAGTTATCCCATGCAAAGCCCGATGCGATTGTGATGCACCCTGGCCCTATGAACCGTGGGGTCGAGATTGACGGAACTCTCGCCGATGACATCAACCGCAGTGTTATTCAGGATCAGGTCGAGATGGGTGTCGCCGTGCGTATGGCAGCAATGGACCTCCTCTCCCGTAATCTGATCGCAAGCCGCGCATGAGTGCATCAAGCTTCTGGGATAAGGTGCTGGAACCGAACGAAACCCTCCTATGGTCCGGTCGCCCGCAGCCTCGCCTGCATTGGCGTAACTGGCGGCTTTACGGCTCTGCTCCCATGGCAGCATTGGGGCTTATGGCCGCTGCATGGTTCCTCATTTACACGTCGGGAAGTGAGGGTGACATGTGGTTATTAGCACTTCCCGCGCTGCTGATCCTCATCCCCCTGCGCGCCACGCGCCAACAGCTAAGCACCTATGCCAAAACGCGTTATGCGCTCACCGATCAGCGCGCGCTTTTCTTTAAGGTCGACGGCGAAGAGACACACATTGTTGCGCATCCTCGCAGTGCAATGTTTGCGCCAGTTGTGGAGAACACGGTACCGCCCAGCGTGAGCTTCTTGCGCTACGGGCCTAAAAAGGCCGATGTTTTAGGATTTCATTTTATCCACACTGCTGGTGATCTACTCCCCTATCTAAAGCGGACCCAAACATGACAGCGATTGACATCTCCCGCGCGGAACACGGCACCATTCGCGTCTTCGCCATTTCCCGCCCCTTCGAAGATATGTCCCGCGCACTCAAACAGCAGAGCAAAACGGCGTTGGCCGTTGACCTGCTTGGCTATGCGCTGTCCGAGGGTGATTTCGAACTGTTCGCATTGTCTGATCTGACAGGTGTCGGTCTGCACGGATACCTCAGTGAGGGGTATGAAGTTGACAAGGACGCGTTGCGCGCCGACCGCGCGCGGCTTGAGGCCTTGGACGGTTATGTCTTGATGGTCTTTTCGCGTATCAGCATGCAAGGTGACGTGACGCTCACGCCAAGCAGTGACCTCACACTCATCGGTACCTACGCAGAGCCGAAAGCAAAACACACAGCAGCGCCTATTCCAACTGAGGCATCCAAACCCTACTCAGGCGTCACTGATGAGCCAAAAGCGCCTCGCCGATCACGCGTAGGTAGCGCATTTACAGCGGCGGCAGGCGTGCTTGCCCTCCTTATTATATGGTGGATATTACGATGAAAGAACCTAAACCCGATCCAAAAATGTCTGGCCGTGTGGCAACGATTGCCCTGCTCGTCGCTTTTGCGGTGGCCGCTGGCATGGTGTGGATCGCAGGATGAGTGACGCGCTCGCCGCTTGGGCACCTGCGCTGACAGTATATTTACGGCGCTCGGCAATTGTTGGCGCGCTGACGATCGTACTGATGGTGTTGTTTGGCTGGGTCATAGGCAGGACGACAGGGTTCTGGCAGGTTATGTATGTAGGGCCTGTCCTTGCTATCGCTTACAACATCGGCTTCGAGGACCCCGCCCGCTGGCGTGCAGCGCGTCAGGATCGTTGGTACCTCCGCTCGGATGCGGTCATCCATCATGGCCCAGATGGAGAAGTCCGCATCCCCCTTGCTGATATCGTCGATGTCCGCACGAAACTTGGCTGGAGTGTGATCCTCTTTCTCAAAGAAGGGCTGCGGGTTCGCATTTCCTATGTTCGTGCACCAAAAGAGATCGCCGCACAAATTCTTGCTGCGCGCAACCGCATGACACCGTGAGCGATCCTTGGGACAGCATATTAGAAGAGGGCGAAACGATCCTCTGGCAGGGCCGGCCTGACACTTTTTTCGCTATTGGCGCTGCGGACATTGTGCCGCTGTTGTTTGGCCTGACCTTCAGCGCCTTCGCTCTCATTTGGATAGCTATTGTAAGGTATGCTGCTGCATCATTCTGGGTATTCGGGTTAATCCATTTCGCTTCGGGGATCGCCCTGACGTTCTATGCCTTAGGTCGGGATACGGTCGCACGACGCTACAGCTATTATACCTTAACGACACAACGTGCCATTATTGGGCTGTCCTACCCTTGGGCGCGTCCTCGATTGCGTAAGATACGCCTTACGAAAAGCACAAGAATACGCACAAACCACGAGCATACTGTTACCTTCGGCTATGCTGGCCGTAGCAAGCGGCACCCGTTCCCAACCCGTGCGCCGCAGTTCTCGCGCATTGACGATGCTGAGAAAGTGTTCCACCTCATGCGGCAGATCCAGAAAGAGATGTCATGACCCTTCATTTCATAAACGCCACCCTGATTGATCCTGAAAACGGGACCGAATTTACCGGCTCGGTAAGTGTCGAAGGCGCGCACATCAGCGCGGTGACGGAAGGTGGAATTGCGAACCCCAAAGGGGAGATCATTGATTGCCGCGGCAAATACCTCGCACCTGGCATTGTCGATCTGGGGGTCAAAGTTTGCGAACCGGGAGAACGCCACAAAGAAAGCTACCGCTCTGCTGGGTTGGCCGCTGCCAAGGGTGGGGTGACCACGATGATCACACGGCCTGACACAAACCCCGCCATCGACAGCCCTGAAACCTTGGAGTTCGTTACCCGACGCGCCAATGAAGCCGCCCCTGTGCATGTGCTGCCCATGGCGGCGCTCACAAAAGGGCGCGAGGGCCGCGAGATGACGGAAATCGGGTTCTTGATGGATGCGGGTGCCGTCGCCTTTACCGATTGCGACCATGTGATCACCGACACGCGGGTGTTCTCGCGCGCGCTGACCTATGCGCGCGGCCTCGGCGCGTTGGTCATCGCCCACCCCCAAGAGCCGATCATGAGCCAGGGCGCAGCAGTAACTTCGGGGAAGTTCGCCTCCCTGCGCGGATTGCCCGCAGTATCCCCCATGGCAGAGCGGATGGGGCTGGACCGCGATATGGCGCTTGTAGAGATGACAGGTGCCAAATACCACGCCGACCAAATCACAACAGCACGTGCCCTGCCCCCATTGGCCCGCGCAAAGAAAAACGGGCTGGATGTGACGGCAGGTATCGGCATCCACCATCTGACGCTCAATGCGCTGGATGTGGCGAATTACCGGACCTTCTTTAAGCTCAAGCCACCATTGCGCGATGAGGACGACCGTTTGGCGATGGTTGACGCTGTGGCGACGGGGCTGATCGATATTGTCTGCTCCATGCACACACCGCAGGATGAAGAGAGCAAGCGTTTGCCGTTTGAAGAGGCCGCTTCTGGAGCCGTCGGACTTGAGACATTGCTGCCTGCCGCCCTGCGCCTCTGGCATGCCGAAATGATCACCTTGCCGCAACTCTGGCGCGCGTTGTCGTTCAACCCCGCGCAGCGCCTCGGCCTTGCGTCTGGCAGGTTGGCAGCGGGCGCCCCTGCGGATCTGGTACTATTTGATGCAAATGCACCGTTTGTAATGGACCGTGCCACACTACGGTCAAAATCGCGCAATACGCCGTTTGATGGCGTGCGGATGCAGGGTAAGGTTATCGCGACCTATGTATCGGGCGCTTGTGTCTATGATGGGTGATTTGGAGAATAGCCGATGCCGATGATTGAAACCTTCCTGATTGTACTGCTCGTGTGGGCAGTGATCGGCTATCTGATTGGCTCGATCCCTTTTGGCGTCGTTGTCGCCCGCGTGATGGGTCTGGGTAATCTGCGCGAGATTGGGTCAGGCAACATCGGTGCTACAAACGTCCTGCGCACTGGATCCAAACCCGCGGCTGCAGCAACCCTTATCCTTGATGCTGGCAAAGGCGCGGTTGCTCTTCTGCTCGCGCGTAGCCTTGCAGGTGAGGACGCCGCGCAGTTGGCAGCCCTTGCCGCGATGATCGGGCACTGTTTTCCCGTTTGGCTCAACTTCAAAGGGGGCAAAGGCGTTGCAACCTTTCTCGGGATACTTCTCGCTTTGGCATGGCCAGTGGGCATTGCAGCCTGCGTATTCTGGTTGATCGGCGCTGCAGCCACGCGCATGTCGTCCATGGGCGGATTGGCTTCTGCAGCCGTGTCCAGCGTTCTGGTAGTCTTAATGGGCTATGGGACGGCATACATTCTATGCATCTTGCTCACGATCATCGTTTTCTGGCGCCACCGTGAAAACATCACCCGCATCCGCGCAGGTACAGAACCCAAAATCGGCCAAAAGAAGTGAGAGCTGCTGCACCTAAGGGCTTCGCAAGCGCACTCAGAGCAATCCCACGCGGCACATCTCGAGGGCGCGTAGGCACCACCCGTTACACAGCAACACGCAGCGATTTCAACGATGGCCGCTCTGTAAAGCTGGTGGCAGAGGCGCTTGATGGTTCTGACTATATCAGCCTGAATTTCTATGACCTTGAACAAGGTGGTCAACTCGCCCCTTGTGAAATGCCCCATGAGAAAGTGGTCGCATTTGTGAACAACTACCAAGCGGAGGCTGACGCGCCATGCTGAGACTGATTACTTGTTTGGCCGCGCTTGCCAGCGCAACACCAGCCAGCGCCGAAACCTTTAGCGTAAGGTTGGGTGGCAAAACGCTCGGTGAGATGCGCTTTGACGTGCAGGGAAAAGCATCGACATTGCGCTCGACCCTCGACAGCACGCCGATGGGCGTATTCAACGGTATGTTTTCTGGCACCAGTACAGGCTCGGCCTCCAACAGCCGCTTCACAGGTGAGAGCAGATCATCCCGCAAGCAACGCGATGTTACCGTCGAAATAGCCAAAGGCAGCGCCACAAATACCGTGATAACACCGACGGATGAATTAACCGAACTTTCCGATGTCGCGCGCGTTCCAGCAGGTGTCATGGATCCCGTACGCGTTATTGGCGCGCTGGTACGGGCGGGTGGCTGCCCTGACAGAATGAAAATGTATGATGGTCGCCGTGTGGTGACGTTATCTCCGGACGGACGCAGCGCCGAAGGTGACGTGCTGACTTGCACTATGAATTACCGCGTCAGCGCAGGACCAGGACATCTCTCGCCCCTGCGAATTTCATCGGCAAAACTGACCATGCGCTATGACACTAGCGGCGGACAGCAATCATTGCGGCAGATGCAAGTTTCGTCGGGCATCTTTCGCGTGAGCCTCGACCGGATCAACTAAACACTGCTCTTCCCAAAAGTTTCCACAGAGATAATTCTTGCCAAGCCAGTTAATTCTGATATTTCTGCAATAACAGAAATTTCAGAATGAGTCGTTTCAATGCACCTAACACCCGCCATGCAGAACTTTATCCTTCACTGGGGCGATATGGGTGCGAAGTGGGGCACCAACCGCTCGGTCGCGCAAATTCATGCGCTTCTTCATATCGCGCCCGACCCGCTGAGTGCAGATGAGATTTGCGATTTGCTAGGCCTCGCGCGCTCCAACGTTTCGAATGGCCTGAAGGAATTGCAAAGCCTTGGCATGGTGAAATCACAGCGCAAACTTGGCGACAGACGCGATCACTTCACCTCGATCCGCGACATGTTCGACCTCACCACCACCGTGATCGAGAGCCGCCGCCAACGCGAATATCTTCCCACACTACAAGCGCTCGAAGCTGTTCAGCGCGAGGCGGAGGAAGATGCTACCCCAGCCGCAGTGAAACTGCGGCTTAAAGAAACGCTCGACACAATGCAGATGTTCGATGGCTGGTATCAGGACGTCTCGCGCCTTCCCCGCTCAGTTCAGATGGCGGTGATCAAACTGGGTGGCCGCATTGCCCGCTTTTTGCCAAAGGGCAAAGACGGCTAAAATTTATCTAGGAGTTTCTGTTGTGACAGAAATAAATGGAAATACAGAATTGAAGATTTTGGCATCATAAACTCCGCCACCCTCCCGATTGCATTCGCCTCACTTCATGCACGGATCACTCTCACTTGAAAGGACCTGAAATGCACACAACCCTGTACCCGCCTGCCGTACCATACCCAACATGCTACATCATTGATCCGGTTGCCTTCTTTGTGGCCCTCATCGGTGGCCCGCTGATCTTTACTGGAATGACATTGTGGGCATTCTTCATTCCTGTGGCGGCCTTACTGTTTGGCGGCCCCGCATACCTCATTGTCGGAACCCCTCTGTTGCTTTGGTATCTGCGCCATAATTACGGCGCCCCCAATGCTCTTGCCGCGCTGGCATTCAAAGTGATGCTATTTGCGTTCTTCGTCGCGATGATTATCGCTGCGATCACGGGCGACGAGCAGCTGTTTGGTATCGGGCTCTGGTTCACTGGTTTTGGCATGATCTTCGGGCCTGCTTGGGCTTACTTCTTCGGCATTCTTTATCAACGCATGCGACGCGATTTCTTCGCAAAGCCGCGCTACCTTTAATCCTCCCGTACTCTTGAAAGGACTATGACCATGTTACTTCTCGCAACTCTCTACATCGCTTTGAGCTTTGGCGCATTGGCCGCGCTTGCAGCCATGATCTTGCGCATCGGGGCACTCTTGGGTGAATGCCCGCAGAGCAAGCAGACCGCCCATGCAGCAGCCGTTACCATCGCAACAGGCTTTGCCGCGATTGGCGCAGGTGGCGTCATTCTCATCGGTGCCGCTCTGCCAATATTGGAGCAAGCTCCCTTGGTCGGATTTCTGGGCGCTCTGGGCTTTGCCGCTCTTTGTCTAGGCCTCGGCTTTACCCAAGCGGTCGGAACCTTACGGGCCTTGATGCAGGATGCACAGGCGAAGCTAGCAGTGCCAGCTCACGCCTAAGCAATCCTTGAAATCAAGATGGGGTCGGCATGTCTGCTGACCCCAATTTATTACAAACCACTAATTTGCCGCATTCTACCCTACATTGCGCCACAGCTCTCAAGCACGCTCAATCCAAAATGAACCAGATGGATATGACATGGGCCCTTTGACAGCGATCAGCCAAGCCGTTGCACGCAGCTTCACCTTCTCTGGCCGCGCAAGCCGCAGTGAGTATTGGTGGTTCTTTCTCGCCTACACGGTAGTTTTCATCATCTGTGGCTCCATCGACGCCTTCATG
>JBALTK010000189.1:0-7316 GCA_036964385.1 Sulfitobacter sp. | reverse complement strand
CCTGAACTTCCGTCATGCCGCCGATGCGCTAAGTCTGACCCAAGGCGCGGTGGCTCAGCAGATACGCAGCCTAGAGGCAGATCTCGGAGTGCAACTTTTCCATCGGCACGCGCGCGGACTCAGTTTGACACCTCAGGGTCAGACGCTTGCTCTTGGGATTAGTCCAGCGTTACAGAAAATCGATGCTGCCCTAAGTGCTGTGACCACTGTGACAAATACTCTTTCGCTCTCGGTAACCCCATCGTTTGCAGCGAAATGGCTGGGTCCGAGACTCCCCACCTTTCTCAGCAAGCATCCAGAGCTCGATCTGCAAATCACAGCAGACCAAGGGGTGAGCAATTTTTCGAGTGACGGCATCGACCTTTCCGTACGGCAAGGCATGGTGCCGAAACAGACCGATGTGGAGTGGTATTTTCTTGGATCTCATAACCTCGTAGCTGTCGCTACCAAAGAACTGCTGGAGCAGTTTGCACCAGAAACGCCGCTCGGTGACTACCCATTGATTGAGGACGGCCATAGACCATGGGAAAAACTCATAGAGCGCGGCAGCATCGCGAACAATGCGCGCATGTTGCGGGTGAATCAGACTGCGCTGGCCCTTGATGCAGCTGAGCGAGGGCAGGGGGTCGCTTTGGTTCCCGCCTGCTACCTTGATCCAAGCCACGATACAATGGTGGTGCTGGACCACGTCATACCTGAACCCGACGGCTCTGGGTTCTACCTAGTCTGGCCCAAAAACCGCCCAAGAACAGCTGGGTTTACGGCTGTTCAAAGCTGGCTTATCGACGGGTTTAAAGCACGTTAATAAACGCAACAGCGTGGCCTTCCACGGGAGGACCACGCTGCGCAATGCACCCTGAATAGGTAGTGCTCTGGGGAGAGCAGGGCACAATATAGCTCCGGCAAGTGGAGCCGAATATAGACTCCACTTGTACCGGCGGCCCAGTAGAGCTTTGTAATTTCAAAGTTATATGGGCCGTCTGCCAGACAAGCTTAGCTTTTGCGCCTGACTAAGGGGAATGTGCGCTTTAATTTCCCCTACGGAAAGTATGGTATACCTTACCTTTGGTTAATGGCTGCAATCAAACGTCCAAAACAAACATCTGATTGGCAAACGCAGCCTTCATGACGGCGTGGGCTGTTGTCTCCACCGCCAGTGCTTCGCGCGCGAGCCGCAGGTGCTTTTCCACGGTTGCAGGTGTCAGGCCCATGAGCATCGCAATGTCCTGCGTCGTCTTGCCGTCACCGACCCATTCCAGCGCCTCGACCTGACGCGGCGTGAGCGCACGATTGGGCGCCGTATAGGGCAGGGTGAGGATTTTGAGGTGCACAATGTTGTTCATCAGCGTGATATCAGTGCCGTGCGCTTCCCAGATTTTATCGATCTCGTCTTGATCCATACCTTCACGCGCCGTCAGGGCGATAGCACCTTTGGAACGGGCCGAGATCGACTTGAAACTGATTGAATAGCCTGCCGTGACGCCCATATCGCGGTTGAACTCGAGCACGCGCCGCTCTTGCGCACTCAGGGTCTTGGAACGGTCCATCTCGGCCAGCAACTTCCAGCTTTTTGCACCTTCATTCACCAGCGCCCAATGCACCATAGGCGCGTGAAAGTAGTGACCTTCATCAAGGAACACATCCGTATAGGCTCGGCTGTGGTTTGTCAGAATAATAAAGTCACTGGGATCACCAAGCGATGTCGACGTCCGGTAGCGGGTAAAGCCATAGAGCAACCGGTCAAACCCGTATTCAGCCATCTTTACGACATGCGCTTCCCAGAGTTCTTCAATACTCTTGGCGTCAGCTACACCGAGGAGATAGGACCGCAAGTTCATTTTGGAGCCAGACGTGCAGCCAGCGCATCGAGCGCCAGAAGATAACCTTGAGGCCCAAAGCCACAGATCTGGCCAATTGCCACTTTGGACAGATAGGAGACATGGCGGAACGGTTCACGGGCGTGGATGTTACTCAGGTGAACCTCAACCATCGGCAGCTCGACAGATGCCACAGCATCCATCAGCGCGATCGACGTGTGCGTATAGGCACCAGCATTGATGATAAGACCACCATGCACACCCTTAGCCGCATGAACCGCATCAATCAGCGCGCCTTCGTGGTTTGACTGTAAAAACGCGACCCCAAGTCCAAGCGCCGTAGCGTGCGTCGCGCAAGAAGCCTCGACATCAGCCAGCGTGGCGTGGCCATATACTTCAGGCTGTCGCTGACCCAGTAAATTAAGATTTGGACCATTCAAAACAAGAACCGAGGGCATAGTCATTCCGATACAATAAATTTAACAAAACACTGCCAGCCATTGGTAGCACTGTCCAGTGTATACGGGGGCAAGATCCAATACAGTATCCATTTACATTACATAATACTGATTATAAATATTACGCAATGATACTCCTCAGGGCGTCCATCCTGCACCCTAGCACGACAAATGAGCATTGACCTCACCTGAGGTCTCATGAAACCTGCGGCCAATCATATTTCCCACCGGAGAACCCCATGGATCGCGCTGCTATCGTCCACCAGAACTTCCTGAGACGGCTTGCTGCCAATGATCTCCCTGAGGGTCCCGCACCGGACCCGACAATAGCACCAGAAACGCTGATGGAAATTTTCCGCAGCCAGACGATCAGCCGTCAACTCGACCGCACCAGCCGTGTGATGCAATCGCAAGGAAAAGGTTTCTATACAATCGGCTCATCCGGCCATGAAGGTATGGCTGCAGTCGCGCAAGCGCTGCGGCCGACCGACATGGCCTTCCTGCACTACCGCGATGCCGCGTTCCAAGTCCAGCGTGCTGCGCAGGTTCCGGGCCAAAGCCCTGTATGGGATATGCTGCTGAGTTTTCGCGCAGCATCAGCGGATCCGATCTCGGGCGGTCGCCACAAGGTTTTGGGATCACGGAGCCTGAACATCCCGCCGCAAACGTCTACAATCGCTAGTCATTTACCAAAAGCAGTCGGCGCAGCATATTCGGTAGGCCTTGCCAAACGTTGTCCACCAGAGCATCAGTGCTTGCCAGATGACAGCATAATTATGTGTAGTTTCGGCGATGCATCTTCGAACCACTCCACAGCGCAAGGTGCGATTAACACCGCCTGTTGGACCGGTTTCCAATCTGTCCCGATGCCACTCCTTTTCGTGTGTGAAGACAATGGCATAGGCATCTCTGTTCCCACGCCGCGCGGCTGGATTGCAGCGAATTATGCGAACCGTCCAGGCCTGAAGTATTTCAGCTGTGATGGTTTGGATATGGCCCAGACCCTACGCGTGTCCCAAGCCGCCGCTGATTATGTTCGGCGCACCCGAAAGCCGGCGTTTTTGCACATAAGCACCGTTCGGCTTTACGGTCATGCGGGCTCGGACGTCGAGATGACGTACCGCGACAAATCGGCCATTGAAGCATCCGAAGCCAATGACCCCCTGCTGCACTCTGCTCGCATCTTGCGGGATGCCAACATTAGTACCCCCGAACAATCTCTTGAAATATATCATGAAATTGATAAATTATGCGCGCGAATTTCAGATGAAGTCATGCAGCAAGAAACCCTCACTGATGCGTCAGGTGTTATGGCTCGCATAATTCCTCCTGCCCGCAAATGCACACCAACCAATGGCCCGACACCAGAGGCTCGTGCGAAGGTATTTGGAAACGATATCAAACAGATGAGCGATCCACAGCCGCTCAATCGCCTCATCAGCTGGACACTTTCCGACTTGATGCTCGAGCATGGTGAAATCGTGGTAGCTGGCGAAGATGTGGGACGCAAAGGTGGCGTTTACGGCATCACGCAGAAGCTGCAAAACCGCTTTGGTCCTGACCGTGTCATCGACACGCTGCTGGACGAGCAATCAATCCTTGGCCTCGCCATCGGCATGGCACACAACGGTTTTGTCCCGATCCCGGAAATTCAATTCCTCGCCTATCTCCACAACGCGGAGGATCAATTGCGCGGTGAAGCTGCCACACTCAGCTTCTTCTCGGACGGGCAATTTACCAACCCCATGGTGCTGCGCATTGCGGGTCTCGGCTATCAAAAAGGGTTCGGCGGGCATTTCCACAACGACAACTCGCTGGCGGTGCTGCGTGATATTCCGGGCCTCATCATTGCCTGTCCCTCCAACGGTGCTGACGCCGCTATGATGCTCCGCGAATGCGTACGCCTCGCCCGTGAAGAACAGCGTGTGGTGGTGTTCGTTGAGCCAATTGCGCTCTATCCCATGCGCGACTTGCATGAAGACGGCGATGCAGGTTGGCTTACCACCTACCCCGCGCCTGACAGACGCATCCCAATCGGCGAAATCGGCGTTAACGGTAAGGGTACAGACTTAGCGATCGTAAGCTACGCGAATGGATACTACCTGTCGACCAAAGCGCAAAAGAACCTCCAAGAAAGCGGCATCAATGTCCGCGTGATTGACATGCGCTGGCTCGCGCCACTCCCCGTAAAGGCGATCCTCGAAGCGACTAAGGACTGTACAAACGTCCTCATCGTCGATGAATGCCGCACCACAGGCAGTCAGTCAGAGGCGCTCATGGCACACTTCACAGAGGCGGGCCGCACCCGTGTGTCGCGCATCGCGGCCGAGGACAGCTTTATCGCTACTGGCCCCGCCTACGCAGCCACCCTCCCCTCTACCGAAAGCATCATCGCGGCGGCGACTGCACTGGTGGCGTCATGAGCCGCCCAACAGCCGTCCTCATTTGCCCGGGTCGTGGAACCTATAACAAGGCGGAGTTGGGCACACTGACCCGCACACACGGAAGCAACCCGCTCATCAAGGAATGGGATGCGTTTCGCGCGCAGAACGGACAGCCGACGCTGTCCGAACTAGACACAGCTCCTCATTTCTCCGGCGCACGCCACACAACAGGCGATAACGCTTCGCCGCTCATCTACGCGTGCAGCTATCTTGATGCGCAGGCAGCACGAGAAAACAACGAGGTTGTCGCGGTGACCGGCAATTCGCTTGGCTGGTACATCGCGCTTGCAGCCGGTGGCGGGACAAACGCACATGACGGCATGAAAATTGTGAACACGATGGGCACTTTCATGCATGAACATGGGATAGGTGGACAGATACTCTATCCATTCGTGGATACAAACTGGCAGGCCATTCCCAACGAAGAAGAGCAGTTAATGGCATTGATCGCAGACATTGGCGAACGTCCTGACCATACCCTTGCACTTTCAATCCATCTGGGCGGCATGCTTGTCGTTGCGGGGAATGATCTGGGACTGGCTGCGTTCGAGCAGAGCACAAGCGACGATCCGGATCGCAAGCCCTTGCGCCTGCCCAACCATGCGGCTTTTCATACTTCGCTGATGCAAGATGTTGCCGAAATGGGCCAAGGCACCCTGCCCCGATCCTTGTTCACTGATCCCGAAACTGCCCTCATCGACGGGCGTGGTAAGGTCTGGCACCCGAAATCAAGCAACCTTAACGATTTGCGGAATTACACGCTCGGCCATCAAGTCACGCACACGTATGATTTCACTGCCGCCATCATCTCGGCTGCGCGTAATTTTGCACCAGAGCGTTTTATCATCACGGGTCCAGGGACCACCTTGGGCAGCGCTGTTGCCCAAGCTTTGATCAGTATTAGATGGCAAGGAATCGACAGCAAAGCCGCATTCCTTACGCGGCAAGAAAGCGATCCGTTGATCATCAGCATGGGCCGCGAAGATCAACGTAGATTGGCGCTTTAACTCCATACCTGTAAGCTCTGTCAGCCTAGCGAATAACCCGTTCCGCGCACGGTCCGGATCGGGTCTGTCCCGCCCTTTCCTTTGAGGGTCTTGCGCAACCGTGCTATATGCACGTCAACGGTACGCGTATCCACATAGATATCGCGCCCCCAGACAAGATCCAAAAGCTGATCGCGGCTCAAGACACGTCCCGGCTTTTCCATGAAGGTCACCAGAATCCGGTATTCGGTTGGGCCCAGCTTCACCTCGTCGTCACCGCGCGTCACACGGTGGCTTTCGGCATTTAGGGTAATATCGTCGAATGTGAGCACAGCTCCTGCCGCTGCAGGTCGTGCGGGGCGCAACTGGTTGCGCACCCGCGCCATCAACTCGCGCAAGTTATACGGCTTGATTACATAGTCGTCTGCACCAGTATCTAGACCGCGCACTGCGTCCACTTCCTCTGAGCGCGCGCTGAGCATGATGACGGGAATGGCCCGCGTGTCTGGGCGCGTTTTCACCTGCCTACAGACCTCGATCCCCGACAGCAGCGGCATCATCCAATCCAGTATAATCAGATCTGGAGCCGCCTCATCGATCAACAGCATGGCCTCTTCGCCGTTTTCAGCCTGCCGCACGGCATATCCTTCGGCCTCAAGATTGTAGGCCAGCACTTCACGTTGTGCTGGCTCGTCCTCAACCAGAAGAACTTGAATTTGCTCAGCTGCCATGCGCTTTAGTCCTGCATATTCACGGATGTATCGTCAGCCTTGGGCCGTGCCTCATCCGGAGTTGAGCCAGTGACGAGGTAGATCACCTGCTCGGCCATAGAGGTACAATGATCGCCCATCCGCTCTACGTTTTTTGCAATGAAATGCATGTGCATGCAGGCCGTGATATTGCGCGGGTCTTCCATCATAAATGTCAGGAACTCACGAAACAGACCGTCGTACATCTGGTCCAGTTCTTCATCACGCGCGATCACATCCGCCGCCAACTCCGCATCACGGCGGATATAGGCATCAAGAGAATCTTTGAGCATCTCTTCAGCCAGCCGTGCCATGCGCCGTATTGCTGCCGTGCTGTCGCCCACAGGTGGCATCTGGGACAGAACGCTGGTCCGCTTGGCCATGTTCTTTGCATAATCGCCGATCCGCTCAAGGTTACCTGAAATTTTCATAACGCTAAGGATGAGGCGTAAGTCAATCGCTGCGGGAGCACGAAGGGCGATAACCCGCGCCGCGTTCTCGTTTATCTGGGCTTCAAGAATATCAATCTGCTTGTCCGCAGCACGGACTTGTTCGGCCAAAGGCTCGTCGCGTGTCTCAAGGCTTTTTGCTGCAAGGCGGATCGCATCCTCGACTAGCCCGCCCATTTTCATGATCTGTGCCTGTACCTTTTCAAGGTCGCGGTCGAATGCGGAGGCGATGTGGTGTGTCTCTTCCATGGGTCTACCCAATCCTTCCGGTGATATAGCTTTCGGTGCGCGGGTCTTCGGGAGTCGTGAAAATCTTATCGGTGTCACCAAATTCCACTAGGTTGCCGAGGTGGAAAAACGCGGTCCGCTGGCTCACCCGTGCGGCCTGCTGCATGGAGTGTGTCACGATCACG
>JBALTK010000188.1:0-7425 GCA_036964385.1 Sulfitobacter sp. | reverse complement strand
ATTTGCTGATGTCCCGGGCAATCGAGATATAGCGCACGCCGTCGGGTGTTTCGGCCAACTGCCGCAGGAATTGACCGGGTGTCTCGAAGGCGCGGTGTACATTCCATAGGGGGCAAGCTCCGCCAAACCGCGCAAATTGCAGCCGCGTGGCAGAGTGGCGTTTCGTAATCGTTCCCGCCTGATCGACGCGGACAAAGAAGAACGGCACCCCTTTCGCACCCGGACGCTGCATCGTGGAAAGGCGGTGTGTGATCTGTTCGATTGAGGCGCCAAAATGTTGCGCCAGAACTTCGAGGTCGTGACGGCACTCCTGCGCGCGGGCCTGAAACGCGCGGTAGGGCAGAAGTGCGGCGCCTGCGAAGTAATTGGCCAGCCCGATCTTGGCAATGTCGCGCGCGGCGGGGGAGTGGAAGCGGGCAAGGTCCAGTGTCGCCTCTAGCAAGGCATTTTGCTGCGTCAGTGCAACTTGCAACAAGAGCTGGAACGTCTGCGTTTCAGGCTGGGCCCGCGACGAGATATGCAATGCCCGCCCTGCGCGGTCCAGCATCCTTTGAGCATCCATATCGGTAAAGGAAACGGTCAGACCCGTGGCGCTCAATGCCTCAATCGCGGCGCGCCGAATGTCAGTGCCAGCGCGCTCTGCGAAACGCTCGGCTGCGCGGTCCACTGCATCAATGTAGTTGTCGCAATAGTGGAAGAAATCGCGCACCTCTTCCCATGGGCTTGGCGTTGGTCGGGCATCCTCACGGCCCAACGCTTCATCCAGTGATGCCAAACGCTCATGCGCCTGACGGTACCCTTGGTGCAAAGCGATAAATGCCCGCGCCAATCCCGGCGCATTGGAGGCTGCAAGGCGCACGTCGGCGAGAGCGGGCATGTCGCTGGCGAACAACGGGTCGGCCAAAACCTCCTGCATGTCACTTGTGAGGCGCTCTGTATCTCCAGAACTCAGCTCGGTCACGTCCATCCCGAACTCTGACGCAAGCGCGAGCACCACTGTGGTGGACACAGGGCGGTTGTTGTTTTCCATCTGATTTAGATAGGGCAGCGAGACGCCAAGGCGGGCGGCAAAGTCCTTTTGCGTGTGCCCGATCTTCAGTCGCTGCTCGCGCAGCTTGGCGCCCGCATAGAGTTTTTGAGTGGCCATGCTGATACGCCCTTTGCAAAGTCAAACGATACACATGTCTAACTTTGCAAACTTAACGATACAAGGCTGTGTTACCCTCTGAGGCGAAGCGTCTTCTCGCGGCGCATAACAAGGATAATGGAGATCAGGCCCAAAATTCCAGTGGCAAGCATCATCCACAAAAGCGGGAAGGCCCCTGTTTCAGGGGTGAGGAGGATACCTACCCAAGCGCTCAGACCTGCGCCGCCGCCAATCATAATCGCACCGCCCAACCCTGATGCTGTCCCCGCAAGGTGGGGCCGCACCGATAGCATGCCCGCCGTTGCATTGGGGATAACCATGCCGTTGCCCAGACCCACAAAAATCATCAAACCGAAAAAGCTGATTGGCGTGCCGAAGCCCAGTTCGAATATCATCAGGGAAATCACGCTGCCGAGCGCGTTGGCGATGCACCCCCACATCACTAACCTGTCCACGCCAAAGCGCACCGCGTAGCGTCCGGTGATGAAGTTGCCTGCGAAATACCCAACAGCAGGTGCGCCAAAGTATAGGCCGAGTGTCGCGGGTGACATGCCAAAGACAACCTGCCCGACAAATGGTGCGCCGCCGAGATAGGCGAAGAACGCACCGGAGCTGAAACTCGCGGCGAGGGCATAGCCCCAGAATCGTGGGCTGCGCAAAAGCTCTGGGTATTCGCGAAACTGCGCTGTCAGAGATTTGGTCGAGGGCAGGGCCGTCTCACCCATATCGGCCCATGCGAGCAGCCACGTGGCACCACCCAATATGAACAGCGCCCAGAATACGGATTGCCAGCCGAACCACTCATCCAGCACGCCACCTATCGCAGGGCTGATCATCGGCACAACGGCCATACCCATGGTGACATAGCCAATCATCGACGCGGCTTGATCTTGCGCATACATATCGCGCACGGCTGCGCGGCTCAGCACCATCGAGGTCGCAATTGCCGCTTGGGCCATGCGGAAGGTCAAAAACATCTCGATGTTGGTGGCAAAAATACAGCCCAGCGTGGCGACCGAGAATAGACCCAGTCCCCAAAGGATTACTGGACGACGGCCGTACCGGTCAGAGATTGGCCCAACAAATACTTGCAAGATTGCTGAAAACCCCAAGTACACCGCAACCGACAACTGCATCACCGCATAGTCGGTTTCAAAGTGCGCAGCCATTGCAGGAAGGCTGGGCAGGAACATGTTCATCACGCAGGCGGACATGCCGGCCAGCAGAATAAGTGTAAGAATGTGGGGCGGGGACTTCCGATCGCCAAGCTTTACCGGCTGGAGGTCTTCTCTGATTTGTTGCATTCGTAAATACTTAGGTTGCTGCATATGCATTGTCGAGAAAGAGTTGTTTCACTTTTTGGATAGCATTGGGTTAGCTGATTTGCAATTTGCAGCAGGCTTGCTGAAAACATTTTGCAAATTTGCTAAAATGCGCTTTGTCTATCGTCTCCACTTCGCTACATTGCCCTATGAAATTCGGTAAGGGGACCTGTCCATGAAAGATATCCTGCAACAGCTTGACGATCGCCGCGCGGATGCGCAACTGGGCGGTGGTCAAAAACGCATCGACGCACAGCATGGGCGCGGCAAGCTTACCGCGCGCGAACGTGTGCACCTTTTGCTCGACGAGGGCTCCTTCGAGGAGTTCGACATGTTCGTCACTCACCGTTGTACCGATTTCGGTATGGAGCAGCAAAGGCCAGCGGGTGACGGTGTTGTTACGGGATGGGGCACGATCAACGGTCGTCTCGTTTATGTTTTCTCTCAGGACTTCACCGTTTTGGGTGGATCTGTCTCTGCCACGCACGCCAAGAAGATTTGCAAGATTATGGACTTGGCGGTTCAGAATGGCGCGCCCATCATCGGCATCAACGATTCCGGTGGTGCGCGTATTCAGGAAGGCGTCGACAGTCTCGCAGGCTACGGCGATATCTTCCAGCGCAACATCGAAGCGTCGGGGGTTGTCCCGCAGATCAGCCTTATCATGGGGCCCTGTGCTGGTGGTGCTGTTTACTCCCCTGCCATGACCGACTTCATCTTCATGGTTAAAGACAGCTCTTACATGTTTGTGACTGGCCCTGATGTGGTCAAGACAGTGACGAACGAGCAAGTGACGGCTGAGGAGCTGGGCGGTGCGTCCACGCACACCAAGAAGTCATCCGTTGCAGACGCCGCCTTCGAGAACGATGTTGAGGCGCTGGCCGAGGTTCGCCGCTTGGTCGATTTCCTGCCGTCCAACAACCGCGAAAAACCTCCAGTACGCCCCTTCTTTGATGATCCAGACCGCATCGAGCCGTCGCTCGACACGTTGGTGCCAGAGAACGCGAACACCCCCTACGATATGAAAGAGCTTATCCTCAAGCTTGCCGACGAGGGTGATTTCTATGAGATTCAAGAAGAGTTCGCCAAGAACATCATCACAGGCTTCATTCGCATTGAGGGCCGCTCTGTCGGTGTTGTCGCGAACCAGCCGATGGTGCTTGCTGGTGTGCTCGACATCGAATCTGCACGTAAAGCGGCCCGGTTCGTGCGCTTCTGCGATGCCTTTGAAATTCCGATCCTGTCGCTCGTAGATGTGCCGGGTTTCTTGCCTGGTGTGTCTCAGGAGTATGGCGGCGTGATCAAGCACGGTGCGAAACTGCTCTATGCCTATGGCGAAGCGACCGTGCCAATGGTCACACTTATCACGCGCAAAGCTTACGGTGGTGCATATGTTGTTATGGCGTCCAAGCACCTGAAGTCTGACTTCAACTATGCGTGGCCCACTTCCGAGATCGCCGTGATGGGCGCCAAGGGTGCAACTGAAATCATCCACCGCGCCGATCTTAAAGACCCTGAAAAGATCGCACAGCATGCGGCCGACTACGAGGACCGTTTCGCCAACCCCTTTGTTGCCGCCGAACGTGGCTTCATCGACGAGGTGATCCAGCCGCACAGCACCCGCAAGCGCATCGCCCGCGCATTCGCGAGCTTGCGGAACAAGAAGACCAACGTGCCGTGGAAAAAGCACGACAACATTCCGCTTTAGGGGGCAAGGATGCGTTTGGTCGGTCAATCTGATATGGTTATGTGCTGTGGAACTTCCGCAGACGTGGCGTTGTTGTCTTTCAAAGGAGACAGCAATGACCAAAAATCATGGAAGTTCGATCAGGGACGACGCAACCTACGAAGCCCTTCGGGAGGATGGCGCGTCCAAGCAAAAGGCGGCAGCTATTGCCAATGCCCAAGCCAGCGACGATCAGAACCCCTCCAAAAAGGGGGGCAGTCAGCCTCCCTACGAGGACTGGACGAAGGACGCACTGTACGAGCGGGCGCAGGAGTTGGACATCAACGGACGCTCGGATATGAACAAGGACGCTTTGATCGAGGCGCTGCGCAACAACTAGCGCATGGAGCGACGCTTTGATGCGCGCTCTGATCCTAACCCTCCTCGCGACACCACTCACCGCCAGCCCTATTCCATCGGGACAGGACGTTACGCTGCACGAAGTGCTGGTGGACGCGCAAGAGAGCACAACGTATTTGCGCTTTCGCTTCATCGCGCCGCAAATCGCGGTAGGGGCGGCAAAGATTAGTTTCGAAGTGGCAGGTGCAGACATGCTGGACCTGTGCAATAAAGTAGCACTGCCTTATATAGATCAATACGCATTGGAAGGGGACAAGATCGTAATCTCTTTCATGGACCGGATCACCGAATTTGGTGTGCCGGATCCCGATGCGACCCAGTATTTTGAATCATTCCGCCCCGAAAACGGCGTCTGCATATGGGATGAATTCTGATGCATACACAACATCTTGCGGATCGATGCTCATGCGAGTGCGATTTTGCGGCTTTGGAGTCACATAAGTTGTCGACAGTTTTATCCACATATCCACATCCCCCTCACTTGGGTATGATGGGCGCAGGCAGCACATGCGTGCGGCCTATTTCTATTGCGGGAAACATGGCCGGTTTTAATACCGAACCCCGTACAACAAGTGACAGGAGATACAGATGTCGAAGAACATCAAACTTTTCGCAATGCTCGGCCTTATGGTCGCCGTTGCTGCCTGTGCGCGCGAGCAGCAGGTCGAAGAATTTGTCGTGGTTGATCCAGAGCCGATCAGCCAAGAGCCCGTCTATACGGGTAAGTACAAGTAATTCAAAGACAGGATGGGCGTTTGCGCCCGTCCTGACCACTCTCTCGATCCAGACGCAAACGAAACCCTCAACCGCGGAGGGCGTAGCATGGCACTAGCCTATATGCTCAAACATCGCGGCTTCCCAGGACGGCTTCCGGGAACCGATTTTCAATTCACATTGCGCCGCGCCAACCCCAAAGGGGCGACTGAGCTGAGCGCGCGTGAGCGCCGTCCTGACCGCCGTGCTCCCGACCGTCGCGCAGACGAGTTTTTCTTCAAAGCGTTGTGGGACACGTTCGGCGAGGAGCCATTCGAGCGCGGCAATCTCGATGCTGGCCGCCTGTCATGGTTCTTTGGCCGCGAAGTCATCCCCGCCACCGATCCTTTTGATGCTTCCGACTACGAGGCGATGCTCAAGATTGATGTTCGCGTTGCACGTCAAACATTTCCTCAGGTTGTGGGCGAGTAATCGGCATGTTGTTGCGCATCTCCTCCCCATTTGAGCAAGGCTTAGCCGATATGTGCGCTTACGCGCCACAGCGCTTTGCTGGGGTGGTCGTGCACGCCAAAGTCGAATCGAAGACACACCGTGGCCTTGGCCCCGAGTGTTTCTCGACAACGAAGCAGACCCTTTCCTATGACGGACAGCAGGCAAGTCCCTCCGCCTTGCTGTCCGTCTCTTTTCGCGCTGATGCGAAATCGAGACGGGAAGGGGAACTCAATCGCGGGTCCGGTGTTGTCTTCATAACGAAGACAATCAAAGGATCACGGTCATGGGTATTTCTAAAATCATTCTGGCACTCACGGCATCGGCAGGTCTTGCAGCTTGCGGAGATAATATCTCCGAACAGGCCATTGGTGGCGCAGCTATCGGCGCTGGTGCCGCTGTCATTACCAGCGGTAGCTTGTTGCAAGGCGCAGCCATCGGTGCGGGCGCAAACGTCATTGCATGCCAGACCGAACTGGTCCGCTGTAAGTAAGCTTTCCACAGGGGTTAGCGCCTCTATCATCACACACTGCATTGCCGCGTCGGGGTCAGCCCTGCGCGGCATTTTGCGTTTTTCCAATCTGTTTCACTATCATAAGGGCCCTGAATATGTTCAATAAGATCCTCATCGCCAACCGTGGCGAGATCGCGTGCCGCGTCATCAAGACTGCGCGCAAAATGGGTATCCAGACTGTTGCGATCTACTCGGATGCGGACAAACAAGCCCTGCACGTAAAAATGGCAGATGAAGCAATCCACATCGGCCCACCGCCCGCGAACCAGTCCTACATCGTGATTGATAAAGTGATGGAAGCGATCAAATCCTCTGGCGCACAGGCCGTACACCCTGGCTATGGTTTCCTCTCCGAAAACTCCAAATTCGCCGAAGCGTTGGCCGCTGAAGGTGTGGCATTCGTAGGCCCCCCAGTTGGCGCGATTGAGAAGATGGGGGATAAAATCACCTCCAAGAAGATCGCCCAAGAAGCAGGCGTGAGTACGGTTCCCGGCTACATGGGGATCATTGCAGACGCAGACGAAGCGGTGAAAATCTCGAACGAAGTCGGCTATCCAGTCATGCTCAAGGCCTCCGCTGGTGGTGGTGGTAAGGGGATGCGCATCGCATGGAACGACGAAGAAGCACGCGAAGGTTTCCAGTCCTCCAAAAACGAGGCTGCCAATTCCTTTGGTGATGACCGGATCTTTATCGAGAAGTTTGTAACCCAACCACGTCACATCGAAATTCAGGTGCTTTGCGATGCACATGGTAACGGCATTTATCTGAACGAGCGTGAATGCTCGATCCAGCGCCGTCAGCAAAAAGTTGTTGAAGAAGCGCCAAGCCCGTTCCTTGACGCTGCCACCCGCAAAGCGATGGGTGAGCAGTCGGTCGCACTGGCGCAGGCTGTTGGCTATACCTCTGCTGGTACTGTTGAGTTCATCGTGGACGGCGACAAGAACTTTTATTTCCTTGAGATGAACACCCGCCTGCAGGTGGAACACCCCATCACCGAAATGATCACTGGTGTCGACCTTGTGGAGCAGATGATCCGCGTCGCCAATGGCGAAGCGCTGACCATCAAGCAAGAAGACGTACAGCTCAACGGCTGGGCTATCGAAAATCGGCTCTATGCCGAAGATCCATACCGGGGCTTCCTGCCATCCATTGG
>JBALTK010000187.1:0-7505 GCA_036964385.1 Sulfitobacter sp. | reverse complement strand
TGTTGGAAGCAGGCGGCTATGCCTATATTCCGCCGGAGACAATGTGGACGGTCTGGAACGATAGCAACGCGGTGAGCCAGTTCCACTGGATTCGCAAACGCTATGTCGGGGCGGAAGGTGTCGACTTGCCAGAAGCGTTCGTTACGTCAGATCAGGCTGTTGAGCCGACGGTCATGCCCGATTGTGATGGGGTTTGGGCTACGACACGTTTTGTGGAACCTGACGATCTGCGCCACGATATGCACGTCAACATCGTCACTTTCCAACCCGGTGGTCGCATCCCCTTTGCCGAAACGCATGTAATGGAGCATGGGCTTTATGTCCTCCAAGGCAGCGCTGATTATCTGCTGAACAAGGATTGGGTGCCTGTTGTCGCAGGCGATTTCATGTGGCTGCGCGCGTTCTGTCCGCAGGCTTGCATCACAACGGGCGATCAGCCATTCCGCTATCTGCTTTATAAAGACGTGAACCGTCACATGCCGCTATGAGCATCGAGTTGCGGACCGAGCCGCTGACCGCTGAGGCATTTGCACCCTTCGGGGATGTACTTGAGTGTGCAGGGGAGCCGGACAAGCTCATCAATGCGGGTCTGTGCGGTCGTTACCATGACCGTGCAGACCTTGATTTTGGCCCGCAGGGACGGGCTGGCCTGAGTATTTTCAATGCGCAACCGCGCAGCCTTCCCTACAGCTTTGATCTGATGGAGCGTCATCCAGAAGGCAGCCAAGCTTTCATTCCGATGACCGAGAACCCGTTTTTGGTAATTGTCGCCACAGATGTAGACGGCAAACCCGGCACACCGCGTGCGTTCTTGACGGCCCCTCATCAGGGCGTCAATTTCCACCGCGGTACATGGCACGGTGTTTTGACGCCACTAGCAGCGCCCGGTTTTTTTGCTGTTGTGGACCGAATTGGTGCTACGGCGAACCTCGAAGAGGTAATACTTGATATGTTACATGTAGTCGTCTCATAGTGTCGGCGGGCTGCCGTTAGAGTGGTCGTGCATACAACACCAGGGACAATATATATGACAGATTCTATGCGAGCTTATTCCGATCCCAATGAAACGCCGCCATTGGCGCAAGCCATCCCGTTGGGATTGCAGCATGTGCTGGCGATGTTCGCCTCAAACGTAACCCCCTCCATTATCGTCGCAGGTGCTGCGGGCCTTGCCTTTGGCGGAGCCGAGCAAGTTTATCTGATCCAGATGGCAATGTTGTTTGCCGGTATTGCGACGCTGTTCCAGACAGTCGGATTTGGCCCTATCGGTGCCCGTCTGCCCATCATGCAAGGCACGAGCTTTGCCTTTGTAGGTGTCCTCGCAGGTATCGCCGCGACTCAAGGTCTCAGCGTGGCTCTTACGGCCTGCATCATCGGTGGTGTGATCCACTTTTTCCTGGGGAGCGTGATCCAGCATTTGCGTTTTCTGTTTCCGCCTCTGGTTACTGGCCTCGTGATCCTTGCGATTGGTCTCTACCTTATTCCGGTTGCGATTAAATACGCCGCAGGCGGCGCTGCACCCTTCCAGATGGAGGCTGAAAGCTTTGGTTCATTGATGCACTGGAGCGTGGCTCTGTCGGTTGTGATCGTCTCGCTGTTGTTCAAGTTTTTCACAAAAGGGACGTTGAGCAATTCTGCCATCCTGATCGGCCTGATCGTGGGTTACCTGCTGGCACTCGCCTTTGGCATGGTCAACTTCAGCGCAGTCGGAAAAGCCAGCTGGTTCACCAACATCTCCGCGCTGCCCTACGGTTTCGAATTCAGCCTTGGCGCGGTGATCGCGGTCACGCTTGTCTCTATCGTCTCTGCCATCGAAACGGTTGGTGATGTTTCCGCCACGACAAAAGCAGGCGCAGGGCGTCTGGCGACGGACACGGAAATTGCTGGTGCGACTTATGCGGATGGCCTCGGCACGGCAGTCGCAGGTGTGTTCGGCGGTTTGCCTAACACGTCATTCAGTCAGAACGTGGGCATCGTCGGTATGACTGGGATCATGAGCCGCCATGTTGTGACCATTGCCGCAATCGTTTTGATCCTCTGTGGCTTGGTCCCGAAAATTGGTGCTGTTATTGCATCCATGCCTCTGCCTGTTCTTGGTGGTGGTGTGATCGTGATGTTCGGCATGGTTGCAGCTGCGGGTCTCAATATGCTGTCAGAGATCGACATGAACCGCCGCAACATGGTGATCATTGCTGTGTCATTGGCGGCGGGTCTTGGCCTCAATTTGGTGCCAGAAGCAGTACAATATTTGCCTGGAGTTGTGAAAACGCTCGCAACTTCTGCTGTGGCTCCAACCGCGTTTGTCGCGATCTTCCTCAATCTCGTATTGCCTGACGAAGTCTAAATTCATAAAACCAGCGCGGCGCTCACGCTTGCCGCGCTGGTCCTTCTTTATTTTGCGAATTAAACTCAATCCCGCGCCCACTCCCCGCGCGCGCCTTCGCTATCGGAGCTTTCATGTACGATCTCGCCGCCCTCTCCTCATGGCTCGAATTCGCAGTCCGTTGGGTCCATGTCATCACGGGCATCGCATGGATTGGTAGCTCGTTCTATTTCATCGCTCTTGATCTAGGGTTACACCGCAACCGCAACCTCGCTTCTGGCGCAGATGGAGAAGAGTGGCAGGTCCACGGCGGCGGGTTTTATCATGTTCAGAAGTACCTCGTTGCGCCAAAAGAGATGCCTGACGATCTGATCTGGTTCAAATGGGAGAGCTACTCGACTTGGCTTTCTGGCTTTGCCCTTTTGATTCTTGTCTACTACCTCGGAGCTGAGTTTTATCTGGTTGACCCTGCGGTTGCCGATCTTGCGATTTGGCAAGCCGTTGCAATTTCTCTCGCTTCACTGGGCTTTGGTTGGGTCGCTTACGACCAACTGTGCAAGAGCCGCTTTGGCGATGACAACACTCGCCTGATGATACTGCTCTATGTGATCCTTGTGGCGATGGCATATTTCTATACCTCGGTCTTTTCGGGCCGTGCTGCGCTGCTGCACCTCGGCGCATTCACCGCCACTATCATGAGTGCGAATGTTTTTTTCACGATCATGCCAAATCAGCGCATCGTGGTCGCGGACCTCAAAGCAGGGCGCACGCCCGACGCAAAATACGGCAAGATCGCAAAACAACGCAGCACCCATAACAACTACCTCACGCTGCCCGTGATCTTCCTGATGCTGAGCAATCACTATCCGTTGGCTTTTGCCTCCGAGATGAACTGGCTCATCGCCTCGCTTGTGTTCCTGATGGGCGTCACCATTCGCCACTACTTCAATTGCATGCATGCGCGTAAAGGGTCCAAGCATTGGACGTGGCTGGCGACTGCGCTTTTGTTCCTCGCCATCATTTGGCTGTCCACCGCGCCCATGTTCCGTGCGGCTGAGCCCCAAGAGGCTCAAGGCGCTGCCGTGCAATTTGCACAGGCCGAAGGCTTTGGCGAGGTGCAGGATATCGTGATGGGCCGCTGTTCAATGTGTCACGCGGCGGAGCCTGTATGGGAGGGTCTGCATTGGGCGCCCAAAGGAGTGCGCCTCGAAACTGAACACCAGATCGCGAACTCGGCCAAACAAATATACCTGCAAGCAGGTCTTACACATGCGATGCCCCCTGCGAACCTCAGCTATATGGAGCCGGAAGAGCGCGCTCGGATTGTTGCATGGTACCGCGCTGCCACAGGCGGATAACACGTCAAATTAGCGGTGGATAACCTGTGCAGGCGGGTTTCAGAATCGCAGCCCTCCATGCTAGGTATTGCGGCATGGCCCAACAGACCCCCAACATAAGCGCATCCCAGCCGATCATCCGGCAACTCGACGAGACTGCTATCAACCGCATTGCCGCGGGTGAAGTGGTCGAACGCCCAGCTTCCGCCGTTAAGGAGTTGGTCGAGAACGCCATTGATGCGGGTGCCACGCGCATCACGGTTGAGTATGCCGATGGAGGCAAAACCCTTATTCGCGTGACGGATGATGGCTGCGGTATTGCAGGCGCCGATTTGCCGCTGGCATTGTCCCGCCATGCGACCTCTAAGATTGACGGCAGCGACCTGCTCAACATCCACTCCTTCGGGTTTCGTGGGGAGGCTTTGCCCTCGCTTGGAGCCGTGGGTCGTCTGACGATCACCAGCCGCGCCGGCGGCCATGACGGTGCGGAGATCAGCGTAACAGGCGGCAAACATTCCGAAGTGAAACCTGCAGGGCTTAGTGCGGGTACGGTCGTCACACTGCGTGACTTGTTTTACGCTACGCCCGCCCGCCTGAAATTTTTGCGCACAGACCGAGCAGAGGCCCAAGCGATCGGCGATGTAATCAAACGTCTCGCCATGGCCGAGCCGTTCGTCCGCTTTGTCCTGCGGGATGTCTCAGGGGATGGTGCTGGACGCGACGTGTTCCGTGCAGAAGCAGAGCAGGGTGATTTGTTCGAGGCGTTGCATGGCCGCTTGCGTCAGGTCTTGGGGCGCGAGTTCGCGGAAAATTCTCTCGCTATTGATGCGGAGCGGGAGGGCTTTCACCTCACTGGATTTGCGGCGCTGCCAACCTATTCTCGCGGCTCTGCGGTGGCCCAGTATTTATTTGTGAATGGTCGTCCGGTGAAGGACAAAATGCTCATCGGTGCGTTGCGCGGTGCCTATTTCGATTTTCTGAGCCGTGACCGTCATCCCGCCGCGGCGTTGTTCGTGGATTGCGATCCCAATCTGGTGGACGTCAACGTACACCCCGCGAAATCCGAGGTCCGCTTTCGTGATCCTGCCATTGTGCGTGGGTTGATTGTCTCGGGGCTGCGTCATGCGTTGGCCAACGCGGGGCATCGTGCGTCTTCGACTGTCGCGGATGCGACCCTTGGCGTCATGCGTCCAGAGGGGCAGGGGGAAGCGCGCGTCTATCAGATGGACCGACCCTCAACCGGTGCGCGCTTCACGGCCCATCAAGCCCAAGCACCGCAAGGTTTCGCGGAGACACAAGGGATGTGGGGCAGGGTGGAGACCCCCTTGGAGGAAGCACCTGCTGAGCGCACCGACTACCCCCTTGGTACGGCGCGCGGTCAGGTGCATGAGAATTACATCATTGCGCAAACTACGACGGGTATGGTCATCGTAGACCAGCATGCTGCGCATGAGCGGTTGGTTTACGAAAAGCTCAAGAACCAGATGGCGGCCAATGGCGTTGCGTCCCAAGCGTTGCTTATCCCTGAAATTATTGAGCTGCCTTCCTCCGAGCGCGCGGCGATTTTGGAGGTTGCAGATGAGTTGGCGAAATTTGGCCTCGGGATAGAGCCCTTTGGCGGCGATGCGATTGCCGTGCGTGAGACACCCGCGATCCTTGGTGAAGTGAACGCCGAGGCGATGATCCGCGATATTCTGGACGAGTTGGAGGGCGAGGGCGAGAGCCTGCTTGTTCAAGCGCGGATTGAAGCGATCCTCAGCCGTGTTGCCTGTCACGGCTCCATCCGTTCTGGTCGTTGGATGCGCGGCGAAGAGATGAACGCCCTTCTGCGCGAGATGGAAGCGACGCCCCATTCGGGTCAGTGTAACCATGGCCGCCCCACCTATGTGGAACTTAAACTTAGCGACATTGAGCGGCTGTTCGGGCGCACATGATTCAGCTTGGCGATGTACAGTTTGACCTGAATGATCCTGCGATATTGGCGGTGCTCATTGGGCTGGGTGTTCTCGCGCTCATCCTCGTTTTACTCGTCGTGCTGCTAATCCGCCCCACCCGCATCCCTGCCCCGCTCACGCATCAGCTCTATGCGCTGAGCAGCGGCCAGGAGCAGTTGCGTGGCAATCTGCAAACGGTATCGGACACACAAGCCCATGCACAAACGCAGTTGATCCAAAGCCTTGAGACGCGCCTCGCCACGGTGCAACTTCAGATGCAGCAGCAGTTGGCGCAGATGCAAGAGCGGACCAACCAGACGCTGCACGGCTCTGCACAACGCACCACAACCAGCCTGACGCAGTTGCAGGAGCGGCTGGCGTCGATTGATAAAGCGCAGGACAATATCACCAAGCTGTCAGGGGATGTGCTGTCGCTGCAAGATATCCTGAGCAACAAGCAGACGCGTGGTGCTTTTGGTGAAATCCAGTTGAATGACATCGTCTATAAGGCCCTGCCGAAAGATAGCTATACGATGCAAAAGACCCTCTCGAACGGGAGGCGGGCGGATTGTTTGATCCATCTGCCCAACCCTCCAGGGCCAATTGTGATTGATGCCAAGTTTCCGCTGGAGGCCTATGAGGCGCTGCACCGTGCCAAGACCGATTGGGAGTTGAAATCAGCGGTGGCAAATATGCGGACGAGTGTGCGCAAACACATCCGCGATATCGCCGAGAAGTACATTCTTGATGGGGAGACAGCGGATGGCGCATTGATGTTTCTGCCTTCCGAAGCGGTCTATGCCGAGTTGCACGCGAACTTCCCCGAATTGGTCCGCGAGGGATTTGATGCCCGCGTCTGGATTGTCTCGCCTACGACCTGCATGGCAACGCTGAATACCATGCGCGCGATCCTCAAGGATGCGCGCATGCGCGAACAGGCGGGCGAAATCCGCAAAACCCTGCGTCTGCTACACCGCGATGTTGAGCTGGTTGTGACGCGTGTGGCCAAGCTGGACACGCATTTCCGCCAAGCGCGTGAAGACCTTGAGGGGATCGGTACAGCGGCAGAGCGGGCGGGGAAACGTGCGGCGCGGTTGGATAACTTTGACTTTGAAGAAGTTGAGGGGGAGGATGCACCTCTACCCTTGGTAAAAGGACCGCCAACTTCATGACTGACGAGGCCCCTGATATCAGCGCCCTGTCGCTGGATGCTATTCGTGCAAATACTGCGGCGCTAGCGGGCGATGTTCTGCGCACGCCCTCTCTTACGCTTGATAGTGGATTGATGGCGGATGTTTTGGGCGGCGGTGCAGCGGTACTCAAACTGGAGTGCTTTCAGCACACGGGAACGTTCAAGGCACGTGGCGCGCTGAGTGTTGCGCGCAGCCTTGATGCAGAGCAGCGGGCGCGGGGCGTGACAGCTGCCAGTGCGGGCAATCACGCGATTGCAGCAGCATGGGCGGCGCGGCAAGTTGGTGCATCGGCCAAAGTGGTGATCCAATCCAACGCAAATCCATTTCGCGTGGAAATGGCTAAAGCGCAGGGTGCCGAAGTTATTATGAAAGCGCCGGGCGCAGAGACATTTGCCGAAGCCGACCGTCTGGTGGCAGAGGAGGGGCGGCACTTTATCCATCCGTTTGAGGGGCCCCTTACCTCGCTTGGTACGGCCGGTGTTGGGTTGGAGCTGATGGAGGACGCACCTACGCTGGACGCCGTTGTTGTGTCTATCGGTGGGGGCGGTCTGATCAGCGGGATCGCAGCGGCGGTAAAGCAGATGAACCCCGCGTGTCAGGTTTTCGGGGTTGAGCCTGTGGGGGCGGCCGGGATGCACACCTCGTTGGCGACGGGTTCGCCTGTGCATTTGGATCAAGTGAACACCGTTGCAGACAGCCTTGGCGCGCCCATGTCACT
>JBALTK010000186.1:0-7555 GCA_036964385.1 Sulfitobacter sp. | reverse complement strand
TCTCGCTGCTGGTGGCACTGCCTGCGGCTTATGCCTTTAGCCGCTATACGTTTATGGGCGACAAGCACTTGTTTTTCTGGCTGCTGACCAACCGTATGGCACCACCAGCCGTCTTTGCGCTGCCGTTCTTTCAGCTCTACAGCTCGGTGGGATTGTTTGACACGCATATCGCAGTGGCCTTGGCGCATTGTCTGTTCAACGTGCCGTTGGCGGTCTGGATTTTGGAAGGCTTCATGCGTGGCGTACCAAAGGAGATCGATGAGACAGCCTATATCGACGGCTATTCATTTCCGCGCTTCTTTATCCGTATTTTCACACCACTTGTGGCATCGGGCATAGGTGTCACGGCATTCTTTTTGTTCATGTTCAGTTGGGTCGAACTGCTGCTCAGCCGTACGCTCACATCGGTCAATGCAAAGCCGATTGCTGCCACAATGACCCGCACGGTCGGGGCCGCAGGCATCGACTGGGGCGTGCTCGCAGCGGCGGGAGTTCTCACGATCCTGCCGGGTGCTTTGGTGATCTACTTTGTCCGCAACTACATCGCCAAGGGCTTTGCCCTGGGCCGCGTCTAAGAGAGGAGAAACAACTATGGAATGGATGGCATGGACTTGGCCGACCGCCGCTTTCTTCGGCATCATAGCGATTACGCTGGTCACCTTTACGGTGCTTGCGATCAAATATCCTGAGGCACCGCGCAATGGCGTCCTTCGGATCGAAACGACCCGTGGTGACAGATTATTCATCACGTTGCTGGGCTCGGCCTTTATCAATCTGGCTTGGCTTGGATTGCTCAGTGCGCCGCAATGGGGCGCGCTGATCGTCTGCTTCTTTTATGCCTTAGCGGTCTTCCGCTGGGTCTAATCGAATAGGTGACCCGGCAAGCAAGAACCGGACCATCTAAAATGTTCACATCTAGGGAGGAACTAAAATGAACTTGCGACTTAAAGGAACCACTGCGATAGGCCTTGCTGTTTGCATGCTTGCCGCACCTGCGTTCGCTGATATGGATGCCGCCAAGGCATTCCTCGATAGCGAAATCGGGGAGCTTTCGACGCTGTCCCGTGCTGATCAAGAAGCTGAACTTCAGTTTTTTGTCGACGCGGCAAAACCATATGAAGGCATGTCCATCAACGTTGTGTCCGAAACAATCGGTACTCACACATACGAGTCCACCGTTCTGGCACCTGCTTTTGAGGCCATCACTGGCATCAAGGTGACGCATGACCTGATTGGTGAAGGTGACGTTGTTGAAAAGCTGCAAACGCAAATGCAGTCGGGCGAAAACATCTATGACGCTTACATCAACGACTCCGATTTGATCGGCACGCACTGGCGCTACAAGCAAGCACGTAACCTGACTGACTGGATGGCTGGTGAAGGTGCTGCGGTAACCAACCCCAACCTCGATCTGGAAGATTTCATCGGTCTGTCCTTCACGACGGGTCCAGATGGCAAGGTCTATCAACTGCCGGACCAACAGTTCGCGAACCTTTACTGGTTCCGGTACGATTGGTTTAACGACGAGCAGAACAAAGCAGACTTCAAAGCCAAATTTGGTTACGATCTCGGCGTTCCGGTTAACTGGACTGCTTACGAAGATATCGCAGAGTTCTTCACCGGTCGTGATTTGTCACGTTTGGGCGTAGAGGGCGAAGTCTTTGGCAACATGGATTATGGTAAGAAAGACCCGTCTTTGGGTTGGCGCTATACTGATGCGTGGCTGTCCATGGCTGGCGCCGGCGACGTAGGTGAGCCAAACGGCCTGCCAGTCGACGAATGGGGTATTCGCGTAAACGAAAAGTCCCAGCCAGTTGGTTCCTGTGTCGCGCGTGGCGGTGCCACAAACGGACCAGCAGCGGTCTATGCTGTAACCAAAGCAATCGAATGGCTGGAAAAATACTCTCCTCCGGCTGCTGCTGGTATGACATTCTCTGAGGCAGGCCCAATTCCTGCGCAGGGTAACGTTGCACAGCAGATGTTCTGGTACACTGCGTTTACAGCAGCATCCGTGGAGCCTGATCTGCCTGTGATGAACGAAGATGGCACGCCAAAATGGCGCATGGCACCTTCGCCGCACGGTGCATATTGGACCGAAGGCACCAAGATCGGTTACCAAGACGCCGGTTCCTGGACGCTGATGGAATCCACACCAGTTGACCGTGCACAAGCGGCTTGGCTCTATGCCCAGTTCGTCACTTCCAAAACTGTCGACGTGAAGAAAAGCCATGTTGGTCTGACATTCATTCGTGAATCTACGATCCAGCATGAAAGCTTTACCGAGCGTGCGCCTAAACTGGGTGGTTTGATCGAATTCTACCGTTCACCAGCACGGGTTCAGTGGTCGCCAACCGGCACCAACGTTCCTGACTATCCAAAGCTCGCTCAGCTGTGGTGGCAGAACATCGGCGACGCAATGTCCGGTGCGAAAACGCCTCAGGAAGCACTCGATGCGCTGTGTGAAGATCAGGAAAAAGTTCTGATCCGTCTGGAGCGTGCCGGTGTTCAGGGTGACCTTGGTCCGGTGATGAACGAAGAGAAAGATCCAGAGTACTGGCTGTCCCAGCCCGGTTCGCCCAAAGCGAAACTGGCAAATGAAGACGAAGCGCCAGTTACGATCTCTTATGACGAGCTGATCAAATCCTGGGAGTGAGCCCAAGATCTGGGGCCTGGTAACGGGTTCCATTTCCAACGGCGTACAGGACACGTCTAACATCAGCGGCCCTCTACAAAGGGGCCGCTGTTTTCACCAAAAACAACCGGCGACAATTCATGACTTACGTTCTCGCAATTGACCAAGGCACGACCTCAACCCGTGCGATCCTGTTTGACGCGGCGATGATAGCCTGTGCCAGCGCACAGGACGAATTCACGCAGCATTTTCCGCAATCCGGTTGGGTCGAGCACGATCCCCAAGATTTGTGGGAGACGACGTTGTCGACGTGTCGTGAGGTCATCAAACGCGCAGGAATCTCGCCTGAACGAATTGCCTCAATCGGCATCACCAATCAGCGCGAAACAGTCGTGGTGTGGGACAAGGAAACTGGCGAAACGCTGCATAACGCGATTGTCTGGCAGGACCGCCGCACGGCTGACACTTGTGCAGAGCTTCGCGATGCAGGTCACGAGGCTATGATCACAGAGCGCACGGGGCTTTTGCTCGATCCCTATTTTTCAAGCACTAAGCTGAAATGGATTTTGGACCACGTAGACGGCGCGCGAGCCCGCGCCCGAAACGGCGAGTTGCTGTTTGGCACCGTCGATTCCTTTCTCATTTGGAAACTGACTGGTGGGAAGGCCCATGCCACGGATGCCACCAACGCCGCACGGACAATGCTTTATGATATTCGCAAAGGCAGATGGAGCAGCACGATCTGCGATCTTTTGGATATTCCGATGCAGATGCTCCCTCAGGTCAAAGACTGTGCCGCTGATTTTGGTAATACTCTGTCGGATTTGTTTGGCAGCGAAATTCCCATCAACGGTGTTGCCGGAGACCAGCAGGCCGCCACCATCGGGCAGGCGTGTTTTGAGCCCGGTATGATTAAGTCGACCTATGGGACTGGATGCTTTGTACTTTTGAACACGGGCGATACACCTGTCATGTCACAGAACCGTTTACTTACCACAATCGCCTATCAGCTCGAGGGCAAACCGACATATGCGCTTGAAGGCTCGATTTTTGTTGCAGGGGCGGTCGTGCAATGGCTGAGGGACGGGATGCAGATTATTCAGGACGCATCTGCGACACAGGCATTGGCCGAACAGGCAGATTCACAGCAAAACGTGATCCTCGTACCGGCCTTTGTTGGGCTTGGTGCCCCTTATTGGAACCCTGATTGCAGAGGAGCCGCTTTCGGTCTGACACGCGCAACAGGCCCAGCTGAAATGGCGAAAGCTGCGCTTGAGTGCATCGGCTACCAGACACGGGATTTACTTCAGGCAATGGCTGCGGACTGGCAGGTACCAGGGGTTCAACCTACGTTGCGGGTCGACGGTGGCATGTCAGCCAATGATTGGGCGATGCAGTTTCTGTCCGACATTATTTCAGCCCCAGTCGACAGGCCGTCTAGCCAAGAAACCACAGCTCTCGGGGTCGCGTGGTTGGCGGGAATGCACGCGGGCGTTTATCCTGACCAAGTAAATTTTGCTGACACATGGGCCTGTGAAACACAATTTAAACCGGCGATGGATGACACGCTGCGTGCTGAAAAATACGAGGCATGGGGCAGGGCGGTTCACGCCACTCTGAGCGTTTAAGCGATGTTTTCCTTTTTCAGCCCCCAAGCGATCCACTTTGGCCGAGGTCAATGCCAAAATACGGCAGCATTGGCTGCAACCTTTGGCACTTCAGTTCTGTTGGTGCATGGTGCGAGTGTGTCGCGCGCTCAGTGGTTGATAGACGCATGTCACGCGGCAGGTCTGACGATTGAGACGATCAGTTGTGCAAATGAGCCCAGCTTGCCGGATATCGAACGTGCATTACACCAATTGAATGGGGTCGCTCCAGACGTTGTTATCGGGCTTGGTGGTGGTTCCGTCCTCGATTTTGCCAAAGCGATGGCAGCATTGACCTGCTGTGATGGCGATCCTAAGACCTACCTCGAAGTTGTTGGAGATGGCCGTCCTTTGGATCGCGCACCCTTGCCGATGATCGCGCTGCCAACCACGGCTGGCACCGGTGCTGAAGTCACAAAAAACGCAGTTATCTTGGTGCCTGATCAGGGCATAAAAGTCAGTTTGCGCGACCCACAGATGGTGCCGAACATTGCCATCGTTGACCCGTCTCTCATGCAGGGCGCGCCGAAACACGTGGCTCTCGCGGCTGGGCTCGACGCGGTGACCCAAGTGATTGAACCGTATCTGTCGATCAAGGCCAATCCGATGACGGACGCCTTGTGCCATGCTGCTATTTCAACAGGCCTTGGTGCGCTGAGAGAGTTGGTTGAAAACGATACACCTGACGCTTGGGATAAAATGGCTTGGGTCAGCACATGTGGTGGCTTGGCCTTGGCGAATTCCGGCCTTGGAGCCGTACATGGTTTCGCAGGTGTGATCGGCGGCGAAACCAATGCTCCGCATGGCGCAATTTGTGGTGTGCTGCTTCCTGCAGTCTTGGAATCCCACCTACGAAAAGCGGAAGACCATACGGAAGTATCTGTTCGCTTGCATTGGGTTCTGGATCAAGTCGACAGCTATTTCGCTCAGGGCGATACAGGGGCGGGTATCACTGCGCTGCGTAGCTGGTCTCAAAATATGGGTCTTCCCGGCTTGGAGGGGCTGGGGTTGTCCGCGGCGGACCATCCTAAAGTTGCCGCAGCAGCGGCTAAAGCGTCCTCTATGAGGGGAAACCCTTTCAGTCTCTCACAGCATGAACTTCTCGAGATACTGAATTCGGCGAAGTGAGAGGTCCAAATCTTATCTCGAGTTTCTTTGCTGACGCTGAATGGGTTTTCAAGGGCTCCGGACCTGAAGTTTTTCGATCGCAACAAGAACAGTCGTTAATATCGCCATGACCCTAGCCGAACTTTCATGAATGTCCGCCACAGGTTCTATGTGTTCGTAAAACGCATGTTCCGGAGCAAAGATGTATATCCAGCATAAAACCGCAACGAGAGATAAAGTTCTCGCAGTCAAATTACTGTCCATGGACATGTGGGCTGAAGCTGAAGATGGCGGAGTTTCGCTCCGCTCGCTAACTAGATTGGGCGACTTGTAGAGAATTGCCACTCGGGGCACGATCCTGTTTATTGCGATGCGCATACGCAGCGAAGACCGGCAGTGAGCCCACTTCTCCGTTTTACTGCGAAGTTTCCAAGGTCCGCTTTTGCGGGTGCTGCGGTCCGTTGACCTGGGCATTTGCCGCTGTTGCACAGCAGAGAATCAAGACGCTCCTAAGAGTTCTTTCAAACAGTTCATCTCACAATAGTTTCAATCCAATCACGAAAGCATGCAACTGCAGAGCGGATTTTTCGGTCTGGGTCGGCTACCAAGTAAAAGTTCTGGGTGGTGGGGACGGCTTGTTCGAAGGGAATAGTTAAATCACCTCGCTTGACGTAACTGTCAGTGAACAACGTATCAATAATCGCAATGCCGCGGCCTGCTGCAATGCTCTCGAGCGCGAGCAACGAGGACTCTACCGACATCCAAGCGGGAGGGACTGCATCCTCCACCCCCAACTTGCCAAACATGCGCGACCAGTCATTTTCAGAACCGATGATGGTAACAACGTCAGCGGTTTTCAACTTGGCCGGATCTGCTTGTAGATTGCGGGCCACCTGAGGGCTGCATATCAAAGATGCATGACCCCGTCTCAACTGCCAAATGTCAGGCTCTGGCCAGTCGCCGTTGCCGTAGCGAATATCTACGTCGATGGTCGCGTCGTTCATCCGGTCGGACCACACGGTGGTCGACACCACAATGTTAATCTCAGGATGTAAGGCGCGGAATTCATGTAATCTGGGTACCAGCACGATCACACCGAACGAGATCGAGGCACGCACATGCAGTGTCGTTTGTTTCTTAGTTTGGAAAAGCCCGTCTGTTGCGGTTTGAAGGTCGACAAATGATTGTCGAACAGGTTGGGCGTAGGCTTGTCCGATGTCTGTCAACTCAACGCCTTTAGGCAACCGCTTAAACAGCTTCATCTGGAGTGTTTGTTCGAGCAGTTTGATATGCTGGCTTACGGCCGCCGGTGTGAGACCCAGCTCATCTGCAGCAGCTGCAAAAGATCCGTGGCGCGCTGCGGCCTCAAAGGTGCTTAGCCAAGTCACATGTGGGAGGCGTCTCATGGCAGGGTCCTATTTTTTCCTAAACAGATGCCCGCATTCGTATTGGCAATCAATCCTTTATACTCAATCAAATTTAGGTCTAAGCCGCAAGTTTGTTTGCTTGCGTAGGCCAGCTTGGTCAGCTCTTTATGTTGGCACTTGGAAGGGCAGGTGGACACCTTGAATAACTGTGAGTTTGATTACGTCGTTGTTGGTGCGGGATCTGCCGGTTGCGTTTTAGCAAACCGGTTGTCTGAAGGAGGTGCTTTCACTGTTGCTCTGCTTGAAAGCGGGGGAAGTGATGCGCGTTTCTGGGTAAAGGTGCCTTTGGGTTATGCCGTTAACGTCGCCAATCCCAAATTGAATTGGGGTTATCACACCGAGGCAGACGAAGGGTTGAATGCCCGCTCGATTATTTGGCCCCGAGGGCGGTTGATCGGCGGATCGAGTTCGATCAACGCAATGACATATATGAGAGGTTTGGCGCAAGATTTTGATGATTGGTCACTGGCTGGAGCCTCGGGCTGGCACTGGGACAACGTGCGCGCAGTGTTTGACCGTTTGGAAACCCACTCCGAACTCACCACGACGGGACGCCGCACACGCGGCAATGGGCCGGTGTGGGTGTCGGATTTGTCAGACCGCATGGCACCTTTCTCACGCACCTTTTTAGACGCAGGTCGCGATGTGGGTCATAGTGTTATCCCCGACCTGAACGCGGACGGGGCTGACGGCATCGGGTATTACCGAAGCACAGTGCGTGACGGTTTCCGATGGTCTTCTGC
>JBALTK010000185.1:0-7564 GCA_036964385.1 Sulfitobacter sp. | reverse complement strand
TGTCTAGCCCAGCAGGCGCACGGGGTCCAGATTACGCGCGAATTTGGGTTGCACGGCGGCCAAATTGCCGCTAATCAGCCCATTATCGGCGCTGATATTTCTTCCGGCAGGGACAGTCTCCAATTACAGGGAGTGTTTCATACCAGTAAAAAGCGCCTGATGCTGTGGTAGCTCAGTGGTAGAGCGCGTCATTGGTAATGACGAGGTCGGGAGTTCAATCCTCCCTCACAGCACCATAAATTCCCCACAGCTTAGTATAGACGTTTTCGCGCTGCGGTCGTACGACGTGATCCACTGCGAGCATTGCGTATGAGCCGACCTTTAGCATCAGCCCGCCATCCGGAGCCTTCATTGCGTTCTCTGGACCAGAGGGCGGAACTCCAAACTGTCAGTTTGGCAGTTTTTTTGCGATTGAAGCGAAGCGCAGAGGCGGTCAAAAACCACACTCTGCGCCAGACCTTGTTCCTTTAGGACAGGAAGGAGAGGGTTGGCCCTCCTATAGGTTTAGTTAGGGAGACCCAGTTGCATCGCGATGCTGTTGACTATTTGTGCATGCAACGCGGAACGGTCCATCCCCTCAGGATCATCGCACACAGGATCATCGCCCTCTTCTTTGAGAATTGCCGCGCCCATTGGTTTGCACGTCAGCAGTGCTGCGAAATGACTTCCGGGAACGAATGTCTCGATTTGTGCATCCGGTAATAGCGCTGTGAAATTACTGCCCTTCGGGCTAAAGTCAGTGGCGAGCAAGCGGTCGGGGCCTTCGCCCAAGCCGATCAGCAAGACGTTATCAACCAAACCAGTAACATTCTCGGACGTCAGCCCGTAATGCAGAGCGGGGTCAATCGCCGCGACGAGCGTGACACGTGCGTCTTTGTAAGAGGCGTTCCAAGCGTCAGCATCCAAGCTGTGCAAATCTATGCCCCCTTCAGCGAGGTCTGTACAATGGGACGAAGCGGTGCCGACGGTATCACAGTGCGCAGCGTACTCTTCCAGATCACCCGTTACACCGCCCATCGACAGGGCCGTCCAGCCGCCGTAGGAAAATCCAGCCGCCATCACACGGGTCATGTCTAGTTGCCCAGCAAAGCGCGGATCGGCCTCAAGCTTATCAAGGGCCGCTTGCAAGTCCTGCACCCGTGTCCGGTGCTCCAACCCTTTCAGTAAATCAAAATCCGATGTGGTGCTGTTGGGATGATCGACACTGATCACCACCGCCCCCTTTTCAGCCAATCCTGCGGTCAACCAGCTGAGCGTGCGGATATTGCCCCCCAAGCCATGTGATACAAGGACAACAGGAAAGGGGCCTTCTGCAATATCGCCGCCATCCTGCACCGGCGTGCCGATAAAGACACCATTTTCGCCGATCCGCTGCCCTGAACCACCACCAGTTGATGGATACCACAGCGCGCCAGAAACCAGACCGTCGTGATGGGCGACTGGAAATGATATTTGTTCATATCCGGCCATTTCATCTGCCATGGCCGAAGTGGTGATCAGCCCGAGGGCAATACTCAACGCGATATTTTTCATTTGGACATCTCCTGTTCCAAGGTTTCGATGAGTCTGGTTTGGATTGGGAAAAGCGGCTTGGCGTCCTCAAACCTGTTTTAGGTCGTGCAAAACCCGTTTAAGGACGTGGGAGGGCAATAGGAGGGCCTTCGTCATGCCAACACTGCCGATCCCGTTGTTCGGAGCGCTGGTACTGGGGTTCTTGTTGGTCGCTCTGTTGCGGCGCGATAATCACGGCGGCTTGTTGCCAGCACTGTTAGCCGCTTGTGCTGCCCAAGGGCTGATCATCTCATTGGCCCAACACTACCAAGTTCCCGCAGCGCGTGGCATTCAGCCGATAACTGCGGCCCTCATTCCAGCCTTGGCTTGGATAAGTTTTCAAGGAACCGCGATCCGCGAGGTGCGCTGGACCCATGATATCTGGCATATCCTTGGCCCACTGTTCGCGCTGTTCTGTGTGATCTACGCTCCAGCGTGGCTCGATCTGTTTATTCCGGTTCTTTATGTTGGATACGGCAGTGCGATTCTACTCACGTTGCTTCATGGGGCCGATGCATTGCCACGTCTCAGGCTTGGTACGGGCGATCTGCCGTTGCGGATTTGGCGTATTATCGGGCTGTGCCTGATCGTGTCCGCCTTGAGTGATGTTCTGATTGTTGCGGCGCAAATTTCGGGGCGCGCGGCGTGGCAACCATGGATCATCACCATTTTTTCCAGCGGCACATTGGTCCTGCTCGGAGCTTTGACCCTGTCTGACAGTCTGAGTGAGCCAGAGAAGACGGACCCAACTCCCGTCACTCCGATTGATGCCCTGCAAAACGATGCGTTAATGCAGCGGCTTGACGATCTGATGGAGGCGCAGCAGCTGTATCTCAATCCTGATCTGACCCTTACACAGCTTGCCAGCAGGATGCATGTTCCGGTCAAACAACTGTCCATCGCGATCAACAGAAAGACTGGTGAGAACGTATCGCGCTACATCAACAAATATCGCATTGATCTTGCTTGCGCAAAACTACTCGAAGGCGAAAGCGTTACCGCCGCCATGTTGTCGGCAGGCTTCAACACCAAGTCAAACTTCAACCGTGAGTTTTTGAGGATCACCGATCAGGCCCCAAGCGATTGGGTGAGAGAAGAGTTTGCCGCGCGACGCGTACCTTAGAGCAAAGAAATGCTGGAACGGGCCGAGTGGGCCTCATTCGCGAGTTTTGATGTCGCAGAGATGTGCCAGTCGAGCCCGGTCTGGCCCTGCCTTTTTGCTATTTGGAGATTGGCGGCGGCTTGCTTGGCGTTCTCTTCGGTTTGGATCAAGGACGTTGCGATGGCCTTACGCTCCGACGTTATTTTTGCGCGGGCTTTGTCATAGGAAATGGCGTCAATCGCGCCAGTAGCGCGCTGCATTTCGAGGTGGGACAACATTTCCTCTTGGGCCGCCAATCGGGCGGGCAGCGACGTTTGAACGAGGGCCATCTGGGTGTTCGTGCTGCGCAACGTGCGTACAATCGCGCTGGGGGATACTTTTTCAACACGGCGGGCCACGGTGCGTTTTCCTGTGACGTGACCGACAACAGCACCACCTGCCCCGCCAACGGCTGCGGCAGTCAGGCAGTGGGACGCATTAGCGGATGCAACCGCGAGCCCGCATCCTACAGCGGCACCAATGGCTGCACCTTTTATCGTGCTTTGGACGACGATGCGGTGGGAGAGTTCTGTCAACGCTTTCGCTTGGGCATCAATTTCTGCGGGTTGTGCAGCAAAACTTAGCGGGGCACCTTCCATCCGGCTTGACTGTGCGGACGGCGTGGGTCCGCATGCGGTGAGAGCCAAAAGTGCGACGGGTAGAATTGTGGAGCCGAAAGTACGCATGAAAGTCTGCCAAATTATTGTGTTTGATTGTTTCTAATTTGGAAACGGGGCACAAATATGGCTGGTCGGGAATTTTATATTAACTTTAGCTACTTACACGCATAGCGCGAAAATATTGGAGCCGTATCGCAATGTGATAACCGTGAGGAGCCTTCCCCTCACGGTTCATTGCCAGATTAGCGGAGTTGGCTCAGCAAAGCTTGGGATGGTTTGCCTGTCACGGGCAAGCCTTGGCTGGCTTGATACGCGCTGATCGCTTTTTCACTGTTCGGGCCAATCACACCGTCGCTGCCGCCTGTGTCGAACCCTTTGGCGGTCAGGCGCTGCTGGACTGCGACGCGGTCATCTTTGGTCAGGCCATTTGCATCGGGGGGGAAACTGCCGCGCAGAGGTCCGCCACCTGCGAGGCGGTCTGCCAGATGGCCCACACCGATCGCGTAGGCGTCAGAGTTATTGTACCGCTTGATCGCGTTGAAGTTGCGGGTAACGGAAAAGCGGGGACCGCCTGCTTGGGGTTGGATAATACGGCCCTGAGGCGCGCCATTGCCAACCTCGCCGCCCCATTTCGTTCCACGCGACCAGCCGTTTTTCTGCAGATAAGCAGCTGTGGAGGCGAGCGAATCTGTCGGATCGTCCGACCAGATATCGCGACGGCCATCGCCGGTGAAATCTACGGCGAATGCTTGATACGATGTGGGAATGAATTGCGTGTGGCCCATGGCACCGGCCCAAGAGCCTGTCATGCGGGAGGCGGGTATATCGCCATTCTGGACGATCTTGAGCGCTGCCATCAGTTGCTTCTCAAAGAAAGCGCCGCGCCGTCCGTCATAAGCCAGCGTCGAAGTGGCCGAGATAACAGGCACATCCCCGCGCCGCTCCCCAAAGAAGCTCTCAAGACCCCAGATTGCGCAGATGATTTCGGCGTCCACACCGTAGCGCCCTTCGAGGGTTTGCAGCGTACCACGGTGGCGCGCAAATGCGGCGCGTCCTTTCGAAATACGCTCGTCCGAAGCGGCGATGGCGAGGTAATCCTCAAGGCTGCGTTTGAATTCGGTTTGATTACGGTCGCGCTTCACACATCCAGGAAGATAGCCCGTGCCGCGAAAGGCGGAATTAAGCGTGGACTGGGAAATTCCACGCGAGACCGCACGACTGCGGAAGCTGGAAACCCAAGCATTATAGCCTGCATTTGGCGTCGGGAGCAGATCAGCAGGTAGGCCGCCTGAGGATGTTGACCCAGAACTGGAAGTCACTCCGCCACCGCAAGCGGTGAGGGCGAGCGCACTGGCGCCCAGTGCAAAGTTTCTGCGGGAAAGGATCATGTGGGCTGCCTCAATGATTAAACGTTTATTTTTCTTCTATGCTAACCGATTGGGGTGCTGGAGCAAGGGGTCATGCATCCCTGCGCGCGGAGGCTTGCCGATAAAAACAAGCGTGATGTTGGGTGGCGAACATCATCTCAGGGGAAGGGTCGGGGAAAATGTCGCAGCGTGAAAGGGGTTGCTAGAAATAGAGTGAGAACATAATAAGAACATTATGGCAAAAATGACCCTCAAAGAAAAGCTCGCGCTCTTGAGCGATGCGGCGAAATATGACGCCTCGTGCGCCTCATCAGGCACGGCAAAGCGGAACAGTGCGGATGGCACGGGCCTTGGCAGTACCGAGGGGTCAGGGATTTGCCATGCGTATGCACCTGATGGGCGGTGTATTAGTTTACTGAAAATTCTGATGACAAATTTCTGCATTTACGACTGCGCCTATTGCATCAACCGCGTCTCCTCGCAGGTGCCGCGGGCGCGGTTCACGGTGGAAGAAGTCGTGCATCTGACGACCGAGTTTTACCGACGCAATTATATCGAAGGGCTGTTCCTGTCCTCGGGCATTATCAAAAGCCCTGACGACACCATGGCCGATATGGTGCGGATTGCGCGCAGCCTGCGTCACGATCACAATTTTCGCGGTTATATCCACCTCAAGACGATCCCCGATGCCTCGCCCGAACTGATCGAAGAAGCGGGCCTGTTGGCAGACCGATTATCGATGAACATCGAGCTGCCGACAGATGCGGGGATCAAAGCCTATGCACCAGAAAAGAACGGCGACGAAATTCGCCGTGCAATGGGGCGTGTGGAGTTGCGAAAGCAGGCCGCGAAAGAGCGGACACACACGGGACGGCGGGCGGAAAAGTTCGCGCCAGCAGGGCAAAGCACGCAGCTCATTGTGGGGGCGGACGGCGCAAATGACGCCACGATCCTGCAAAGCTCGACGCGGCTTTATAGCTCCTACAAACTCAAGCGGGTGTATTACTCTGCATTCTCTCCGATCCCCGACAGTACGGCGGCGCTGCCGTTAATCAAGCCGCCACTGGTGCGGGAGCATCGCTTGTATCAGGCGGATTGGTTGCTCCGGTTCTATGGCTATGAGGCGGACGAGATAGCCTCGGCGGCTGAGGGCGGCATGTTGGATTTGGAGATTGACCCCAAGTTGGCGTGGGCTTTGGCGAACCGCGCTGTGTTTCCTGTAGATGTGAACCGTGCGGGCAAGGATATGTTGCTGCGGGTGCCAGGGTTCGGGACGAAATCGGTTGCACGGATACTTTCGGCGCGGCGTAGTGGCGCGTTGGGGTTTGGCGATCTCAAACGGATCGGAGCGCTGGTGAACAAGGCCAAGCCGTTCATCACCACGCGCGACTGGTCTCCGGGCGGGCTCACCGATGCGGCCAATTTGCGCGCGCGGTTTGCGCCGCCGCCTGAACAGCTTAGCCTGTTGTGATCTACGCGCCCCGCCTGCCGCGACTGGGCACGTTTGAAGCGTGGCGCGATGCAGCGCGTGCACTGGCCAGCAATGATATTCCTGCCGATGATATAGAATGGGGCATGGAAGGGGACACGCAGAGCCTGTTCAGTGGTGGTGCCTCCCTGCCCGTTCCGCGTGAAATGTCCGTGCCTTCGGGGTTCATCCCTTTGGCCAAACTCGTTTGCGCGCACCGTGCCGAGGGGGTGCATGATCTTTTGTACCGCATGTTATTGCGCTGTCGCGGAAACAGCCGCCTATTGGGGAACCGTGCTGATGCGGAGGTGCAGCAACTCGAAGCGTGGGCCAAAAACGTTCGGCGCGATATGCATAAGATGAAAGCCTTCGTGCGATTGCGTGAGATCACCCCGCAGGGAGCGAACAGACGGCAGTTCATCAGTTGGTTCGAGCCCGATCACCGAATAGAAGAGTTGATCGCCTCCTTCTTCACGCGCCGTTTTGGCGATATGGATTGGGTGATCGTCACACCAGAGGTAACTACGCGGTTTAGCGGTGGCGATCTGGCCCATGAGGCGGTGCAGAGTGCGCGCCTTGATCTAAGCGACGAGACGGAAGAACTCTGGCGGACGTATTACGCCAACATCTTCAACCCTGCGCGCCTGAAGATCAAAGCGATGCAATCGGAGATGCCCAAGAAATACTGGAAGAACCTTCCCGAGGCCGACCTAATCCCCGGTCTGATTGCAGGGGCCGAAGCGCGGATGCGCAAGATGCAGGACGATGCGCCCACCCTGCCCCCGATCCGCGCCGAACGGATATTGGAACGGTTACCTGCGCGTGATGTGACGGATGACCTGCACGCCTGTGCGCGGTGTCCGATTGGCGCGCAAGCCACGCAGGCGGTTGGCGGTGTCGGGCCGATGGATGCACGTGTGATGATTGTAGGAGAACAACCGGGAGATCGCGAGGATCTGGAAGGGGTCCCCTTTGTCGGCCCAGCAGGGCAATTATTCGACGAACTCGCGGCCGAAGCGGGGCTGGACCGCGCGGCGGCGTACATCACCAACGCGGTCAAGCATTTCAAATTCACCCCCCGCGGCAAGAGGCGTATTCACCAAAACCCGCACACCTCCGAAGTGGCCGCCTGCCGTGTTTGGCTGGAGCGTGAGATCGCCCAAGTGCAGCCCGCACTCCTTATCGCGCTGGGTGCCACTGCCGCGCAGACGTTGACGGGGAATGGCAGCGCACTGATGCAGCGCCTCGGGCGGGTTGAACGCGGGCGCGAGGGAATTCCCGTGCTGATCACGCTCCACCCCGCCGCAATTTTGCGCAGCGATGACCGCGAAACCCTGCGTGCGCTTTTGGTGCGGAATTTGAAACAAGCTGCTCAGATGGTTGAAGAATTAGACGCGATGCCTGTTGGGCTGCCTGA
>JBALTK010000184.1:0-7573 GCA_036964385.1 Sulfitobacter sp. | reverse complement strand
ATCTCGCAGCTGGGATCGGCGGAGGAAGGGTTGAAATTGTCGACACATCGCGCTCATACAAGCAGCACGCCATATATCCGGACACCGTGGGTTTCCGACCATCGCCGATACTATCGGCATTGGGGGCGGCCTATATGTTCACCTTGTCGGATGATGACCGGGTCCAAGCCTTGCAGGAACTCGCCGACCAGCTGCCACGAGAAGAAGTCAAAGCTCTTCCCCTGCTCGGGAAGGTACTGAGTGATATCAGGGCACGGGGCTATGCCATCCGCTCGCCGGATCACTGGGGCCGTGCAGTGGATTATGGCGCGCTTCCAGCAGCAATCGCGATTCCCATCCTTGCGGGCGACAAGCCGGTCGGCGCCATAAATCTGGTCTGGAACGCCAGCGCGCATCGTGTGGAGACGGTCGCCCGAGATCACTTGCAGCGTCTTAGATCTGCGGCGCAGACCATCGGCCAGACTTACGCCGATCATATGTGACCCGCGGTGCTAAGCAGACGGCCAGTCGACGACCTGCACCAAGCTTCGACTGGCTACAGCCCCTCTTGGAGAGCCTAATACGACGTTCTGTGCGTTGAACTACTAAAAAAGCTCCCAGTCGCGTATCTAACTCTGATTTGTCGTTTTGAACAGCAGGCTGGGGTTTTCGACGGCGCGACGTCGAAGATGTCGAGCGTATTAAAGGCTTCAAGGATGGCATCGAACGCGATGGTGGCGAGGAGGATCCCCATGACGCGGGAGATCACGGAAGCTCCAGTATCGCCAAATAGACGGTGAATGACACTGGCCCGAGAAGCGGCACCAGCATCAGCGTGAGCAAGAGGATGACAATACCTGCCGTGATCGCTTGTTCGTGCAATGCAGGGTCACGCATCTCGTAATAGTAGTGCCGCCTTGGGCGTGATTGATGGACCTCCTGATGAATCGCTGGTCTTGGGTGGTGGTGAAGCGGGCTCTCAAACGGTCAAATCTGACGACCTATTCATCCCGAATCGTGTGAATTCGGCTTTCGTATGTTTTGCAGTTGGGACGAAAGTCTGCTTCGACGGGCCGCACTGCGGCATGGCCAAGGGTGGATGAATGGCAGGTTTGGGCCGTATGCGGCAGCCTTCGCGAAGGGCGGATTGGGCCATAGATTCTGGCTATGCACCTGAAGCCTGTCACCACCATCTTAGCTTTCGTCCCATCAACTACAATGCCGCTCGATCTATGCTGTGAAGCATTGACCGATACACGTCTATGTGCAACACAAATGCATCACGTAGTGAAGTGTAGCGAACTTTTTTATCGCATACACAATGAGTTACGAAATCCGCTGGGAATCCTACCACCCCAGCCACTTTTCTTAGATAGCTGTTCGATAGCAAGCTTAGCCCTCAGGGGCCGAGAAATTCCCCAATTTTTGCCCCTCTTCGTCGTTAGGCATACTCTCCCTAGAAATGGGGCTGGAGGGCAGTAATACAGGTGTAAGATTGCCGCTCAGATAGCTCTTACCAAGCCTAGTCCAACCTAACCCTTAAAGAAGGGTTGTTAACCGGGACCGGACTTTCGCTGCTGCGCAGACATTCGGTAGTTTTCGCTCCTTGCTGCCATTCGCTGCAGTTGCACAAGAAATCAGCACAAATGGGAAGGTGAGAGGCGGTCATGCGGGACAAAGTTGCCGTTCGCTACGGTTACGCCAAGGTCTGTTTCATGAGCAAAAGCTTCCATTCCGAGGACGTAACTTGCTACCGTCCTAGTTTGGCATGATAGTTATTCCCTTCGCCCTCTGGACACGTTCGTTCTGTAAGCTTGCCGAACAAAGACAACCACAATCAAGAAGCTCAAAAGCCCCTTTGATACAGTTTCCATTGTGCCAACGATCAAAAGCGCGTGGACGATGGTGCCGCCGACAATGACGACTGCCAAGCCTTGATGAACACGTTTCCAGATGGATGGAGATAGTTTTAGTCGTCGACGCAAGACAAACAATAATGCCGAAATAAATACTGCCCACATCGCAATGACACCCCAAGCGGAAAATGGCGTCGGCGATGCAAACAATAGCGCATCAACGACGTCCGGGGGGCTTGTGATCCATAGGCCTGCGACATGGGTCACAACCAGGACCACGAGTAAGCTGCCTACGATCCGGTGTATGCGGGCGCTTTGAGCCGGGTTTAGACCCGGTAGATCACTGCCAGCCAATAGAGGTTGGACAAACAATAGGGTCATTGCTGCGATCCCAGCCAAACCAGCAACGATATAAATTGGGTCTCGCCACGCGTGCAGGGGGCTCCAAAATGAGGCGACAATCGGCACGACAGTAATTGTGATAACGGTGAACCAAATGAGAAAGTTTCGAACCCGATACAGCTTTTCCGAGTTCACTTTACTCAGGCCGGTACGAGAACGAAATCTACGTTGAGGGTCGTTTCGCTTGGGCTTCGCATTACGGGCCGAAGGAAGACAGTTTTGAAGTCATTGCCATCATAGGCAAGGTGCCCGTGCGCCTGACCGAAGGCAGGAACGATTTGAGGCATCTCAAGGCGAAACACACCGTTCGCATCAGTCAAGGTGGCACCATGGCTTTCTGGGTCCCGTTCATGGCCTTCTACTGTATGTGCCCAGATTTGAATCCGTTGACCTTGAAGCGGTTCGCTATTGGCGGCGTTGCGTACAGTGCCCGTCATCCAAAACCCACCGCCGCCAATCTTTTCAACAATCGCGGCACCTGGCTGGTAGTTGTTGGAGCCGCCACGCATCGTTGGAGTTGGCGCAAGCTCTTGGGCACGCGCACCAGAAAGCAAACCAGAACCAGCGACAGCCAACAAAGAGCTTGCCGTGGTCATGACAGTTCTCCGAGTGATAAAGTTGCGCACCATATCTTTTCCTTCCTTTGGGTCAGATTAACTCCTGAAACTTGATAATAGCACTTCGGGGATGATTTTCACCGATAGTTTGCGCCAATCACGATAAGATTACTGCCACGGTGTTGTGATGGCGTGAAACCGCTTTGTGTATTAAAAACGTTTGCCTGAGCTGCCTTGTGCATCATACCGTTTCCACAATGAGATGATGAGGAGGAATAATTATGACCCGACTGACGGCAAAAGACTTTGATCCCAAATTGCTCGAACTTTATGATTTTTATGCGCATGGCATGATCACAAAACGTGAATTCCTTGAGGGAGCCACCAAATTTGCGGTCGCAGGTATGACCGCCACGACCATTTTGGGACTGATGGCACCGAATTATGCCTTGGCTGAACAGGTTTCCTTTAACGATCCAGACATCGTGCCTGAATACATTACATACCCATCGCCCAACGGTCATGGTGAGGTGCGTGGCTACATGGTGCGGCCTGCGGGCGCAGAAGGCAAACTACCAGCTGTTGTGGTCGTTCACGAAAATCGCGGCCTTAATCCATATATTGAAGATGTCGCGCGTCGTCTGGCAAAGGCCGGATTTTTGGCGATTGCTCCTGATGGCCTTAGCTCGGTTGGCGGTTATCCTGGTAACGATGCGGAAGGGCGTGAACTGCAGCGCACCGTTGATTCAGAGAAACTGATGAATGATTTTTTTGCAGCAGTTGAGTTCATGATGGCGCATGAAGGATCAACTGGAAATGTTGGCATCACAGGCTTTTGCTATGGTGGTGGAGTCGCGAACGCCGCAGCGGTTGCATATCCAGAACTCAAAGCATCAGTTCCATATTACGGCCGTCAAGCCGCCGCCGAAGATGTCCCCAAAATCCAAGCCCCATTGCTGCTGCATTATGGTGAGTTGGACGAGCGCGTGAATGCAGGATGGCCCGCCTATGAGGCCGCGCTGATCGCCAACGGAAAGAACTTTGAGACCCATATTTATAAAGATGCCAATCATGGGTTCCACAATGACAGCACCCCGCGATTTGACGAAGCCATGGCCGACTTGTCATGGGAACGCACGCTGGCACACTTTAAGAAATATCTCTTTTAAAACTTAGCTGTGTCTATCGTGGCCTGACCGAACATTTGGTCAGGCGACGATGGACACAATTGGAGAAGAGGCAGTACGGCATTCACACCTTAAAGGCCGCTTCCGGCCGTCAGCTCTTACCCTACATCTGCACGATCAAAGCACATCGAGTGTCTGTCCGCGCATGATGTCGTACTAAAACGTCTTAGGCATCCTCTACGCCAGTGATGAGTTCGAGCGCGGCAATTGGCGAGGGAGCTGAATTGTCATTGTGATGCGTTGCAATGCCAAGAAAGTGCGCGACAAGCTCCAGCACGATCAGCTCATCATAACCCGCCATCCGCCACGTCGGGTTATCATAAACGGTTACTACTTTCATAACGGCTCCAAGCTTATTGATGCTCTACAATTCGCTCACTCATCGCTAAAAATTGGGGCCATATTTTGACGGATCAGTCAAATTCCTCTCTGAAATCCGGAATCGTTGCAGTCCTAGCATCACGTTTTTGACGGCGTCCTGCCAAATTTATCGAGCGTCTGCACTTATCTCACGCCCTCGGCCCATGCGGCCCGCGCTGATCCCAGACGTGTCTTCAACACCCCGATCCGTACTTAGGTTTGCGACTGCATCTCTTCTGAAGAGCATATCGCGATCCGATGCCGGGACCGACTATACCGAAGTCTGCCAAACCCGTACTCAATTCGGACTATCCAAATGATATCAACCTGTAGTAGAATAAATGTACTTAGCATTAAGTGACCGCAGTAAGAGTGATTGGCTTTCAATTGTCTGTTTCGAGGTGGCACTTTTTAACCAATGCAACATGTTCTGAAGCAAGTCATTCTTGTTCGAGTCCTGGAGTTTTCTCGTTATGCCCTCAGACACTCATGCTGAAATGTCAGTCCTATGAATTTAGAAAGCTCTAAAACGGCTGATCGGTTTGTGCGTGCCGATTGGAGTGCATATGCAACGGCCTACGATCTGCTGTCCGCGCACAACCCTGAATATCAGATACTACTACAGGATTTCGAGGATTTCCTTGCAACCATAAAGACTCCGCAGTTGATCTATGACATCGGGGGGGGCACTGGGAACTACACTGAGATCGCGGCGCGCGCTTGCCCCGACAGCGAGATACGCTTCGTAGAACCCGACGCTGGCATGATCCGATCGGCGCAGTCCAAATTGGCGAACCACAGGAACATAGAATACGACACGCTCGCGCTTGAGGACATCGATGCCCCGGGTACGGCTGACCTTATTATCTGCGTCCACGCACTTTACGCAATGCCAGCGCAAGAACAGCGGCTCGCCGACCTACATCGGTTGCTCCGTCCAGGTGGTTGGCTCTACCTCATCGATCTCGGTCGTTACATGAACGTTACCGATTGGCGCGGCTACCTTTTCTCAAGTTTAAGAAAAGAGCTCGGACTGGTTGGCGCGCTCCGGGTCTTCTGGAATGGTCGGGAAATCGCAACGCAGAACAAGGCCATCCTCAAAGCACAGAAGAGCGGTGTCTACTGGACGCATACAGAAGCAGAAATCGCATCGGTTACCGCCGCAGCCGGTTTCGAAATCGTAAAGCAGCAAACCGTCTATCGTGGTTACAGCGACCTTCTTTTGTGTCGCGCAATACCTTAATCGCGTAGATGCTGAAGGACAGCCTGTGAACAAGCAAGTTATCGAAGCGCTGAAGCGTGCACGCTATAAGGTTCTGACCAAAAGTCAGGACCTCGAGGAAGTTTACCGCCTACGTTACAGTTGCTATCGCGCCGAACGGTCGATCGCCAAAAACGAGCGATGCATCATGTCTGACGCATTTGACAAGACCCCGAACTGCGTTCACGTGGCCGTTGAAATTGATGGGGAGATTGTGGCGGCAGTGCGCCTGCATCTGGTGTCCAAACTCTCACTTATGTCCCCAACGCTGGAGGTCTTCCCAGAAATTCTGGACGATCTCAAGCACGGGGAGACGGCTCTCGATTCGACCCGTTTTGTGATCGCCCCCGAAGCCCGGAAGCAGCGTGTGCCATTGCACTTCTTAGTCCTGCGCATCCCATTTCTCGCCACGATGTTCTACGATATCGACTTGGCACTTGCTGCAGTGCGTGTAGAACACACCGCTTTCTACCGCCGCTACCTCGGCTATGAAGTGGCCATGGAACCACGCAGCTATCCAGGGCTGAGAAATCCGATCCAACTCCTGACCACCAAGGTTCGCGAACAGCGCGCCGCGGTACTGGCACGCACACCGGTATTCGGACCGGTGCACGAAATCCCACAGTCAAACATTGCGTTTCCGGACCTCTCGGGTGTGTATGTCGCTTCAAAGGATGGTGGTTCCGAGGCGGCCTAACAGCGCAATGTGACGCGCATTCGCCACCCCCAAAGTGCAATCGGGCTCCAACGTAGATAGCGGCACGGCTATCGCAGGCTAATTAATTTACTGAAATCCTGCCGCAATTTGGCGCGAAAAATGCCACACCCAGCCCCGCGAGCGTACTAATCTAAACACATTTCAACCTTAGGGTGTAGCTATTCGTATAACGCCGGATTTGAACATGAAAGCCCTAAAGAGATCTTGGACGACCCGCGCTGACTGGTTCAGCTCTGACGGTCGAGAACAGAGCATCAAGGATTACATATTTCTCGCCAACCACCTTGTTTGGAAGCGGCAGGCGAGCTTTCTTGCTGCGGCTATACTTGCAGCACTCTACTTCGACCCCATCTCAATTTTTACGTACTATGCATTCGTTGTCTTTACCGAATTGCTTGACGGCCTCCTCGGACGTAAGGCCAAAGCATGGGATGGACAGGACTCGATCTTGGGTCGGCGGATCCTAAAGCGCATCGCCTTCAATACGGCCTTGAGCGCGATTGCGATCAGCGTTTTCATCATTAACATTGCAGTCCAGCAGACAGCGACCGGACATTTCACACCGCTCTTCTTCCTATTCTCTGCGTCCGTCTTCGCAGCGATGTATAATAACCAAATGATAGGTATCCTGCTCCTGCGGTTATCGGTCTACGCTTTCGCGTTTTTATACATCGCGCTCATCGACTTGTTTCGTTTTGCCCCACCGATCAATTCCCCCATCTGGTTGGAATTCTTCACCGTCATATTCGTGCTATATTTCATCGCCGACATATCAATGAAGTTCTACCTCGACCATCAAGAGCGGTTAGAGCAGATGAAAATGATCAAGGCGGAAAACAAACGGACTAAGGACGCTTTGGAGGTCAAGTCTCGGTTCTTGGCCACAGTTAGTCACGAGTTGCGCACACCACTGACTTCGATCATCGGATCGCTCGAGCTCATCAACAGCGCCAAACTCGGTTCACTGCCCGAGTCTCTCAAGCCCATCTTCGGCATCGCGGCAAGGAACGGACAACGCCTCGCCGCACTGATCGAGGACCTCTTAGACCTGCAAAAAATAGAGGCCGGAGAGATGGTGTTTCACTTCAAAGCGATTGATGCCAACGAACTAGTATACGAAGCAGTGGAATCGACGTCAGGTTACGCCAGCAAGATCGGCATACATGTAACGACCATCCCCTGCGCAGAGGATTGCCAGATCACAGGTGACCGCGGCCGCTTGATTCAGGCGATGAGCAACCTACTTTCCAACG
>JBALTK010000183.1:0-7574 GCA_036964385.1 Sulfitobacter sp. | reverse complement strand
TCGCAGCCCACGCGGCAGGGCGTGCATTGGCCACAGCTTTCATCCTCGAAGAACCGCAACATATTGAGCGCGGCATCACGCGCACGATCCTTGTCCGACAGGATCACCACCGCCGCCGAGCCAATGAACGTCCCGTGAGGTTGCAGCGTGTCAAAATCAAGCGGAATATCGTTCATGGATGCAGGCAACAGACCTGAGGACGGACCACCTGGTTGATACGCTTTGAACGTATGACCCTGCGCCATACCGCCAGCTGCGTGGATGATATCAGTGACGGTTGAACCTGCGGGGAGCAGATAGACCCCCGCCTCCGCCACACGGCCCGAAACGGAGTAGTTGCGCAATCCCTTGCGCCCGTTCTTCTCGACGCCAGACATGATCTCTGGACCTTCACGACAAATCCGCGCGACCCAGTGCAATGTCTCGACGTTATGGACCAGCGTGGGACGGCCAAAGATGCCAACCTGTGCCACAAACGGAGGACGGTGCCGAGGCATTCCGCGCTTACCCTCGATGCTTTCGATCATCGCGGATTCCTCACCGCAGATATAAGCGCCAGCCCCACGCCGCAGTTCGATATAGCCGGCTGGCACGATGCCCGCATCCTCAAGGGCGGCAATCTCGGTTGCCAGAATGTGCAGGACCGCCGGATATTCGTCGCGCATATAGATATAGCATCGCTCGGCCTCGACGGCCCAAGCAGCAATCAACATGCCTTCGAGGAAGAAATGTGGCACGCGCTCGAGGTGGTAGCGGTCCTTGAACGTTCCCGGCTCGCCTTCATCGCCGTTAACGGCGAGATAGCGGACGCCTTCATTGCCGCGCACAAAGCCCCACTTTTTACCCGACGGGAAACCAGCGCCACCCAACCCGCGCAGACCAGATGCCAACACCTTATCCTGAACAGCCTCCCAATCGCCGTTCTCGCGCAAATCTGCCAGTGTCGCATACCCGCCCTCGGCTGCGTAGTCTTCGTAGCCAACATAATCAGGGATGTGCGGATGGGTATGGCCAGCCGCGATTGCTGCATGCACCAATTCAGGTGTGGCATTGTCGATATGAGCATGGCCGATCTCAAGCACAGGAGCCGTATCACACCGCCCCATACAAGGAGCGCGCAAAACGCGGACCTCGGCAGGGTCGAGCCCGTCTTCCAGCGCGGCCTTCAGAGCCTCTGCGCCCGCCAACTCACAGCTAAGCGAGTCACATACACGAATCGTCAGCGCAGGCGGCGGCGTTTCGCCCTCCTTCACCACATCGAAATGCGCATAGAAGGTCGCAACCTCATAGACTTCGGCCATGCTCAAACGCATCTCTTCTGCCAACGCACGCAGATGGGCCGCCGACAGATGGCCAAACTTGTCTTGGATCAAATGCAGATGCTCGATGAGCAAGTCACGGTCGCGCGGCTCTGCACCCAGCAGATCGCGCACTTCGCCCCACGCCAAATCTTCCAACTGACGGCCCTTGGTATGGCGACGGCCCTTGCCCTTGCCTGACTTCCAGACACCCTTGTCAGGTGTATTCTTTCCCGAGCCGTTTTTGTCTGTATCCAGCGCCATGACCGTCGTCCTCTAATCTCTTTCGGCAACACTATCAAAACCCGCCTGCCGCGTTGAGGTGAAAAGCGACAATTTGGCGGTCCTTTGCGCGGTGCGCGGGTCAGTGCTGATGCACATCGGAAACCTTGCAGACCTCTGGTGATGGTTGCGTGCATCTGACATGCTACGGATATGAAAATAGCAATCTTGATCCTGTGCGCGCTTTGCGCCCTGCCCACCTCTGTGCTCGCCCAAATGACTGCGGCAGAGTTCGATGCCTATACCCAAGGCAAAACGTTGTACTATGGCAACGGAGCCGAGCCCTACGGCGCTGAAATCTACCTGCCCGATCGCCGTGTGCGCTGGTCGTTTCTGGATGGTGAGTGCAAGGAGGGGCAATGGTACGAGGCCAACGGCATGATCTGCTTCACCTACGACGACCGCCCTGAACCACAATGCTGGAGTTTCGAGCAGGGCGCGAAGGGACTCATCGCGCGGTTCGAGAATGATCCAGCAATTACGCCTCTTTATGAAGCGAACGAGAGCACGGAAGAGTTGCTGTGTCTGGGCCCGAAGATCGGCGTCTAAGGCTTTGATGGCACCGCACTGATCGTACCGTCCGCGAATTGAAGCTCTAGCGTTTGAGCATTCGCTGCATTTTTGCTGCTGGTAACAACAGCACCTCCACTGCGCACAACGGCAAAGCCACGCTCAAGCGTTGCCTCATACCCCAGCGTCAGACGCAAACGCTCGGCTGCGACGATCTGGCCTCTCCACGTTTGTATCTGGCGTGTCCCGATATCCGACAGCCCCTTTGTGGCGCGGACCAGACGCGCTGATTGCAGCTTGCGCTCGCGATCAAGGGCGGGTGCCAGCCTTTTGGACCGGTCCTCAAGGCGTTGTTGATGCTGGATCAATTTGTTGCGCAGGGTTTGCGGGCGCAGCGCACCGCTCAGGTCCGAGAGATGCATTTTGCGGCGTTGGACGCCTGCCATCAATGCAGGATCCAATCGCGCCGCCGCACGTTCCAAGCGGAGTTTCGGAGTATCGAGCAAGGCCGTTCCACGGGCCAAACGGTCCCCGGCGCGGTCGAGGCGCTGGCGTGGAGTGTCGAGCAAGCTGTCTGGGCGGGGCAAGGCCCGCGACATATCACGCAGGCGTTGGCCGCGCTGGACCAACCCCTGGCTCAAGGCACGGCTCATGCGGGCATGCTGCTGATCGAGATAGGCCATCAACTCGTGTCTGACAGGCACGGCAAGCTCTGCCGCAGCAGTCGGTGTTGGCGCACGCACATCAGAGGCATAATCGATGAGCGTCGTATCCGTTTCATGCCCCACCGCAGAGATCAGCGGAATGTCAGACGCCGCAGCCGCCCGCACAACCGATTCTTCGTTGAACCCCCATAGATCCTCAACCGATCCACCACCGCGTGCCACAATGATCAGATCAGGACGCGGCAAAGCCCCACCCGGCGTCAGCCGATTAAACCCCTCAATGGCACGGGTCACTTCGGGCGCGCATTTGACCCCTTGAACCGCAACAGGCCAAATCAACACCTTGCGCGGAAAGCGGTCGCGCAATCGGTGCAGGATATCACGGATCACAGCCCCCGATGGCGACGTCACAACGCCGATGATCTCTGGAAGATAGGGCAAAGGACGCTTGCGCGCAGGATCAAAGATCCCCTCAGCCGCCAGTGCCGTTTTGCGCTTTTCCAGCACTGCCATGAGTGCGCCCATGCCTGCGGGCTTTATGTCTTCAATGATAATCTGGTATTTTGATTGGCCCGGAAACGTGGTGATGCGGCCCGTGGCGATAACTTCCATCCCCTCTTCGGGCATCGTGTCCAACTTGGACGCGACACCTTTCCAGATGATGCCCGCCATGACGGCTTTGTCATCTTTGAGGTCGAGATACAGGTGACCGGAGCGTGGCATGCTTACCCGCCCGACTTCGGCTCGCACGCGCACATGGCCAAATTCGTTTTCGATTACCCGTTTGATCGCACCAGACAACTCTCCGATGGTATATTCGGGGCTGTTTCCCGCCGCTAGGGCGTCTTCGGGGCCATCATCAAACAGATCCATGCTTGCGTCCTTGTGCAAATCTCCCCCTCAGCATAAAACGCCGAGCATCGAGTTCCAAGGGAGTGCGCGCCATGAATATTCTAATCCTCGGCAGTGGTGGACGTGAACACAGCCTCGCGTGGGCCGTTTTGCAGAACCCCAAGTGTGACAAGCTTATTGTGGCACCCGGAAATGCGGGCATCGCCCAGATCGCTGATTGCGCCACAATCGACATCAATGATGGCGGTACCGTCGTAGAATTCGCCGCCCGCAACAACATCGACTTTGTGATCATCGGACCCGAAGCGCCACTTGCCGCTGGCGTGGCCGACCGCTTGCGCGAGGCAGGTGTGCTGGTGTTTGGCCCGTCCAAAGCAGCCGCAGCACTCGAAGCCTCAAAAGCTTTCACCAAAGAGATTTGCGACGCTTGCGACGCACCTACCGCCGCCTATGGCCATTTCACCGATGCGGCAGCAGCAAAAGAATATGTGCAAGCCCAAGGCGCACCGATTGTCGTAAAAGCGGACGGTTTGGCCGCAGGTAAAGGCGTGATCATCGCCGAAACTGTAGCAGAGGCCGAAGCCGCGATTGACGATATGTTCGGCGGTGAATTCGGCGCAGCTGGTGCCGAGGTTGTCATTGAGGAATTCATGGAGGGCGAAGAGGCCTCCTTCTTTATCCTGTGTGACGGCGAAAACGTCCTGCCCATCGGTACAGCCCAAGATCACAAGCGTGTGGGCGACGGCGACACAGGCCCCAACACAGGCGGCATGGGCGCATACTCCCCCGCACCCGTTCTGACGGACGAGATTGCAGAACGCGCCATGACCGAAATCATCCGGCCCTGCATGGCCGAGATGGCGAAACGGGGCATGCCGTATCAGGGTATCCTCTATGCAGGCCTGATGATCGAGAATGGCGCGCCACGTCTGGTGGAATACAACGTCCGTTTTGGCGATCCCGAATGTCAGGTCTTGATGATGCGCCTCGGCGCACAAGCGTTCGACCTGATGCATGCCGCCGCTGAAGGGCGGCTGGATTCCATACGGGTGAACTGGGCCAATGATCATGCGTTGACTGTCGTGCTGGCGGCAGCCGGTTATCCCGGCAGCTATCAGAAAGGGTCCGTGATCGGCGGACTGGACGCGATGCCCGAAGACAGCAGCAATATGGTCTTTCACGCAGGCACCGCCGAGCGGGACGGCCAGATTGTCGCCGTGGGCGGGCGTGTGCTTAACGTAACTGCGCGGGGCGATACGCTGGCGCAGGCGCAAGAGCGGGCATATGCGATGGTCGATGCTGTGGATTGGCCTGAAGGGTTCTGCCGCCGTGATATCGGCTGGCGCGCTTTGACTTAAACATATTGGGCGGGTGCGCTTAAGCTTGCCCGCAAGCAGACCTCAGGACGACGGCGCGCCCTCGCAAATCACAGGGACTTCGCTGATATCGCTGATGCGCTGCACTTCGCGGGTGCGTTGGGACATGACCAGCAGCGTGCCAGCGTCGTTAAATGGTATCCAGCAGTTGTTGGGATCCGGCGCGTCCTCATAGAGAAAGCACAATAGCGGGCCGCGCTGTTCGATCCGACCATAGGTGCAGCGCCCCGCCTCATCCGCCCAAACAGATAGATCACGGCGTAAGAACTCCTCGACCCCCACCAAATTGCCAGTACGGGTATTGGAAAAACTCAACGTGCGGCCCTGCGCGAGATCGAGAAAACCGTCAGGCGTCAGTTGGTCTTGGGCCGCAGCGGGTGATGCAAGCAGCGCAGCTATGAGGCACGCAAGCGCCCTCATTCACAGGCCAGCGCTTTGGCAAAACTGGCGCGATTCTTGTGCACACCAATTTCGCGCGCCGAGAGTGACGTCCCGTCGAAAGTCACCGCCATGAGGTGACGCCAATCGGCACTTGCCACGATCATCTCGGGGCCAGCACCACAGTCACGCAGACCACCACCGATATCACGCTCGCCGATACGGTGGTTCGTGAGGCCTCCCAGGGCCGTCACTTGGGACAGTGCACCGTCCTGAAACCGCCAGATCAGTAATGTCTTTGCCAGATGCGGGCGGTCAATATAGGCCAGCTCGACTGCGCCATCGCCATCCATATCCGCAACAGCAACAGGGGCCAGCCAGCGGTTGCGCGTCCCTATATAAGGGGTTGTCGCAACCAGACCCGACGCATTGTAAATCGCGAGCCGCGCCCCTTGGTTTTGGTGCGACTCAACCACGACAACTTCGGCACGGCCATCGCCGTCCACATCCACGACCCGCGGCTCGGTATCCTCGAATACACGTTCCTCTGGCAGGCGGATAATCGTGCGCGCTGAAGCGCCCTCAAGTGTTAACTCAAGCGCCCCATGCTCAATCGCATCGCCCAGAATACCATGTGCATATCGCGTGGTAGGCTCAACATAACGGGCAGAAACGATCGCCCCGTCAGCGGCGAGTGCAGGTCCTGCAACAGGTGCCAGCAACGCGCACAGCACCAGCATGGCACGGCGCGCAAAAGATACCCGCACGTGCAACAGCCGACGCCGTGCTACCGCCACCATCAGATCTGCTTTTCGGGCATCTTAACGCGCAGGCCGTCCAACTCGTCCGTTACCTTGATCTGGCAAGTCAGGCGGGATTTTTCAGGATCAGGCTGGTAGGCGAAATCGAGCATGTCTTCTTCCATGTCGTCCTTCGCAGGAATCTTGTCCACCCATGCTTCATCCACATAGACGTGGCAGGTTGAACAGGCGCAGGCACCACCGCAATCGGCCTCGATCCCTGGAATGTTATTGTCGCGCGCGCCTTCCATGACCGTCAGGCCATTTGCGACCTCGACAACATGTTCTTTGCCGTTGTGTTCTACATATGTAATTTTGGCCATCAAAGCGCCCTCTCAAGGTGAATTCCACCATTTCTACCCATGCACCCCCTGACGCGCCACCCCCTTTTGTGCAGCATGGTGCCGCAGGTGATCTGTCTTCTAGGCAAGGGCCGCAAAACAGGTTATCAACAGCGGCAACAGAACAGACCCAAAGGCATTGGGCTATGACACAGGCATCATCCTTTCGCGGCATCCCGCGCAGTGCAACGGCCCTTCTGGGGGCCGCGTTTCTGGCCGCCTGCCTGCAAGGCCCGACTGTCTCGGAGACTGGCACAATTGTTGGCAACGGTCTTGCACCTGCGGGCGCACCTCCTGGCACCTGTTGGGGCAAAATTCCAACACCAGCCGTGGTCGAGACCGTCACCGAACAGGTTCTCGTGACCCCCGCAAAAATAAATACAGACGGTACAATCGCCACCCTGCCCGTCTACCGCGCGGAAAGCCGTCAGCAGATTGTGACCCCGCGCACCGACCGTTGGTTTGAAATCCCCTGCCCGCCTGCCTTCACGGTCGAGTTTGTCTCGACCCTGCAACGCGCCTTGCAAGCACGCGGCCAATATACGGGTCCAGTCAGTGGCAACATGGACGACGCGACTCGCCGTGCCGTACTCGCAGTGCAAACAGCCGCAGGTCTGCCCAGTGATGTCCTGTCGATAGAGACCGCCCGCGACCTTGGCATCGTTGCCATTTTGCGCACGCCCTAACACAAGCATGAAAAAAGGCGCCCCCGAAGGGACGCCTCAAATTTCCGCATCTCAATTGAGCGCTTACTCGTCTTCTAGCGTCAGAGCCACAAAACGTGGGTCCCCCGCACGGCGTACCAACAGCAGCAGAGACTTGCGTCCCGCTTCTCGCGCAGCGTCCACACGACCGTTCAAATCCGCGATCGACGTGATCTTTTGCTGACCTGCTTCGGTGATGATGTCACCCGCACGCAGACCTTTTTCAAACGCTTCCGATCCCTCTTCAACATTTGTCACGGCAAGGCCGACCATATCGGCCGCCGCACCCAGCTCTGTGCGCATCTCATCGGTGAGCGGTGTCACAGTAAGGCCCATCAGCGATGAGACTTCAGGTGCATCAGGCGTCT
>JBALTK010000182.1:0-7733 GCA_036964385.1 Sulfitobacter sp. | reverse complement strand
CGGCGATTGCGTGAGACATGGAAGATCATTGATGATCAGATTGGGGACAACAGATGGGTGATTGGTGACCGTTTCAGCGCTGCGGATATCTATTTGTTCTTGCTGACCACTTGGCTCACCCCTTCGCGTGGGCAACCATCGACGCAGGAGTTTCCTAACGTAAAGCGTATCGCTGACGTGGTGATGCAAAGGCCTAGCGTCCAACTCGTCTACGAAAAATGGATATCGGAACAGACAAATGGGTAGCTGAGCCTGTAAATGGGGACTCGACGGTTGGAAACGACCGTTCGCTTCGCTGCCGCACGCTGTGGTTTAGCTTACTCGAAACAGGCATTGTTGTCTTTGAACAGCATTTTAAAGGGACATCGTCCAATCGCAGGCCTCGGCAAGCTCAACCAAGCAAAGCTATCCTACAGGAAGCTTCCCATTGAGTTAGGAAGTCCATCACCTCCCAACTGTCGCGATGCCTTGGCGACGGACGCGATGCTTCGTGATCCCCTTGCGCGACGTGTCTCTCGACCAACTTCGTTTGATGGAAAAACGCGTCGAAGGGATCGTCGACATGGATCAGTTCAACTTCACCCTCATATGGCGACCACATCATCGCGCTACGCCCTGGGACAGGCAGCCATGGATTACTGACAAAACTCAGAACCCCGTTCACCCCCATAACACTGAACCCATTTCCCATCCCATAGGAATCTGTGGATTGAAGCGTGGCCAAGACACCATTTCCAAATCGGGCAGAACAGGCAGCGTCGCATATATTTCCTTCTTCATTCAGATTGCCAAAGCCCTGCAGTTGACGGCTCTTGAAAGCATCCGGCCCGCACATCGTCTGAACCGTAAGCTGCAACAAAGAGGTTGGATAGCACCCCAGATTGTAGAGCGTACCCCTGCCCTTTGGATTGACCACCTCCCCGATGTTCGCACAGTAATAGCCATTCACGCTGCGCAAATCACCTAACCGCCCGTCTTGCAAAACCTCGACAAACCGCGACAGGAATGGATGCGACAGGTACATTAGCCCTTCAACAAAGAACGTGCGCGTTTGCGCCACTGCAACCAACAACGCATCAGCGTCGCCCATTGTCGTCGTCAGGGACTTTTCGGACAAAACAGCCTTCCCCGCCTGTGCGGCCTGAATTGCTGCGTCTTTATGCAGGTGATTTGGAAGGCCTATGTAAACAGCATCTACATCCGGATCGGATAGGAGTTCATCCAGATCAAAGGACAGCTTTGGAAACCCGTATTGGGACTGAAACTGCTTAGCCAGATCTGGATTGCGACCGTAAATGGAATGTAGTTGGGAGCCATCGCTCTTGACGATCCCATCAATAGCTTGGTGCGAAATGAATCCTGTACCGATAATTGCCCAATTAAGCGCCATTTTTGCCTCGCAGTGCTTTTATTTATGCTGGAGTGACCAAAAGCCGATAGTTTCCAAACTACCTATAGAAACAACAACTGCAAAGCAGCAGTGCGAATGCATAGTTAATTCCGCCGATTTTATGAAAACTATAATGTTCTCATTAGCTTAATCAACCTTCATGAGCCGACAAGTTGCCAGCCATTTTGGAAGCACCTCAGGCAGCACAATTGAAAACGCATCGCTGATGAACTCATTGATAATTTCGCCATCACATCCGTCTAAGCAGATAGGTATCCATGATCCATCCGTGCTCGACTCGGGCGGTTGTACGAATGGTCTCGATTGACTCAGTGGCCTGAGCGAGCGGGCCATGAAACAAAACTTGCTCGTCCATCCCGAGGAAGGCACCCCACCAAATCATCACCCCCTCGGCATCAAGTGCGCGAAAGCTACACTCACCGTCCAGCATCACCACAACCGTCTCGGCACCAACAGGCCAGCCACGCGCGCGCAACTGCCGTCCAGTGGTGATCTGAATAGGTCCATTCAGCGTATTTAGCGGTATTGCATGGGCGGCTGTAAGCGCCTGAATTGCGGTGATCCCTGGCACAATCCGGATGTGCGGTTGCGGGCTCAACCGCTCTGCGATCCTCATGGTGCTATCATAAAGAGAGGGATCGCCCCAGACTAACAGCGCCACGGGGCCGCTGTTACGGGCATCGCGCAAAGCGTCCTGCCAGCGTAGCGCAATCTCGTCATGCCAGGCCGTCACACGATCAATATAGGGAAGCGCCGTATCCCGAACGGGATACTCAAACGAGATCACCTGCGCTTTTGTGCCGCTCGCCGTGATAATCTGATGCCGAATCACGGCCAGATCGTCTTTTCCAGCTCCTTTGGTCGGTACAAGAATAACGGCTGCAGCGCGCAGCGCCTGCATGCCCTCGCCCGTAATATGCAGCGGGCTGCCTGTGCCGATCCCGATCAGCCAGAGGTTCTCGATCATTGTGTCATTCCATGAAACTTCGGGCCTGTTGCCAAGCCCGAAGAAGGGGTCAAAGGCTCAGGCCGCGTTATGAAGGCGGTGCGTAAGGAACCCTGTTCCGCGTCCGTCGCGCAGCGCTTTCGCACCCGCTAAGACAGCAAGATCAGCGATAGGTTCGATCACAATCACCAACATGTAAGCGGCACTAAAGGTCAGAACCGCGCTCAGATTGTCTACGCCAACGCCTTGACCATAGATGGCCCAGAACGCGACCCATCCCACTACTCCGCCTTGATAAACAGCTGACATCTTCAACACGTCCACGTAGCGCAGATCGACATAAGCCTGACCCTGCGGGATCACACGGCGCGCCAAGGCATCAATGGCCAATAGTGGGATCAAAAGCGTCGTCACGTTGACGAAGAACATCGGTATATCATAGGGTGCAAAAAACATGCCTTGCACCAAAAGACCAAGCGCCAAGCCAAGTGCGGCGGGGGCAGAGCCAAGTAATAAGAACAGCGTTGTCCCGAGGATGAAATGGACCTCCGACACGCCCACGGCGAAATGTGGCATGACCTCAAAGAAGATAAACACCCCGATGGTGGCCAAAACTGTTCGCGCTGCAAAAGATACGACATTGTGTTGCCTCAGATCATCTGCGATCAGTTTGAGCGAATAGCCCGCCGCGGCAGCAGCCGTGCCATAAGCAAATACCATTTTTGCGCCATCCACGACGCCCGGTTCGATATGCATAGTAATAGTCCTTTCTCGTACCGCCCCACCGGCGGCGTTGGGTTGATGAAGGCCAATGGCCTCCGGTTTCACGGCAGGTCTCCTGACTTGCGGATCAATGCGCGCGGGCCCTTCCCGGCTGTGAGGCCAGTGGTTTTGCCGTAGCGCTCACCGCTTACAGTTGCGGGGGCAGTTCGGGCCTTTCACCCTATTCCCTTTCAAGCCACAGATGTGGCACCGTGTCTTCAGGTTACGCAGATGCAGCTCGCACTGCAAAAGCTAAACCATCTCTTCGTCCGCAAGCGGACCATAAAGGATCAGCGCTGCTGCTTCCCCAATCTCGTTACTCAGCTGTTCCGCCAGTGCCGCAACGCTCATGCGTGTGAGCCGCTGGTCAGGCCCACTCACGTCTTCGGCCAACAATGCGGGGGTATCTGCGGGCAAGCCATGTGCATGCAGCGCCGCATAAAGTTTGGGAAAAGTGCGCTTTCCCATAAAAACAACGGTCGATGCAGTCGGATCGGCCAGCGCAACCATGTTCATATCCTCTGGCAATTTGCCGCTGACGTCATGGCCCGTTACAAACTGCACACGCCGCGCAGTCAGACGGCGGGTGAGCGGAATACCCGCCGCCGCCGCCGCTGCGATGGCCGAAGGCACACCGGGAATAATCTCGTAGGGGATGCCTGCGGCGCGCAAAGCGACGAGCTCTTCCTCCAACCGCCCGAATAGCCCCCCGTCGCCGGATTTAAGCCGCACAACGCGCTGGTTGATCTGCGCATGCTCTACCAAAAGGCGGCTGACATGATCCTGCCTTGGAGAGGCCCGCCCCGCCCGTTTGCCCACCCCGATCAGATCTGCATCGCTGCGCGCATGGCTCAGGATCGGACCCGAGGAGAGATCGTCAAAGAGCACCGCATCGGCTCGGCGTAATCTGTCCACGGCCTTTAGCGTGAGCAACTCAGGATCGCCGGGACCAGAACCTACGAAGCTGACAAAGCCGGTCATGCCTCCTCCGCCGTGATCAGATGAAAAAACGTGCCTGAGACGTTCCCGCGAAGCGAGCCTGTCTCGGGCACAGGGTTGCCATCTGCATCGCCCACGTCAGCAAGCGGCGCATCGGGTTGCTCCAAAATGGTGGAATAGTGATATTCATGCCCCCGCAGGCGCGCGCCTGCCGGATGTCCACCCGCCAAGGAGGACAGAAGCGTTGCCTGACGGTAGCCCAGATGGAATTTCCGATTCTCGAAGCTGGTCACAAGTCCCAAAAGCCCCGCCATCGCGTGGCGCTGCCCCGCCTTGTCAATTAGCGCATCGCCAAGCGCCATGTAGCCACCACACTCCCCATGCACTGGGCGCGTTTCAGCGTGGTATCGCAGACCAGCTATGAAGGTCTGCGCGGCCGCCAGCTTGCCCGCGTGCAATTCAGGATAGCCGCCGGGCAACCAGACGAGATCGGCACTCGGGTCGGGTGCCTCATCCGCCAGAGGCGAGAACGGCACAACCTCGGCCCCCGCATCGCGCCAGCCTTTGACAAGATGTGGATAGGTAAAGGAAAACGCCGCATCGCGCGCCAATGCGATCCGCTGTGCAGGGGGTGCAGGCAATGCACCGCCCGAAGGGAGCACCCCGCCACCAGCCGCCGTCCTGAGCGCCGCCAGATCGACATGCTCGCGCAGAAATTCCGAGTAGCCCACGATTGCTGCCTCAAGGTCAGGATGCTCGACTGCCTGAACGAGGCCAAGATGCCGCTCTGGCAATGCCAGATCACCACGCCGCGGCAGCGCACCCAGCACGTTGATGCCAGCCTCCTCCATCCCCAGCGATGCGAGCCGCGCATGGCGCGGGGAAGCCACACGGTTCAGGATCACGCCCGCAAAAGGTACATCGGGGTTATACATCTTGAAACCCAGCGCTACCGCCGCCGCAGATTGCGCCTGCCCACTCACATCGACGACCAGAACCACTGGCCATCCCATGCGCGCTGCTGTCTCGGCACTGGAGCCAAAACCGCTTTGCCCGCGCGTGGCGACACCGTCATACAGGCCCATCGAGCCTTCAGCGATACACAGATCGGCACCCTGCGCCTGCGACGCGATTGCGTTCAGCAAACCATCGCCCATCGCCCATGTATCGATGTTGAACGATGCACGCCCCGATGCAGCAAAGTGAAACGCCGGATCAATGTAGTCAGGACCTGATTTGAACGGCTGCACGCTCAATCCGTCATCTGCCAACGCCCGCAACAGGCCCAACATCACAGTCGTTTTGCCCGTACCCGAAGAGGGCGCAGAGATCAAAAGACCCGGCATTTCATTCATCTTTATCACTCCAGTTTGCCCAAGGGCTGCCCGCAGTTTGCGGACGGTAACGACGGTCATAATCGGTGGCGTACAGACAGCTCTCGTCAAACCCCTCCGCCCCTAAAGCGGGCCCGACAAGGATCAGCGCAGTGCGCGTAATCGCGGCATCCAGACGCCCTTCAATATCTTCCAATGTGCCGCGAATGATCCGCTCATCAGGCCAACTGGCGCGAAATACGATGGCGACAGGGCAATCCGCACCGTACGCAGGCGTCAAAGCCTGCGTCACATGCGCGAGGTTTTGGACCGACAGATGAATGGCCAAGGTCGCACCAGTTGCTGCAAAATTGGCCAAAGTCTCGCCCTCGGGCATTGAGCTGGCCCGTCCAGGCGTGCGTGTCAGCACCACAGATTGCGACAAGCCGGGCAAGGTCAGCTCAGTCCCCAAAGCAGCGGCGGCAGCGCTGAAAGACGGCACACCCGGCGTGACCGAGACGGGGATATCCAGCGCGCGCAGACGGCGCATCTGCTCCCCCATCGCAGACCACACCGACAGATCGCCCGAGTGAAGCCGCGCAACATCGTGGCCCTCATCCTGTGCGCGCTGCATCTTAGAGATGATAGCATCCAAATCCATCGACGCTGTGTTTATAATACGCGCACCTGTCGGACAGTGGCCGAGGATCGCTTCGGGCACCAGCGACCCCGCGTAGAGGCAAACGCGACAGGACGCGATCAGATCGCGCCCCCGAAGCGTCAAGAGATCCGGCGCACCCGGACCTGCACCAATAAAGTGAACAGTCATTTTCCATATCCTTGTGCAAGAGCGCATGTTGCCATGCGGTCAGGTGAGATTTGCCGCTGCCCCAGCAGGCGCCCATCAGGGCCCGCCACTACCATTGCCGCCGCTTCGGCCACGCTGCCAGTGCCGTAGGCGGCCTGCGACTTCGATGAATGTGTAATGGTGCTCTGGGCGCGCAACTGCGCAAACGTTACAGCTGTGACCGACAATGCCAGTTCATCAGCCAAGGCACGCAACGCAGCACTCTCTTCCTTGCCTGCTGCTGTCGCCAAAAGGTCGGGCAACGTCTCTTGGCACGCCAACAACAGCGCCGCGCGTAGACTTTCCAAATCCGCATCAGCCCGAAATCCCAGCCCCGCCACGATCATAATACCGCGCTCCATTGCACCACGGGATAGCTCGATTTCCAGCCACGCAACTTGCCCAGCGGTGCCGCCTGGGCCAATTCGATTCGCAGCAAATCCCCCCCTAAACGGGAATGGGTCTGGGCAAGCAGCGCCTCGCTCTCAAGCGTCACCGCATTGGCCACGATCCGCGTGCCAGCAGGCAAATGCACCTCAAGCCATTCCAAAAGCGCGAGCGACAAACCACCCCCGATAAAAACCACATCAGGCCGCGTCATCCCTTCCAGTGCGTCAGGCGCTTCACCTTGCACGACGTGAAGCCTGTCCACCCCCAGCGTCGCGGCATTCTGCACAATCAGTGCGGCACGGTCCTCACGCGGTTCGATGCAGGTTACCGATAAAGACACGTCCGTCAAAAGCCATTCAATCCCAATGGATCCAGACCCACTGCCGATGTCCCACAAATGCTCGAACGGGCGCGGCGCCAATGCGGACAGGGTCAGCGCGCGCACCGGTCGCTTGGTCATCTGGCCATCGTTCCCGAACCATATGTCGGGTCGTCCGGAGGCACGCGGCAGCACGGCGCCCTGCCCTGAAACCTCAAGGGCCACACAAACGGGATGGGTGAAGTCCACCTCGGGCAGCGCGCTTGCGACTGCCCTGGTTTGGCGCGCCCGCGACCCGCCGACAGCCTCGAACACGGTCAGGAGGCTATTCTCAAAACCACTTTCGCAGAGATAGGCGGCAAGCGCGTGCACCGCGGCCCCCTCGCGCAGTAAAACGATCATCCGTACACCACATGCCAATTCAGGGCGCAAACGAGTGAAAGGCGCTGCATGAAGTCCGAAACATTTCGTCTGCTCCAAAGGCCACCCCATACGTGCAGCCAACAGCGAAAAGGTCGAAGGACTCGGCAGCGCCACCCATTCGTCAGGCTCAAGATGCTGCGTGATACTGCTGCCAGCGCCAAACCAGAACGGGTCCCCCGACGCCAGCACCACGACGCGCCGACCGCGCAGCGCGATTAACCGGGCAATACCGTCGGCAAATGGCACCGGCCATGCGACCTGCTCCGCATCCACATCAGGCAGCAGCGACAGGTGCCGGGGCGGCCCCATCACGATTTCAGCGGTTTCAAGCGCGGCAAGGCTTGCACGCGAGAGGCCCTCCGGCGCATCTTCGCCCAACCCAA
>JBALTK010000181.1:0-7749 GCA_036964385.1 Sulfitobacter sp. | reverse complement strand
CCCTTTCAACGCCCCGCCACCTCCCTTATCAAGTCGGCAAGCAGCAGGAGCATTCATGTCAACGATTACACTCATCCGCCACGGTCAGGCAAATTCAACCGCAAAAGACGAAGTCAGCTATGATAAGCTGAGCGATTTGGGGCACCAGCAGGCGCGCTGGCTCGGCGAACATCTGCGTGAAACCGACACCCACAATACGCGACTATATACTGGCACATTGCGCCGCCATATCGAGACTGCTGATGGCATGGCGACTGGCCTCACGCCAACACGTGATGCGCGGCTGAATGAGCTGGAGTATTTTACACTAGGCGCATTGTTGGCGGAGCAGCACGACATTCCCTTCCCAACAGAGCAAGCCGAATTTATTGTCCACCTGCCCACTGTTTTCCAACACTGGAAGGATGAAAAACTAGAGGGCGCGCCTGAAACCTATGCCAATTTCCAGAGCCGGATCAGCGATGCACTGACCGAGATTGCCACAGGCGAAGGCCCTGCACTGGTGGTCACGTCAGGTGGCCTCATTGCCAATGTGATTGGCCAGCAGATGGACCTCAGCGTGACGGCAACCGCACGCACCGCCATCGCAATTTTTCACACCTCGTTGCACCAGCTGCACCCGATCGGGGGCTTCCTCTCGCCTGTTCTGTTCAACGCCACGCCCCACCTCGACACGGCCGCACGCCGCTTGTCCAAAACCAACATTTAGAGAGGGTCTTTCATGAAACTATTCTACGCCAACGGCACCATCTCCATCGCCCCTGCAATCGCACTAATTGAGGCGGGTATTGACCACGACCTTGCGCGCCTCGATTTTGCCAACGCAGCACAGACAAAGCCAGAATACCTCGCCATCAACCCCAAAGGGCGCGTGCCTGCTTTGGTGCTGGACGATGGCAAAGTGCTAACAGAAACGGGGGCTTTGCTGGATTATATCGCGGCTATCGCACCGGACGCGGGCCTCACGCCGGACTCGCCTGAAGACGCCGCTCACATGCGCAGCGTGATGTATTATCTCGCCTCCACAATGCATGTGGCACATGCCCACAAAATGCGCGGCAGTCGTTGGTCGGACAAGCCAGAGAGCCAAGCAGATATGACAGCGAAAGTGCCTGAAACAATGACCGCTTGCGCCCAATATGTCGAAGCGGAATGCCTGCGCGGGGACTATGTTTGCGGGGCAGAGTTCACGATCGCTGACACATATCTGTTTGTCGTGTGCAACTGGCTGGAAGGTGATGGCGTCGTCCTGTCCGACTTCCCCAAGATCACGGCCTTCCTGTCGCGGATGGAGAACCGCAACAGCGTTCAGGCCATCCGCGCTAAAGGCATGCTCTGACCCGCACTGCAATCCACGGACGCTTCACCGAGAAGTCCCTAAAACGTAAAATGCCGCCCCTCGGGGCGGCACATTGCTTTTAAACAGGGCGCAGACTTACGCGCCAAAAATGCGGTAGTAAAGCCAATCGGGCAATAGCTGACTCCCACGAAACACCAGCGAAAACGCGAAGGGAAAGCTCTTCTTGAACTTGTCCGTGTTCATGTGCTCGAACATTTCTCGCGATGCGTCCTCTGGCGCCATCAGGAACGGCATCTTGAAATTGTTCTTCTCCGTCAACTGCGTCTTGATAAAGCCGGGGTTAACCACCTGTACCTGCACGCCAGTCTTGCGCAAATCGGCATACATACATTCGGCCAATGACATCGTCGCGGCCTTCGACGCGGTATACCCGATAGAGCCTGGAAGCCCACGGAAGCCTGTCAGGCTGGATGTGATGACGATGTGACCCGCATCACGCGCGACCATGTCAGGCACAACCTGTCCCATCACCCGCATAAGGCCGGTGAAATTGACATCTGCCATCGTGATTCCTTGCTCGGAATCCCACTCCTTTGCGCCGAAGGGCCAATAGGCACCCGCAAGGTACACAACACCGTCGACCTTACCCACAGCCTTGGCAGCTTGGATAACGCTGTCATTGTCAGACACATCCAGCGTCACGACGTCCGCCTTTCCAGGCAGGCTGTTCGCAAGATCATGGAGTTTGCCCTCGGAGCGCGCGGACAACACAACATCGGCACCCGCTCGACTTAGGCGCAGCGCGAGAGCCGCACCCAAACCGTCGCTCGCACCCACCAACCAATACCGTTTTCCTTGCCACTGCGTCATACCGTTTCCTTTTTGCGTATTGTCGCCACCAACTCGGCAACCTTGAAACCAAACATCCGAAACTGGCTTCGGTTCACGACTGTTCCGTTTTTCGTGAGATACATGCAGTCAAAGGCCTTGAGCGTGTACCCCCCCGCATCTGCAGGCAGCTTGATCAGATAGTTGAAGAGCACAGCTTGTCCCGCCACTTCACCTCGCCCCTTACCCGGAACATCATCGGCCCAAGCCTCGAAATTCCCTCCACCGTCCAATTCAATCCGCCACTCGCGGTTTTGGATTGATCCGTCATGATAGTGAAACTCCTCCTTCATCACGCAGGAGTTGCCATCCCAAGTAATGTGAAAATCGGCATTGAATGTGCTCGTCACGCGACCGAGGGGACCAAAAATCACACCGTCACACGACATCTCGCCGTTGAGATGCTCACGCATGTCGAACTGTGGGTATTCATCCGCATAGTCATCTGCCGACTGCCCCATGAAATCCGCGAACCTACGGCGCATGCCCAGTACAAAAAGCACCACGGCCACACCGAGTAAAAAGTAAAATGCCGCATCGCTCATGTCGCAGTCCCTTCCAGCTTTGTTCGCCACAGCAAAAAGATCGCCGCGAGTTTAAGTACACATGGCACGCCTGCGTAAAGCAAACGTAGCAAATCGACTGCCTCTTCAGGGGGAGGCGTTGCTCCCCCGCTTACATACCCAACCATCTCTAGTGCTGGAAGTAGAGTGGCTGCGGCCAAGGCCAAGGTGAATTTAGACACAAATGACCACAAACCGAAACCTTCTGCGGCCGAGGGAGCGATCTGTGACATGCGCGTGGCGAATAGGGCAGGCAGCAATGTCAAATCTGCGCCCATAGCCGCCCCCGATGCGACACAGACCACCGCAAACAGCCAAACATCTCCAGCGCCAAGAAAAAGTGCACCGCCAAAGGCAAAAATCGCTAATATCATTGCACTCAGCAACACACGTTGCGCGCCGTAGTGTTCCGCCAACGCTCCCCAAACAGGGGCGGCACCCGCAGCGGAAAGAAAGAACAGCAACAAAAGCGGACCCTCAGCCCCCGGCGCACCAAGGGCGCTCTCGACATAGAACAAGAAAAGGGTCGAGCTTACCGCGACAGGGGCGGCGTTAAGCAGGGCGATGAAAAGCAGACGACGTGCGAGTGCGTCGCGCAATACGGTGCCAAAGCCTGTGCTTTCAGGCACGTCCACCGAGACCCACTCATCCCGCATGGCAAGCGCAGCTGCGACAGCCAGAACCGCAAAACCCACCGCAAAACCGGCAAAGGGCACGTCCATGACCATGCCCAACGCAACAGGCGTCACCGAGGCCACACACACCCCAAGCAGCGCGCCCGTCTCGCGCCAGCGCGCAAGCCGCAAATGGCCCTGCCCTGTCATCTTGTCCGCCTTTGCGACTCCCTGAGCGTAAAAACAGATCGTCAGAAAACTGTATGCAGAAAACACCAAGGTGAGCATGATACCGAACCACAACACCGGCGATGTCAGCGGCGGCACAGCAAACAGTCCTACCATGGCTAGCGCAATCACGGCGCAGCCGATCCCAACCGCGATACCACGCTGATCCCGTAGCTTTTCCGACAACCGCCCAAGAAGCGGATCTTGCACCACATCCAGAAGGCGCAGGCCGAATAACACGGCGCCCAGCGCGGTCAGTGAAACACCATATTCATCTACATAAAATTTGGGTGCATGGATATAAATCGGCAGCCCTGCACAGGCCAACAACGCTGCAAAAAGTGCATAGGCAGGCAGGCGCTTGGTGGTCTGCCCAGCAATCACTTGGAAACTTCATCACTGGGTGGCGTCGGGCGCCCCCGAAACAGCGCCCCCTTCATCCAAAGCTTGACCGCCTGCCAATGGATCAGGGCCAATACACGGCGCGCACCAAACGGACGGCGCAGAAGACTGCGCAAAATTCCGGCATTGCTCAATGGTTCACGCTTGCCCGTCAGGGTCGCGATAAGACCCCCTGTCGCCCGACCATAGTCAATCCAAACTCCGATGCGGCTGTCCGTAATATCAAACCGGAAGGTGTAATCGCCCTCGACGGGCTGAAACGGCGAGACATGCATAAGTTTGGTCGCATGCATTTGATCACTGCGCGTAATCTCTGCCAGATCAGGGTGATGGCACAGATAGCTGTGGCGGTCACCGTAGGTATTGGTCACTTCGGAAATCACAGCAATCAGCGCACCGTCGTCGCGGCGGCATAGCCAAAAACTCACCGGATTGAACACATGCCCGAAGACCCTCGGTTGCGTGAGTAATTCAACCTTTTCGACGCCCTGTATCTGGTATTGCACCAGAACGTCACGCACCCACGCAGCACCGCGGCCCTGTTTGGGCAGCCCACCATGGTCTGCGTCATGCAACGAGGTTACTCCGCGTCCGTTGCGCGCAAAAAGGCTTGGGGTGGTCACCTCAGCCTCTGCATCCAGAATGACGTAATCGACCGAGTAGCGAAAAGCGTTCTCAACCTTTCCCTTCCGGCCATGATAGGTCTGGCCGATGATATGATCAACGCGCGCCGTCACTCTGCCGCAAGCGCCCTTGTGCGCGTTCTTTGTAAAGCATCCACTACTTCCATCGCCGTCGCCAGCCCATCCTCATGAAACCCGTTGCGCAGCCACGCACCGCAGAACCATGTGTTCCGCTGGCCGTTCATCGCGTGTACTTTTCCCTGCGCATCCCATGCTGCCAGATCATAAACAGGATGGCGCAATGTAACGCGGTCATAGATCAACTCCTCGCGAATGGTGCGCTTGGTGTTCAGCGTCACAAAATGCGGGTCATCCTCGGGAATGGATTGCAGCGAGTTCATCCAATATGTCAGGTCAATCCGATCCGATTTCAGCTTGGAATCCTCAGTATAAACCCAAGAAGCCCACGCCAACTTACGCTTTGGCATAACATCGGTGTCAGCGTGCAAAATAATATCGTTGGGCTGATATTTAATCGCGCCAAGTGCGGCTTGCTCCTCTGCGCTTGGGTCCGAGAGCATGGAGAGCGTATCGTCCGAATGCGTAGCCATAACCACCTCGTCAAACCGCTCCCACTCACCACCGCGGGTTTTAACTTCGACACCCTGTGCATCGCGCCGCACACCGTCGATCGCGCTGTTCAGGCGGATGTCGACGCCGCGCCGCTTCATCGACGCCTCGATCCGGCTCACATAGGAGATTGATCCGCCCTCGACAGTGTACCATTGATGCTGACCGGAATATCCAAGCAGGGCATGGTTCTGAAAAAACTGGATCAATGCATGAGCGGGAAAATCCATAATCTTGTCAGCAGGCGTGGACCAGATCGCGCCCGAAAAGGGCAGCAAATAGTGATCGCGGAAATAGTCGCCCGTTCCGAGTTTCTCCAGAAAATCGCGCAAGCTCAGCGTTTTGTCCTGCGCCAGCGTCAACGCGTGTTTGTTGAACTTCACCACATCCCTAAGCATACCGAGAAACGCAGGGTTCACCAAATTTCGACGCTGCGCGAAAACTGCACTGAGGCTGGTTAACGCATATTCCAGTCGGCCCGCCCCAAAGGACGCGCCAAAGCTCATGTTGGACTTTTTCACAGGCACGTTCAGTTCGGCAAACAACTCCGCAAGGTGCGGGTAGTTGGCATAGTTAAACACGATAAATCCGGTATCGACAGGCTGGTCGCCATTCTTTCCCGCCATCACCGTGCGCGCGTGACCACCAAGGCGTGCGCCGCTCTCGAACAGGGTTACATGATTGTCTGGCGCCAGCTTGTGCGCTGCTCCCATACCAGTAATTCCCGCCCCGATCACTGCTATGCGGCGGAAGGGGCTGGGCGTGTTAACTATCGCTTCTAAGGGCATGTGATGGCGCTGTCCTGTCTTACATCTAATCACTGGTTATACGGGTTAGATAGCGCATTGGATGTAAATGGGTTGGAATTTCTTTTTTGATCCAAGAACCACTTTGCCGCGTAATACAGACATGTTAGCAAATGCACAGACCTCATCGCGCAGAACGCCCGACGGCACCCGTCCGCAGGCGCAACCAGCTTTGGCGGGGCCAGATCATCTTTCAAGGCACCTGCGCGTGAACGACAAGACAAACAAAACCTCTCTTTGGATTGACGAGATGCTGCGCGTCCGCAACAGCCGTGACCGCGCTGCCTTTGCGAGTTTGTTCGAGCATTTTGCGCCACGCATCAAAGGGTTCCTGATTAAATCCGGCGCGGATGCCACTACCGCCGAAGAATGCGCTCAGGACGTTATGACAACCCTATGGCGCAAAGCGGACCAGTTCGATCCAACCCGCGCCTCCGTCTCTACGTGGATATTCACCATTGCCCGGAACCGCCGCATCGACATGCTGCGCCGCAACCGCCGCCCCGAACCAGAAGAACTCACGTGGGGGCCGGAACCCGAACCTGAACAATCTGCCGTCATCGAGATGCAGCAAGAAAGCGCACGCTTGGTCGAAGCCATCGCCGCCCTCCCCGAGAACCAACGCAAACTTATTGAGCAAGCCTATTTTGGTGAGCTCACCCAAGCTGAAATTTCAAAAATCACCGGTCTGCCTCTTGGTACGATCAAATCCCGCATTCGCCTCGCGCTGGACCGCCTGCGCCACGCCATGAAGTAGCAGACATGATACAAACACAAATCAAACATCACCTCGATCAGGCCACACTCTTGGGCTATGCTGCTGGCACTCTACCCGAGGCGTTCAACCTGATCGTGGCCACGCACCTGTCTCTTTGTGATACGTGCCGCGCGGATGCGCAGGCCCACGAAGCAGTCGGCGGGGCTATGCTCGACCAGAGCAGTTCTGCAATGTCTTCGGGCAGCCTTGCGCAAACCCTTGCGCAGCTTGACGATAGTCTCGATGCTATACCCGATGCGGCTCCTGTGGGTGATCTTCCTGCCCCATTGGCCAGCTATGTTGGCGGTGACCTCGACGCTGTAAAATGGCGCCCCGTCGGCATGGGGGTCAAGCAAGCGATCCTGCCCACGTCCAAGGGGGCGACTGCACGCCTGCTTCGCATTCCTGCGGGAGCTGCCATGCCTGACCACGGCCACCACGGCAAAGAGCTGACACTTGTGCTCAAAGGTGCGTTTTTAGACGACGATGCATATTTTGCGCGGGGCGATATTGAGGTGGCGGACAAAGATGTTCAGCACATTCCTGTGGCGGACATTCAGGAGGATTGCATTTGCCTTGCGGTGACCGATGCACCTCTTCGCTTCAACGGGTTGCTACCCCGCATCATGCAAAGGTTCGTTAGGATTTAGTTAGCACTTCGAAGGCAGGGATCCCGCGCGCCACAAGCGCTGTGTAAGTCGTCGCGTCGATATTGGCACCGCATACGATAACACCTACGCGCTTGCCCTGAAGCCGTTCACGCAGTGGTCCCATCACAGCGGCAATTGCGGCTCCCGCCGCGGGCTCCACGGCCAACTTGGCCTCTTGCTGGAACGCGACCATACCTGCGCAGATCATATCATCATCGAGCAACACAACCTCGTCCACATATGTCGCACACAGAGCATGGCCCAACGGCAGTGACATGGGCGCGCCAA
>JBALTK010000180.1:0-7763 GCA_036964385.1 Sulfitobacter sp. | reverse complement strand
CCATGGGGGTCGCGTCCAACAGAGGCAAGGGCAGCAGCCGGTCGATCCAGGCCGACATTGCGCTGTGCCTCAGTTATCTGCCTATAAACGACTTTGAGAAGCCGCATTCTGCCTCTACAGATGCAGAAAGATAATCAGTGAAGCATGGCGTATAAAGGTTAAATAATTTTGGATCTATTTACCCCACAGCTGCCGGAAGAGAAGCTCCATAGTAGCTTTCGCATCATCTCTTCCGATCCTGCCTACGCAAAGGTCAAACCTACCATACAAAATTGGGGGGTTGGCCTACTGGACCGCAGGGGAGAGAGCATGAAATTCCTCAAAGAGTTTCAATCTACCTTCAATTCGTCGATGTGGGAACTCTATCTGAACAGAGCGTTGCTCGAACTGGGGTGTAGTGTCGACTTCTCCAAGGCTTCGCCAGATTTTTTCGTCCGTGGGCCTGGAAACTACGAATTCAACGTGGAAGCTGTAGTGTCTGACAATCCTCATGGCGAAAAACAGAAGAAGCCATTCAGTCATAAGGCATTTAGAAACCATGGGGCGCTAAAGCTCGCTGGAAAAATTAGAGACAAGCTGCAGCTTTATCGAGGAAGCAATGGAAAGAAACATCCTTACCACTCAATGAACCATGTGCGTAATCGCCCGTTTGTGATTGCAATTGCGCCCTTCGATGGCGAGCTCTCACTAAGTCAGAACAATGAGCTCATCAACATGGTCCTTTTTGGCTTGAAGCCGCCTGTGCTGGAAGGGCCTGAACGAGGAAGGCAAGACAAGATAACGTCGATCTTCAAGCCTTCTGGGGCGCGAGTTGAAATGGGAATATTCACGAACGACTCGTATAAAGAGATAAGCGCCGTCTTCTTTTCTACGGTCGGAACTTTTGGAAAGGCTGTCATTGAAAGTCAGATTGATCGCCTTGTTCGATCGACCCGTTTTCGTTCAATCGACAAAAACATAATTCCACCTGAATCGACGAATTGGGAAATTGGTGTGCAACGGTTTCGGTTCTCTGCCTTGGACTACCTACTCAGACAGCGCGAGGAGTGGCCGGATCAGATCGGGGGGGCCGATGTTCATATTCAGAACTCCTCGCTCCATCGTGAAACTCATCTGGACGGGCTTCAGGTCTACTTCAATCCATTTGCGGAAGTGCCTTTTGACCAGAACTTTCCATGGCCCGCGGAGATCGCTCTCAATTACTTCGACACCACAAGGGCGCACCACATTCAGGCTCATCCTGACGGCGCGCTCGTTTCAAGACAGGTTTTTGACCCAGACCGCGCATCCCTTGTCTTTTTGCTCAGGAGCTACGGATTTCTACAATAGTGTTTTGTAGAATTTTTGGATATTCGAGCTGGATGTCCAAATATTGGGATCTTCACTCCAGGGCGGACTGATTGAAGTCGATCTTAAGGCTGCCAAATTGCGGTAGCGCAGCACATGGTAGCTTTGTTTGTCCGATGGTCACCATTGTGGCCAGCATGAACGCCCGCTTCCTGCGCCTACCTGTAGAGTTCGAGACCCTTGATCATATCCTTCACGATCCTCGCCTCTTCAGGGCTCGCTGGCTTTGTTGCAACACAGGCTTTGACCAGTTCCATCCAGCCCATCCTCGATGGGGACGGTCGGCGCTTCGCTGACGTGAGAACCGAGCGGCTGGAATGCGGGTGCAATGTCTGGTCACGTCGGTACTAATTCGCGCCTAATTTTGATCGGCCGATCGGTTCTCGGTGGCATACATAGGCTGGTGGGGATAGCTTCAGAATACGAGTGTTTTTGTTTCCTGCATAATCCACATGTTATTTGAGAAAGTTGCCCGTGACACAATCAACCAATAACCTCGCGTCTTACATTTGGTCTTTGGCCGATCTTCTGCGCGGCGACTTTAAGCAAAGCCAATACGGACGTATCATACTACCATTTACTTTGCTGCGACGTCTCGAGTGCGTCTTGGAAGCGACAAAACCCGCGGTTTTGGCAGAAGCTGAAAGAGTTTCCCAAATGGGGATGCCAGAAGTAGCTCAAGAGCAACTTCTGTTACGCGCATCCAAGAATGCATTCTACAATACATCGAAAATGGACCTCTCTACCCTCGGTGCCGGTGGCATCAAGGATAACCTTGAAAGCTATATTCTAAGCTTTTCCAAAGATGCCCGAGAGATCTTTGAACATTTCAAGTTTTCGGAATTCATTGCTCAACTCAGTGATGCCAACTTACTCTACAAAGCCGTGCAGCAGGTCAAAGGTGTGGATCTGAGCCCGAAGAAGGTGTCGAACCACGATATGGGCCTGGTGTTTGAGGAATTGATCCGTCGCTTTGCTGAAGGATCAAACGAAACCGCTGGTGAACATTTTACGCCCCGCGATATCGTCGATCTAACAACCTCACTGGTGTTCATGGAAGACGACGACGCCCTGACCAAAGATGGCATTGTACGCACGATTTATGACCCTACGGCGGGCACTGGCGGTTTCCTGTCGGCAGGCATGGAGTATCTGCTGTCAATCAACCCTGACGCAGTCATGCGCGCCTTCGGCCAGGAACTGAATCCCGAAAGTTATGCGATCTGCAAGGCGGATATGCTCATCAAGGGGCAAGAAGTCGGGAATATCAAACTTGGCAATACCCTCTCCAACGACCAACTCTCCGGTCAGCGATTTGACTACATGCTGTCCAACCCGCCTTTTGGCGTGGACTGGAAAAAGATCGAAAAAGACATCAAAGACGAAAATAGCATCAAAGGGCATGACGGGCGTTTCGGCGCGGGCCTGCCGCGTGTGTCGGACGGCTCCTTACTTTTCCTCATGCACCTGATCTCTAAATTACCGGACACGGATAAGGGCGGCGGTCGTATCGGGATTATCCTCAATGGCTCGCCTTTGTTTACTGGCGGCGCGGGATCGGGCGAGAGCGAAATCCGTCGTCACATCCTGGAAACGGATCTTCTGGAGGCAATCGTCGCTCTGCCGACTGACATGTTCTACAATACTGGCATAGCGACTTACGTTTGGATTTTGAGCAACAAGAAAGATCCTGATCGCAAGGGGCGCGTACAGCTGATCAATGGCACGGACCTTTACGGAAAAATGCAGAAATCACTGGGGTCCAAACGCAAGCGGATGGGCGATGACGACGTCCGCACGATCACCCGTTGCTTTGGGGCGTTCGAGCCTGTCGCAGTGGAGGAAATCGACAAACCCGAGGACGCAAAAAGCAATCGGGGACGTCAGTCGGCGACGCCCAAGACCGCTGCGCCTAAAACTTTTGCGGCGAAGATCTTTGACACCCATGAGTTCGGCTACCGCCGCCTGACGATTGAGCGGCCTTTGCGCGAAAGCTATCAGTTCCGCGATGACTTGATCGCGCCCCTGCGTTTTGCGCCCAAGCCGCTGCATGCGATTATGCAGTGGGCCTATGACACCTACGGGACGGATTGGGATGAGGACGGGGCGGATTACGGCGTGCTGGATGCCTATGAGGTCGAGATCCGTGCGCATATCAAGGCAGAGTTTCCCGAGCTGAAAGAAAAGCAGATCAAGGACGCGCTAAACCCCGCGACATGGCGCGACCAACTGGCGATCTTGCAAAAGGCCCGCGCGTTGCAGGCCAAGATCGGGACCGATCAACACGACGACATGAACAAGTTCGAGGCGGTGCTAAAGGCCACCAAAGTATCTTTGGACGCAACGGCCAAGAAACAGATCACGGCGGCGGTCAGCTGGAAAAACCCGAAGGCTGTGAAGGTCATCAAGAAGGTGCACAAAGCGGTCAAACCCGATCCGCATTACGGGCTGTTTGAGGTTGGCGGCAAGGTCGTTGAATACAAGCCCGACACCGATCTGCGCGACAATGAGAACGTGCCGCTGGACCCGTCCCGCCCCACGGATGTGACCAACATCGCGTATTTTGAGGCAGAGGTGCTGCCCCATGTGCCTGACGCATGGATCGACGGGGCCAAGCGCGACGCGATTGATGGCGAGGTCGGGATCGTGGGCTATGAGATCCCGTTCAACCGCCACTTCTACACCTATGTGCCGCCGCGTGACCTGACCGAGATCGACGCCGATTTGGATGCGGTCAGCGCTGAAATCATGGCGCTGTTGCAAGTGGTGCACTCGTGATGGCGGGCCGCTACCGCGCCTATCCCGCGTATAAGCCGTCTGGGGTTGAGTGGTTGGGGAATATTCCTGAAGGGTGGGAGACATTTCATTTCAAGCGCACTGTTGATGGATGCGTGAACGGATTTTGGGGCGATAATCCAAACGGCGGGACAAATGATACTATTGTTGTTCGCGTCGCAGATTTTGATCGACCCAAATTATCGCTTGTTGACGAGGGATATTCAGTTCGAAGCATCCGACCATCCGAAAAAGCGAACCGCAAGCTGAACTATGGGGATTTACTCATAGAGAAGTCCGGTGGCGGCGAAAAAACTTTGGTTGGTCAGGTCGTGCAGTTCCAAAAAAGGTTTGAAGCAGTAACATCAAATTTTGTGGCAAAGATGTCCCCTCGAAAACACTTTGATAGCAGCTTTCTAACATATGCATTCCACAGTGCTTATTCGATCAATCTGAACTTGCGTTCAGTCAAGCAAAACACAGGAATCCAGAACTTAGACAGCAACGCATATCTATGCGAGATATGGACGTTTCCGCCTCTCTTCGAACAAATCCAAATCGCGGCGTTTTTGGATCATGAGACGGCTAAGATTGATGCGTTGATTGCCAAGCAAGAGCGGCTGATCGCGTTGTTGGAGGAAAAGCGGCAGGCGGTGATTAGTCATGCGGTCACAAAAGGCCTGAACCCCAAAGCCCCCCTGCGCCACCCCGGCATCGACTGGCTCGGCGATGTGCCTGCGCACTGGGAAACACGAAATGTTTCAAAGCTGACTACGAAAATTACGAACGGGTATGTTGGGCCGACGCGAGACATACTGGTCGATGAGGGCATACCATACATTCAAGCCACTCACATTAAACGAGGAAAAGTGAATTTTGACGATGCCTATTTCGTTAGGGACGGTTGGAGCAACAAACATGCAAAGTCGATTTTGAAACCGGAAGATGTTCTGATTGTGCAAACGGGTGCTGGAACCGGTGACGTAGCGTGTGTCACATCCAACGAAGAAGGCTATAACTGTCACGCACTTATTATTCTGACTCCAATGCAGGGCGTAATAAGTGGACGCTACTTGGCCTTCGCCCTTCGCTCTCAGTACGGGCAGGCTGTTTTGTATTCAATTCGTACTGGCGGGATGCACCCTCACCTTAACTGCGGTGAAGTTCAATATGTAGCGCTGCCAGTGCCGCCGATTTCCGAGCAGTTAGAGATTGCAGAGTTCATCGATGATCAAACGAAGGCCTTTGACGAAATGAACCTAAAGGCCCAGTCTGCAATCACTCTACTTAAAGAACGCCGGACTGCACTGATCTCTGCCGCCGTCACCGGGAAGATTGATGTGCGCGACTGGCAGGCACCATCAGTTATTCCAACACAAGACACTTCACAGGACGCATAAGGCATGAGTATTTCCCAAAGCACGGCCCGCGAGATTATTTTTCAAGACGAAATGATTGCACAGATGGTGGCGGCGGGATGGCAGCTTGGCACGCCTGACGGCTATGACCGCGCGTTGGCGATTTATACCGAGGACCTGATCGGCTTTGTCAAAGACACCCAAGATACTGAGTGGCAAAAGCACGCCAAGAACTATCCCACTGATACCGAGGGCAAGCTGCTGGAACGGGTGGCGTCGCAGCTAAACAAAGCCGACCCCAACGCCACGGGTACGCAGCTGCGCACCTTTGGCACGCTGGGTGTGCTGCGCCACGGGGTCAAAGACCGCAACGCCAAGTTCAAGCTGTGCCAGTTCAAGCCCGAACATGACCTGAACCTGGACACGCTTGCCCGATACAAACAGAACCGCCTGCGCCTCGTGCCAGAGCTGGTTTACAGCCCCTATGCCACTGACGCGCATCTGGCCGAGACAGGCGTGCAAGCCAAGAAATGGCGCATTGATCTGGTGTTGTTTGTGAATGGCTTGCCGATTGTCACGCTGGAGCTGAAGTCAGAGTTCAAGCAGTCGGTGCAGAACGCTATCACGCAGTATAAGAAAACCCGTCTGCCTGTGGATCCCGCGACAAAGAAACCCGAGCCACTGCTTACCTTCAAACGCGGTGCCTTGGTGCATTTCGCGGTCAGCCAATACGAGGTCTATATGACCACGCGCTTGAATGGCCCAAAGACATACTTCCTGCCGTTCAACAAAGGCACCTCCGACGGCGGCGCAGGCAATGACGTGCCCCAAGATGAGAATAGCTATGCGACCAGCTATCTATGGCAAGAGGTCCTGCAACCAGACGCGATCTTGAATATCCTCGCCCGCTTTATCCACTTACAGGTTGAAGACGATGAGGACTTTGAAGGCCGTAAAACCACCAAAGAAACCATGATATTTCCGCGTTACCACCAGTGGGATGTCGTCGAGAGTTTGCTGGCTGCGGCCCGCACGGAAGGGCCAGGTCATAAATATCTGATCCAGCATAGCGCCGGTTCAGGAAAGTCCAATTCCATTGCTTGGGCCGCGCATCAGTTATCGTCCCTCTATGACAACGATGGTGCCAAACAGTTCGACTCTGTGATTATTGTGACCGACCGCACGGTGCTGGATGATCAGCTGCAAGAAACGATCTACCAGTTCGAGCACGTCGATGGCGTTGTCGGTCGCATCAACCGAGATGAAGGCGAAGGGTCGAAGTCAGAAAAGCTGGCGAAGGCATTGGAAGCGTCTCAGCCAATCATCATTGTGACAATCCAAACGTTCCCACATGTTTTGAAAGCCATCGAGAATAGCACGAGCCTGAAAGAGCGTAATTACGCGATTATTGCGGATGAGGCGCATTCCTCCCAATCTGGCTCAACGGCGCGCCAACTCAAAGAAGTGCTGATGCTGGATGTGCGGGACGATGACGAAGAGCTTTCTGCCGATGACATTCTCGAAGCTGCGCTTGAATCGCGTAGATCGTCCAAGAACCTGAGCTATTTTGCTTTCACGGCGACCCCCAAGACTAAAACGCTGGAGCTGTTTGGTCGGTTACCAAACCCAAATGAGCCACCCTCCAAAGCGAATATGCCCGAGCCATTCCACGTATATTCAATGCGGCAAGCCATCGAGGAAGGGTTCATTCTCGATGTTCTGAGGAACTATACGAATTACAAAACCGCCTACAATTTGGCACTCAAAATGGAGGACGTCGACGCTGAGGTCGACAGCAAAAAGGCCAAAGTAAAGCTGAACCAATGGGTTAGGCTGCACGACTATAACATTGCGCAAAAAGTGCAGGTTATTGTTGAGCATTTCATGGATAACATCGCTGGTCTGTTGGGTGGCCAAGCAAAAGCGATGATTGTCACAAGTTCTCGAAAAGAGGCCGTTCGGTATAAGTTGAACTTTGACAAATACGTCATGGAGAAGGGATACGACAAGCTTCAGGCAATGGTCGCGTTCTCCGGCGAGGTCGCCTTCGACAGCAACGACCCGGACTCGAAAGGCATTGAAGGGGAAAAGTTCACCGAAGTTGGAATGAACCCGAGTCTCAAAGGTCGCGATATGCGCATCGCTTTCAATAGCGACGAATACCAAGTGATGATCGTGGCCAACAAATTTCAGACGGGTTTTGATCAACCCAAGCTTTGCGCGATGTATGTCGACAAAAAACTACAAGGCGTGGAATGCGTCCAGACACTTTCGCGATTAAAC
>JBALTK010000179.1:0-7833 GCA_036964385.1 Sulfitobacter sp. | reverse complement strand
GGGCCAAGGTTTTCCAATAACGAATTCCATGACGCGGGTGTTCCGTATTTTGTAGATGAAACGACGGTCGATCAAGGTAGGTTCGAAGGGCTAAACTTCCTGCTATCCAGCCCGTACACGTTGGCCGGAGAATGGAGCGATGATAGGTCCAAAAGCGGTGCTTGGGCAGTTCAAAGCATCCGCCAAACGCATGCAGACTTTGGCACGTTCAGAACACCAAGCCTGCGCGGTGTCGCCGAAACTGCACCCTACATGCATGATGGAAGCCTGCCGGATTTGGCTGCTGTAGTGTACCACTACAACGAAATTGATCTGGAGAGGATGCATGCCGAAGGTGAAGCCATTCTCTTACCGTTGAGCCTGACTGAAATCGAAATATCAGACTTGATTGAATTTCTCGGAACCCTCAGCGAGTTGCCCAAATAGGCACCTCAGGCACAAGGATTGTTGAGTGAACAGTTGGGCCCACTTCAGTGCTCGGTTGCGAGGTTCAATGACTGCTTTGGCGACATGAGCTGCACCGCAGTGCAAGACCTGCCGCAGATGCGAGCACTTTCTGCATGAGCGAAAGCCGCACCCGCACAAGTCGGCTTTTCCGCTTTGCGGTGAGTGTGCTGTATAAATTCCCTCATGTGTTTTTCGCGGTCGCAGCGAACGGCGGCTTCGAGCCCACTTCACCGATTTTCTGTACCGCAGCTAAAGTCCGCTTTCGAGAAGTGGGAGTTTGAGCCTAAGTAGTCCCGACCCAAGCGGACCTTAGCTATTCGTTCAGCGCTGCAAGGCAGCTTTCCCGAAGCGGTCTTTGCCGCACTCAACAGCCAACGGCACAGATGTCATTGATTGTGTTATGCCTGAGATGCCCCATAGCCCGCACGGCGGCCAAACACAGCGCCTGACGTGAGGCCCGACCCACCCGGATAGCCCGCAAAAAAGACGCCGCCGACGATCTCGCCACACGCAAACAGCCCTGAAATTGGAGAGCCGTCTTCCTTAACGACACTGCCCCTGGCGTCTACTTTCAGCCCGCCATATGTGAATGTTATTCCGCCAGTGACGGGAAACGCGCGGAAGGGGCCTTTGTCGATTTTCTGGGCCCAGTTTGATTTGGGCGGTGTCAAACCATCGGTTGCTTTGCCATCCAGAACGGTTGGATCAAACGTAGTTTGCGCATCCACCGCATCGTTGTAAGCGTCAAGCGTAGCGGTGGCAGCATGTGGGTTGACGCCAATCATCAGGGGCACGAGCGCCTCCAAGGTGTCAGCTTCAACAAAATGGGCGTCATGAAACCTATATTCGGCGTAGAGCAGATCGAAGACTTTGCTATCGAATACCTGCCAAGCAAACTGACCTGGTTGTTCGAGAATAGCAGCACCATATTGCGCATAGGTATAGTTGCGGAAATTAGCACCTTCATCGACAAAGCGCGCACCGTCGGCATTCAGCATAACGCCCAAGAAATAAGAGATTTTGCGGTAGTTCTTGCGTTCGCCAGCAGGCAGGTCAAGATTTCCGAAGTCGGCCATATGCAAGTCCATCGGAGTTGCATGGCATCCAGCATAGAGACCATATTCAGCCGCGCCTACTTCGTTTGCCATTGTCAGCCCGTCGCCGGTGTTGTGCGGCGTGCCACGCACTTTTGCGGCTTTCCAGTTCGGGCCCATATGTTTGACCCGCATCTCCTCATTCGCTTCAAACCCACCGGAGGCAAGGATCACAGCGTCAGCGTGCAGGACCTCATCACCCACGTGCACCCCGATGACGCGGTCACCTTCAATCACCAGACCTGTGACAGCACTATTGTAGCGGACGACGCCGCCCATCCGTTCAACGGCGGCCAACTCCATGTCGAAAAGTCCAACCCCTTCGTTCTCTGCTGCCAATGTCAGGCCACCCCAAAACACATGACGTCCATCTTTTTCAAAACTCTGACGGCTATAGATCGGCTCGAACTTCACGTCATGCGAAGCAAGCCAGCGCATCGTTTCGCCCGATAAATTGACGAGTGCTTCTTGCTCCTCGGACAGCGGACGGCCGTCATTGAAGCCCAACAGGTCATTGCCGAATTTTTCTGTGTCATAGCCGCCGAAATCGGCATTCTGCACGCGAGGATCCTCGGGGTTGCGCAGCAGAGGCAAGAGGTCCGCTGCCCCGTTATAGGCAAATCGCATGGCACCCGCGGTGTATTTTGTATTGCCGCCAGCCAAAGCCTGATCCGCCTTTTCCAGCAGAGTCACCTGCGCCCCGTTTTCCAACGCTGCGATCGCGGCACAAAGAGCGGCGTTACCTGTTCCGACGACAATCACTGATTTTGACACTGGTGTTTCCTCTTCATACCTATATTGTATCCAAGCGGATACAATTTGGACTTTACTAGAATGCACAGCACAGAATTGCAAGACATGTCTCAAGGGGAGCTCGCGTACCACCGTTTGCATACGGCGATCCGAGAGGGGGAATTCCTACCGGGTGACCGCCTGCGCGAGATAGACGTTGCCAAAAAACTGGACCTATCGCGCACCCCGGTGCGAGAAGCCTTGCGCAAACTTGAGAACGACGGGATCGTCGAGCATCGCCCCCGTTTAGGCGCTGTCATTCGCACGCTGAGCACCACAGAAATCGTCGAGCTCTACGAAATGCGGCTCGTCCTTGAGCGTACCGCTGCAGAGATGGCAGCCAAACATGCAAACCCCGCCGAGGTCGACCTCCTCAAGGAAATCAACGAACAAATTGATGGCGCGGGGCAAGACACCCCCCGCGCAGCCGCCCTTAATCAGGATTTTCATCGCAGCATATACCTCGCTACCCGCAACCGCTTTCTGCTGGCTTCGGCGCGTGCGCTTAACAATGCGTTGATTTTACTGGGGCCGACGACGCTGGATGACGAAGCCCGGATCAAAACTGTCAGCAGTCAGCACCAACAGATCATCACAGCTATCGCCGCAGGGGATCAACAGGCGGCGGGTGACGCGGCAGAGGCGCATTTGCAGACCTCCCTGCGCCACAGGCTTAAGGTTTTACAATCGTGATGCCGCGTCTTTACGCCTTTTTTATTGCTGGAATTGGCGTTTTAGCGTTCAAATTTATACACTTACCCCTGCCTTGGTTGCTGGGGCCGATCTTTGCCTGCCTGATCGCCTCATTGGCCGGTGTGCCGATGCGTGGGATCAAACTGGTGAACGATGCAATGCGCACCATTTTGGGCGTAGCTGTGGGTGCTACATTCACAACAACGCTGCTGGGTTCCATGGCGGGCATGTGGCCGACGTTGCTGATGATCCCGGTGATGACCGCCTGTATCGGAGTGGTCGGCGTGCTGTATTTTCAGCGGCTATGGGGCTTTGATTTTGCAACCAGTTACTATTCCTCCATGCCCGGCGGTTTGCAGGATATGCTTGTCTTTGGAGAGGAAGCTGGCGGCGATGTGCGCGCTCTGTCGCTCATCCATGCCACGCGGGTTATGGTGATTGTTGTTGTCCTCCCGTTTTTACTGACGTGGGTCTGGAATGCTGATCTAAGCAACCCTCCGGGTGCCCCCGCAACCAGTATTGAGCCTGCGCAACTGGGGCTAATGGTGTTCTGCGGCCTCGCTGGCTGGCAGATCGCAAAACGGGCGGGCATGTTCGGCGCTACAATTCTGGGGCCGCTCCTGCTGGCGGCGGCGTTTGCACTGGCGGGCATCCTGAACCACCGCCCACCGGCAGAGGCGATCTGGGCCGCGCAGTTCTTTATCGGTATGAGCGTGGGGACGAAATACGCAGGTGTCACTATGGCCGAAGTGCGCAAGGATGTGACGGCAGGTCTGGGGTTTTGCGTGATCCTTCTGGTGCTGACCATCATCTTTGCTGAGACCATTCACCTTGCTGGCCTTGCCCCGCCAATGGAAACGATCCTGGCCTTTGCGCCGGGCGGGCAGGCAGAGCTGACTGTGCTGGCTTTGATCGTAGGGGCGGATATGGCCTTTGTCGTGGCACATCACGTGCTACGTATATTTGTAGTCATCCTCGGTGCGCCGCTTTTCGTACGACTGTTCGATGTTAACCGTGAAAAAAGGAAATAACGATGCAATCGGAATTGAAAACACTGGCACGGGACGGCGTGTTGCGCGTGGCAATCAATACTGGCAATCGCGCGTTGGTTCAGCAGGATGGCAACGATTTGACGGGTGTAAGCCCTGCGCTGGCCGAAAGACTGGCCAAGGAGATCGGCGCGCGGATGGAGCCCGTTGTTTACAGCGGTGCAGGCAAAGTCTTTGATGATGCACACCTCGATAAATGGGACGTAGGCTTTCTTGCGATTGATCCGATGCGGGCCGAAAAAATCGCCTTTACCCAGCCCTATATTGTGATTGAGGCGACCTATGCTGTGCGCAGCAATACGCCATTCAAAGATGTAGAGGATGTGGATGCTGCGGGCGTAAAGGTATTAACATCGACAGGCTCAGCCTATGATATGCACCTGACCAAAGGCCTCCAACATGCCGCGCTGGAACGCTCGGGTACGCCGCCCGAAAGCTTTGAGGAATTCCGCGCAGGCCGATGTGATGCCGTGGCCGGTGTCCGTGCCTCACTGGAGGGGGCTTTTGCAGGGTCGCCCGACATCCGCATCTTATCCGGTGTGCTGACCTCTGTGCGCCAAGCGATGGTGCTGCCTGACAACACAGACCCGCGCATCGCGGCGCTCAATGACTTTGTGGGCCGTGCGATCGACGACGGGTTCGTTGAGGCCGCGCAAAACGCCTAAGGATAGACCTCTGGGTTGATCATATGAATTGGCGCGCCAGTCGCGTAAGCGTTGATTTGGTCAAAGATATCAGAGAACTGCAGATCAAACTCATCCTCGGTAACAAAACCGATATGAGGGGTGGCCAGCACATTGGGGTGGGTCAGAAGGATGTTCGACGTATCGGTCAGCGGCTCGTGATCGAATACATCCACGGCGGCGTGCAGTTGGCCTTTGGCCACTTCGGCCTCCAACGCGCCGGTCTCCACCAAGCCGGAGCGTGACGTGTTCACAAAAAGCGCGCGTGGCTGCATCTGCGCCAGATCAGTGGCGGTGATTAAACCGCGTGTTTCCGGCTTGAGCCGTACATGCACGCTGACAATATCTGACGACGCAAAAAACGCCTCGCGTGATTCAGCAACCGTTTCACCCGCAGCGAGAGCGCGTGAGCGGCCCGCCTCTGACCCCCACCATTGCACGTTGATACCCAGAGCCTTCGCATATTCCGCGACCGCACCCGCGATGCGCCCATAGCCATAAAGCCCAAGCGTTCTACCGCGCAGCGTGCGACCAACGCCGGATTGCCAATGGCCTGCCTTGATCGACGCCGTCTGCTGTGGAATCTGGCGATAACTGGCGAGGATCAGCGCAAGCGTATGTTCTGCTGCTGCATAAGAGGGCGCGCCCGCGTGCATGTTGGAGCTCAGCAGGACGCCATGCGCCGTACAGGCGGACACATCCACATGGGGGTAGACACTGCGCTGGGAAATCAGCTTGAGGTTTGGCAAACCCGCAAGCAACTTTGCACCAACTTTTGTGCGCTCACGAAACAAAACCAGCGCTTCGGCGTCGTGCATCCGCGCGGCAAGTTTAGCTGGATCAGGTTCCTGGTCGGTCCAAACGGTGACTTCGTGACCTCCCAGTTTCGCAAAGCACGGCAAACTGCGTAGCGTGTCGAACCAATCGTCAAGAATGTGAACTTTCATAGGTCTATTCCTTGTAACCTGTGGTGTCAGACGCCAGCCCATACTGATGTAGGGATAAACACGTTTCCGGCCGCAATCTTGCGTGCAGTGCGGATCAACCCTGCGGATTTGACCTGAAACCCTGCATCGGTCTGCGCGTAATCTACCACCACATCTATGCTGCCCGAAGCATGTTCTAGCGTGATAGGGGCAGGAACTTCATTGGGCTTGGCTGCCATCCCTTCCGCGACAGTGCCCGGCGTCAGCACACAAGCGGCAAGACACTGTGCACCGGTTACGGCCATCGTGGGATGCGTATTCCACGGCATGAAATAGCGCGTGGCGATTGTACCTCCTGCACTGGCCGGTGCCAAAAGCCCGAATTTTGGCGTGACGGATTTGGTGACATCGCCCATCCCCATCAATGCACCAGCCTTGACGCGGAGGGCCTCCATCTTGGTAAAGAAATCGCGGTTTTCATCCAGCTCGGCGGCGCTCTCGTATCCGGTCAGGCCAAAATCACTGGCCTTGGCGATCACCATTGGCATGGCGACATCCATGCAGGTCACTGCGATCCCATCAATAACATCGACCAGATTGCCGGTGGGAAGAAAGGCACCGGTGACGCCGCCCACTGTCTCCATGAACTGCAAGGCCACGGGTGCCGAGGTCCCGGGCACGCCGTCAATCTGCGCATCGCCCTTATAGCTGACCTTGCCGCCCGGCGTTTGCACAACTGCGGCAACCCGCGCTTCGGTGTTCACGGCACGAATATTCACAGCCGTCTCGCCGTCTTGGGCCGTGACCAGCCCCATTTCGATCGCCGCAGGGCCGACGCCAGATAGGATATTGCCGCATGTGGGTTTGAAATCCACCAACCGATCCTCAACGCTTACTTGAGCAAAGAAATAGTCCACATCGGCCCATTCATCGTCGGACTTTGAAAGCATTGCAACCTTGGTTGTTACTGCCGCGCCGCCGCCGATCCCGTCAATGTTAAGCGGATGACCTGAGCCGACAATTGCGATGAGTACCTGAGCCAAGCTTTCCAGATCTTCCGGCAAATCCGCACGGTTTAGGTAGGGACCACGCGAGGTGCCACCGCGCATGAAAAGGAAAGGGATTTCTGTTTGGGTCATGTGAAGGGCCATGGGAGGGTAAAGTATTCCTGTAAAAGACCAGGCGGAAAATCGCGGTTCAAGAGCCACGCCATGGCGCAAATAAACGCGATGCCCGCGGCGGTATATCCGGCGGCAAATACCATGCTGACCCGCGCGCGGATCACCATGAAGGCGAATAAAAAGATAGCCAGCGCGAGGATGAAGCCCAGCAGTGAGGTCAGCAGCAGCAGCGCCCCGAACCATGCCAGCGTTGGCCACAAACCATGGGTCGCGTCTGCATCTTCGCCGTTCAATTCACGGTCGGCAAAAATCGTGTCCGTCTCGGGTTTGAGCATCATCCGGATGATGAGAAAAGCACAGCCGATCAGGCAAATGCTTGCCACGAAAATCGGGAAGGTCCGATCGCGGCTGTAGCTGGGGATCGACATCGCATCATACAACGCATAGCCGATGAAGGCGGTGACCAGCAGCATGAAGATCATCGGCGCGCGCTTGGAACCTGCTGTGATATCGCCCTCGGCCATGATGTGTTTTGCCTGACGCAGCCCAAGCACAACCGAGATCACGGTTATCACTACCAAAATGATGACAATGGGCGAAAAGATGTAGTCGATCCCTTCGCCAAACCCTTTGCGGAAGCGCGATTGCGCGATCTGAATCGCTTGGTTTGCGTAGGTTTCGGCAGGGTTTGATAGCACGAAACCGATAAGGAAGGCTGGTCGCGACCAGTCAAACCGCCGCATCAGGATGCCGAGGAACCCGATAGCAAAGAGTGCCACGAGGTCCATCAGGTTTTGTCCTGACTGGAACGCCGCAAAGCTGATGATCATAAACAGGAAGGGTGCCAGCAGAACAAAGCGAATAGTCGTCAGCTTTGCAATGCCACCAGAGGCGGCGATACAAATGACTGTGCCAACCACGTTTGCCAGCGCCAGCAACCACACGATAGCATAGGTAATGTCGAGGTTGTTCTTTAGCATCGCAGGACCAACTTCGATCTGGCCAGATCCCAGCAGGGCAATCGCACC
>JBALTK010000178.1:0-8133 GCA_036964385.1 Sulfitobacter sp. | reverse complement strand
TCGCATGCATTAACAATAGCGATTTACTATATCACAGCATGCTCATTAAACGGTGCCAAATGAATTGATTTGCATCAAGGCTATCTTAGCCGTGAACAATAGGCTCCAATCGGCATCAAACTTTGAGGGACGAATAGCGTGCAGCGACTGAACAGCCCTCGTTATGATAACGGCTCATGAATAATTCACCATCTTTACAGTCGAAACCCGTCAAAGTGTCGGTGGAAAGTGGCGTGCTGATGCTTGAGGGCAGGCTGCTGATCGATACTGTTGAGCGGGCACAACATGCGATGCCTCTTTCGAATGCAGAGGGCATTTCTTCTATAGATATTGAGTCATTATCCCACATGGATACGGCAGGTGCATGGCTTCTTATCGATCACCAAATGCGGGCTGCTCAGCAGGGCATAACGCTTGAAATTACTGGAGCGTCACCGGAACAAGGTCAACTGATCGAGACCGTAAAACGCAGCATGCCCCCCGAAGATCAACGCCCGCATCGTAAGATGTCGATTGCTGATCGGTTCGAGGAGTATGGCCGCAAGGTGGTGCGCGGCTACAAAATGACGGTCGAGTTGATCTCGTTTCTGGGGCAGGTGATTGTGACCTTGGGCGGAATTCTCCGTCATCCAAGTAGATTGCGGCTGACGTCAGTCGTGCACCATTGCCAGGAGATCGGCGTAAGCGCCGTGCCCATCGTCGCACTGATGGCGTTCCTGATCGGTGTTGTGCTTGCATTTCAGGGCTCGGCGCAACTGCGCCAGTTCGGTGCGGAGGTCTTTGTTGTTGATCTGATCGCGATCTCGATTTTGCGCGAACTGGGGATATTGCTCACATCGATCATTGTTGCTGGGCGTTCGGGGTCGGCCTTTACCGCAGCAATAGGCTCGATGAAGATGCGCGAAGAGATTGACGCCATGCGCACCCTCGGTCTTGACCCTGTGACCATCCTTGTGGTGCCACGGGTTCTGGCGCTGATGCTTATGCTGCCTGCACTAGGGCTGATAGCAGATATATCGGGATTGGTTGGCGGCGCGATTATGTCGTGGATCGAACTGGGTGTCTCGCCTGCGGTATTTCAGTCGCGTCTTGTGACCAATACTGACGTTTGGCATTTCGGCGTGGGCATGATCAAGGCGCCGTTCTTTGCTCTGATCATCGGCATTATCGGATGTTATCAGGGGATGAAAGTCGGCGGAGACGCGGAGTCTTTGGGGAGATTGACCTCGGCTTCGGTGGTGCTTGCGATCTTTATGGTGATCGTGGTGGATGCGATGTTTTCAATCTTTTTTGCCGTGGTGGGGGTGTGATGGAACTGGACGACGATCCCATCATACGCGTGCGCGGTCTGGTCACACGGTTTGGCACACATACGGTCCATGACGGGCTGGATCTGGATGTGCGGCACGGTGAGATTATCGGCGTGGTCGGCGGCTCTGGTACCGGGAAATCCGTGTTGTTGCGTGCCATTGTCGGCCTTTTAGAGCCTAATGAAGGCCAGATCGAGGTCTTTGGCGAAAGCGTACGCTCGACTTCGGAGGAGCATTACCGCGCTCTGCGCCGCCGTTGGGGTGTAATGTTTCAGGATGGCGCGTTGTTTTCATCCCTTACCGTGCGCCAGAATGTCGAAGCGCCAATGCGTGAACAACTCAAGCTCGAAGATACCCTGCGAGAAACTTTGGCGGGAATCAAAGTGCGCATGGTTGGACTGCCAGAGAACGCGATGTCAAAATATCCTTCCGAGTTGTCTGGCGGGATGCGCAAACGTGCAGGTTTCGCCCGCGCCATCGCCATGGACCCAGAGATTGTTTTTCTGGATGAACCAACAGCAGGCCTTGATCCTATCGGAGCGGCGGCGTTCGATATTCTGATTAAGCAGTTGCAGGCATCCTTGGGGCTAACGGTCTTTCTGGTCACGCACGATCTGGACAGTTTGCATGCAATCTGTGACCGTATTGCTGTGCTGGCCGATCAAAAGGTATTGGCCGTTGGGACGATGGAAGAGATGCTAAAAATTGACCACCCGTGGGTGCATGAGTATTTCCACGGACCACGCGCCCGCGCGGCTTTACAGTCGGCGCAGAAGGAAGAACCAAACTAATGGAAACCCGTGCGAATTTTATCCTGATAGGTGTCTTCACGCTGCTGTCCATTCTGGGCACGTTGGCGTTCTTCATCTGGCTGGCAAGTGTTCAGGTTAACCAACAGTACCAAACTTATGGTGTCTTGTTTGACGATGTGTCGGGGCTTGATGCATCGGGCGATGTGTCCTTCAACGGGATTTCCGTTGGCCGCGTGATTGGCCTGCGTATCGCAGAAGAAGACCCTTCAAAAGTTTTCACCACCATTGAGATTGAGGCCAGTACGCCAATACGTTCAGATACTGTCGCCCAGTTGCAATCCCAGGGCGTGACTGGAGTTTCCTATATATCCCTTTCAGGCGGCACACCTGGGTCAGTTACACTTGTCCCAAATGAAGAAGGGGTTCTGATGATCCCCTCCCGCCGTTCTACCGTGCAGGCATTGGTCGAGGACGCCCCCGATTTATTGGCCGAAGCAACTAAATTGCTGGAGCAATTTCAAAGCCTCACCAGCCCCGAAAACCAAACCCATGTGACAAATATTCTGCGCAATCTAGATTCCACTTCGGACCGTCTAGACCAAGCTTTGACCGATTTTTCGGACATCACGGGAACCGTGCGGGACGCGACTGTGCAGATTAGCCAGTTCACGGACCGATTGGACGTGATTGGAGCGTCGGTAACCAAGACACTTGAGCAGGCAGATAGCACCCTTGCCGCGGCAACGGGCGCGTTTGCTCAGGCAGATACAGTGTTGGCAGGTTCGGTAGAGGCCATCGACAGCGCGCAAGGTGTCTTTGATCAGGCTCAGGTTATTATGGCAGGAAAGGTCCCCGAAATTCTGGCACAACTGTCTGAAACGGTTACTCTCACCAATAGTGCGATCTCCGATCTTCAAACCCGCTCGGGTGCCACGCTTGACGGATTTGGCGAGACGGCGAACCTGCTCAACGCGCGCTTGACCGAGTTGGAAAGCTCTCTGCGTGAAGCAAATACCGCCTTTGTTGCCGTTACTGAGGCTTCCGAAAGTTTTGATCACCTCGTCGATGGCGATGGCACTTTGCTGATCTCCGAGGCGCGTGCTGTGGTGGCTGATATGCAGACCACCGTGACCGCGATTGAGGCTACAGTGATTAACGATGTGCCGGCCATCATGGCCGATATTCGCAGCGGTGTAGCGCGGGCAAACAAGGCGGTTGAGGACGTCGCGACCAATATCACGGCCACAACCGACCGCTTTGATCCGATGGCCGAGGAAGCGCAGCAGGCGATTACCTCTGCCAATGCTTTGTTCACCAAAGCCCAAAACAGTCTGACCACTCTAGACAGCACTCTCATCACTGCCGAAACAGCGTTGGGCGCAGCGCAGACTACCTTCGAGTCAGCGACAACTGTGCTCGACACCGATCTTGGGCCTATGATGACGGACATCCGCAACGCCTCGGACCAAATCACACGCGCCGTCACCGATGTGGCCGCGGACGTACCGGCAATCACCGCTGATCTGCGGGCGCTCATCGCACGTAGCGATGCAGTGGCCCGTCAGATTCAGAGCGTGGTCGCGCAGAGCGCCCCTGGCATTAGTGATTTCTCCGCGCGCGGCCTGCCCGAACTCACCCGCCTTGCCAGCGAAGCACGTACCCTTCTTAATTCCCTCGGTACCTTGACCCGCAAGATCGAGAGCAATCCCACCGGCCTCATCCTTAATGGCCGTGTCCCCGACTATAGGAAGTAGACCCATGTATTACCTGACCCGCCGCGCGGCCCTTGTAGGTGCAGCCCTCTCCCTAAGCGGATGCAGCGCGATCAGCTCCCTTAACAGTGCGACAAAGCCACTCAACACCTACGATTTGCGCCCCACTACGGGTACGCGGAAGCGGAGCAAGTCAGCGCGGACCTTGCTTGTTGCGCTGCCGCAGGCCACGGCCGCACTTGCAACAGACCGCATCATGATAAAACCTGACGCGGCGGCCATCACTTATCTGCCCGATGCCCGGTGGAGCGACGAGTTGCCTGCGGTGGTTCAGACCTTGCTCATCCGCAGCATCTCCTCAATGGGAAGCGTCGCCTATGTTGGCGCTGTCGGTGCGGGCCCTGTTCCGGACAAGGCGCTTTTGGTGCGTATCGACAGCTTTGAGGTCACGGTTTTGCCTGACAGTACGTTTCAGGCCGCGGCAGACCTCGACCTCACCCTCATCAATGATCGCGACCAACAGGTCGTCGCATCACGCCGCTTCGCGCAATCGGTAGTGGTATCGGACGACACGCCCGCAACTATCGTGGGCGCATTCCAGACTTTGATGGATGATCTTCTTCCTGCAATGGCAGACTGGACAACCCAACGGGTCTGATCCCTCAGCTCATAGGGTGTAGCGTAAGCAACTGATCCTACAGATGTCGTCAAGCAGTTAAGTATTGTGTGCTTAACGATCGGTCCAACGCGCGCGCAACACTGAAAATCTGACTGCAGCCGAGATTGAAAATTAATCTTGTTGATGAAGACAACTAAAAGTAGAATAAAGAACAGCAAATAACTGCTGCCAAAGCGCGTGTATTTAAAATAGTTGCGATTGTTATGAGGTAGTAGTGTGTTCTCCCGTGTAGAAATTATTTTGGTTGCCGCCCTCCTCGCACTGACGGGTGTCCTTTTTTCGATCAACGTGAGCCATCACTCCCAAACTGCTACGCGCGAGTTTGAAGCGCTGACGCACGATAGCGTTGATGTTCTAAAAGCGCGGATGCAAACTTATTTGCTGAGTGTTCGGGGAACCGCAGCATTTGTTGCGGCGTCGGATGCGATATCCTTCAGTGACTACGAGACTTACGCCAATACGCTCGATGTCGCCAATCAATTGCCAAGTATAACAGGCATAGGTTTGATTGTTGAGGTTCCCAACGACGGTACCGATGCCTTCGCAGAAACAATGCGTGCAGAAGTTGATCCAAATTTTACCTTTCGCCGTCTTTCTCAAGCAGACACACATTTCGTCATCAAATACATGGAACCCGCCTTGCAGAACGCAAAGGCAATTGGTCTCGATATAACATTTTCTGCAGAGCGTGCTGAAGTGATGCGCGAGGCGCGGGACACCAACAGCCCACTACTTACACCACCAATCGTACTGGTGCAGGGGGACTGGTCACGGGTCGGGTCGGTTTTGTTCATGCCCATTTATGCTGCGGCGTCCGCACAGGGTGATCGCGGGGCTTTCCTTGGGTGGATCAACGCCGCCTTTGTTGCGGGAGATCTTCTTGCAGATCTGACTTCTGCGCAGGGCCAGAGTTATGACCTCTGGGCGTATGACGGCCTATCCTCAGAAACCGGCTCGACGCTATATGATGGGAAGAGAAACCCTGACGTACAGCCCCAGTTCACGACAGTTCATCAGATCGAGCATTTTGGCCGGACTTGGACGCTTGAGTTTGAGAGCACGCCCCAATTTGAAGCGGGCCTACAATCATATCAACCGCTGAGCATCTTGATTGCTGGACTGACCCTGACGGCATTGATTTTGTCTGTCATGCAAAACATCCGTCGGCGGAGCGAAGTCCTCAACGAGATTTCCGAATTGAAATCCCGCCAGATCGAAGCACGCGAACAGGAAAACCGATCCATCATCGACAATGATGTCACGTCTGTTTTTCTGCTGGATTCATCTGATAGGGTGCTGTTCGCCAATCAGGCTGCCCAAAGATGTTTTGAACGCACGGCCGATGACATGCACATGACAGGCTTTGCATCGATCGCGCAGCGGGCAAATCCACTTGATGCTTCATACAATGCGCAAGGTATCACAAAAACTGGTCGCGCGCTTGAGCTGGACGTACATCGTAACGAATGGGTGAACGGAACTGGTGAGAAGCGCAGTACAGTTATTTTGCGCGACCTCACCAGCGAGAATACCGCTCAGCGGGAACTCCGCAAAAGCAAATCTCTTTTCGATAAGGCACTGCAGGGCTCAGAGATTGGTGTGTTTGATGTTGATCTACGGACAGGTAAATCCGAAGTCTCGGATACTTGGTGCCGGATTATGGGATTTGAGCCTGGCTGTAACGGCTTGGACACCCAAAAGAGGTTTCTCAACCGCATTCATCCCGATGATCTGGAAATTTTGCATCACGCAGACGCCGATTGTATCAGTGGGAAAACGGCCCGATCAATCGCTGAGTACCGCTTAAAAACAAAAGACGGCGGCTGGTGCTGGATGCGCTCGGATGCAGTGGTCGTGGAGCGCGACGCAATAGGTAACGCACTGAGGCTAATCGGTACACAGACGGATGTAACGGAACTGCGTCATAATCGTAATGCACTTGAAGATAGTGAAAAGCTATTCCGTCAAGTGATTGAGCATGCGCCCATTGGCATGGCTTTAATGGATAATTTTGGAAATTTCGTCGGCGTAAATGCTGCTTTTTCAGAACTTTCGGGCCGCAGCCAATCGGAACTTACTGATGGCGTGCGTCTGTCAGACCTGATGCCATATGAAGATCGTAAAGTGATCTACACCGCCATCTCGTCGATGATGTCCGAGAAGACAGGTACAGTCTATTCATCTGAGCACCGTATTATCATGTCAAGCGGGGATGAACGTTGGGGGTTTATTAACGTGTCTTGGTCACTGGATAAGAACAAGAACAGCCATTTTTTCATCGCGCAAATCATCGACATTACCGATCAGAAAAAAATGGACCAAATGAAGAATGAATTTGTCTCTACGGTGAGCCATGAACTCCGCACGCCGCTCACGTCGATCAAAGGGGCATTGGGGCTTTTAACGGCGGCGGAAATTACGACACTCACGCATGCACAATCACGCCTGATCGACATTGCAAAATCGAATGCCGACCGACTGACAGATATCGTTAACGATATTCTTGATCTCGAAAAGATTTCGTCGGGCGAGGTTACGTTCAACAATGCCGAATTTGCCCTCAAAGAAATTATCGACGCGAGCGTGAACCAAATGTCGCCCTTTGCACAAACCCATGACAGCTCGATTGTGGTTGATATGGCAAGTGGTCCGTTGACGGTGAATGTCGATTATGGGCGGACTCAACAGGTTCTTGCCAATCTGATCTCGAACGCTTGTAAATACTCCAACCCTGATAGCGAAGTTCTGGTGAAAGTGGAGCAGATCGACGACCAAGCTATCATCTACGTTCAGAATATGGGGTCCGGCGTGCCCGAGAGTTTCCGGTCCAAGATCTTCAAACCGTTCTCTCAGGCGGATAGCTCGGATACGCGTGCGACAGGCGGCACAGGGTTGGGTTTGAACATCTCTCGTCAGATTGTTCTGCGGCAGGGAGGGCAGATCGGTTTTGAGAGTGTCCCCAATGGTATCACCGTCTTCTGGTTCACCATTCCACTTTCAAACAGCGCCCCCGCGCAGAGTGCTAAATCGCTTGAGAAATTTACTCCTCCGCATCGAGAGAAGTTGGCCATACTGCATGTTGAAGATGACCGTGATTTTGCAGAGATCCTTGCAGGCGCCCTTGTCGACTTTGCAGATGTGAAACATGCCAAGTCCTTAGCGATAGCTCGAAAAGTTATCGCGAACGACCGCCTCGATGTTGTTATCCTTGATTGGACGCTTCCTGATGGAGACGCAAGTGATCTGATTACTCAAATCAAACAGCAGCAACCAGATGCGAACATCATCGGCTTATCGGCCCAAAACAACCAGTCAAATGATCCACGACTGTTCGCAAACATGGTTAAAAGTCAGACGGAAATGTCCTCTGTTATCGCATCAATTAGTAAGTGCTTGCCAATAGCGTCCTGAAATTACGCGCAAAAAAGCCAAATATGCCCAGATCGCCACATTCATGTCGAATTTTCGGGACATACATATGGTTAACGTTGGAGAATGATCGTGTCTCGCTGATGGTTGAGACCTGCGTTGTGGAGGAAAAGGCAAATGTCCCAGTCAAAAACCCTAGGAGATAGCACAGCCGTTGCGATCTTTGGCGGCTGTGGACTGGCGACTGCATGGTACGCGCTTTCCCATTCGATCCTATCTGGCACTGCGGAAGCTGTTATTCCTGCACTGGG
>JBALTK010000177.1:0-8362 GCA_036964385.1 Sulfitobacter sp. | reverse complement strand
ATCGAGGCAAGCCCTGCAATCGTACCGGTGACCAGACCGACAAGTGACGATTTGCCAAATTTAATCCGCTCCCAAAGCGCCCAAGTGAGCGAGCCAGCTGCAGCGGAGATATGCGTCACGGTAATCGCCATTGCGGCACCACCATCAGCGGCAAGTTGTGAGCCGCCGTTAAAGCCGAACCAACCCACCCAGAGCATCGCCGCACCAATCATCACCAAACCGGGAGAGTGTGGGGGAGTGTGCTGGTTCTTGCGCGCACCAAGGAATATCGCAAGGATGATAGCAGCCAGACCCGCAGTCTCATGAACAACGATACCGCCCGCGAAATCGCGCACGCCAGTCTCGCCGAAGATACCACCGTCAGCAAGCATCCCGCCGCCCCAGATCCAATGCACCACAGGCGCATAACACAGCAACATCCAAAGACCTGAAAAGAGCATGACAAAGCCGAAGCTGATGCGCTCGACATAGGCACCGACAATCAGCGCTGGCGTAATGATTGCAAACGTCATCTGGAAGGCAAAGAATGCAATCTCGGGAAGGGTGCCTGTCAGGCTATCAACCGTCACACCTTCGAGGCCGATTTTTCCCAGACCACCCCAGAAACCGCCAGAGCCTTCGCCAAAGGCGATGGAGTAGCCGAGCAGAAACCACAGAACGCTCATCAAACAGGCAATGGCATAGCAGTGCATGAAGACGCTGAGCACATTTCGTGCGCGTACCAGCCCGCCGTAAAAGAGGGCAAGCCCCGGTAGTGTCATCAACAGCACCAGTGCTGTTGCAGTCATAATCCAAGCAGTATCTGCGCCGTTCATGTGGTCTCTCCCCCAATGTTTGGAGGGGATAGACCTCAAGCGACTTGGCGCGAAAAGGGGCAACATGTGCGTTACCGCCTAATACAGAGGCATTTTTAGCTTTGCGCAGTAATTGTGCGAAAAATGACAGGGATTGCCTGTTATTGAGGCAATTCGAGAAGTGCATCCCGTAAGAGCATGAGCGCATGGTCCCGGGCAGCGGTGCGCACCATATCGCGACCCAATGCGCCAAATTCGACTGTTTGGGTCCGAGATACGTTTGGTCCAACAAGGCCAAAGCAGACGCGCCCCTCGGGCTTGTGCTCTGAACCACCCGGGCCAGCTATACCTGTGAGTGATACGGTGAGTTGTGCGTCGCTATGGGCCAGTGCGCCAAGGGCCATCTCCTCGGCCACCTGCTCTGAAACGGCGCCATAGGCTTTTAACGTCTCTGCGCGCACATCCAGCATCTGCATTTTTGCGGCATTAGTGTAGGTGACAAAGCCGCGTTCGAACACGTCGGAAGATCCTGGCAGATCGGTCAGCGCGGCGGCAACCATTCCAGCAGTGCAGCTCTCTGCGGTGGCAATCATGATTCCGCGCGCTTTTGCCAGTGCTAGGATTTCAGAGCGCATGGGCAATCCCAGCAAGTACCACAACGCCAATTGCGGCAAAGACACCTGCAATTACATCGTCGAGCATCACGCCCAAAGGATCGCCACGCCTATCAGCCCAGCCGATGATCCATGGCTTCCAGATATCAAACAGGCGAAAAAGCGCAAATGCTGCAATCCAACCCGGCCACATGACGAGGATATCAATCTCCATTCGCCAGCTTGCGATTGAAAGAGGCAGCACAGCAATCCATTGACCCACTAACTCGTCTACCACAATCTCCGAAGGATCGTGATCATCACTGCCCGAAGTCATCTTGGACGTGGCCCACCAACCTTTGAAAAATGCTACGACAATCCCGACGGCGAGCAGCGGCAAACCACCGATGATATGCAACAGCCACGCCCACGGCAGTGCGACAAGAGAACCCCAAGTGCCAGAAGCCGGACGAAGATAACCAACACCCATCAACGTTCCGATCATCTTTGCCAAGCGCATCATGACTTCACCAATGTTGCTGTGGCCATGCACGCAATCCCTTCGCCCCGTCCGGTAAAGCCCAAGCGCTCCGATGTGGTCGCCTTGACTGACACACGGTCAACTTCGATCCCGATCATCTCTGCCACAGCTTCGCGCATCGCTGCAGCATGGGGCCCAACTTTCGGGTGCTCACAAATGAGGGTGCAATCCACGTGTGTCAGTGTGAAGCCTTGGTCACGCGCCATTTTCGCGGCATGGCGCAGAAAGATATGGCTATCGGCACCTTTCCACTGCGGATCAGAGGGTGGGAAATGCGTGCCAATATCCCCCGCAGCCAGCGCGCCATAGATTGCATCGGTTACGGTATGCAGGCCCACGTCCGCATCGGAGTGGCCAACAAGGCCCTGTTCATGGGGGATTTTAACGCCGCAAAGCATCACATGATCGCCTGCACCAAAGGCGTGTACGTCAAATCCATTACCGGTCCGGATGTCCATCGTCTTCTCCAATATGGCTTTGGCGCGAGCGAAATCGCCGCGGGTTGTTATTTTTATATTATCGGGATCACCAGTGGTGATAGCAACCTTAAGGCCCGCACTGCGCGCAACGGCCACATCATCGGCGGCAACCCCTGAATAAGTGTTATAGGCCGCCAGCAAGGCATCGCGACTGAACCCTTGCGGGGTTTGCGCAGCATAAAGCCCCGTACGGTCTTTGGTGCCAGTCACTTCAGCCTTCGCACCTGTCCAAAGCGCGTCGGTCACAGGCAGGCCCGGTGCGGCGGCATCATGAGTTTTCAGCGCAGCAATGACTCCGTCGATCACGGTTGGAGATACACAGGGGCGCGCAGCATCATGGATCAGGACATGGGTGCAATCGGGCAGGGCGGTGAGCCCCGCGCGCACTGAATCGCTTCGTTCGGCGCCACCTACAGCAACGGTGATCCCTCGTGCCTCAAATGCTGCGGCCTCATGCATATCATCTGAATGCAGTACTACGGCGATCCTGTGTACATCGCTGTGGGCCTCAAATGCGGAAATCGTATGGTCAATTACCCGCTGACTGCCCAGACGCTGCCACTGTTTGGGGCGCGGGCCACCCGCCCGCATTCCACGGCCGGCAGCAACGATAAGAGCGCAAATGTGCATGGGGCGACTTTCTATAAACTCGCTATCGTCTTAGGAAATACAGTAGGGGCGTGCAATGCGGGAGTGCTGCTTAATTTTTAGGCATGTGGTGCGGTTTTGAGCCTGCCGGATAGGGTCTCTTCATTGTGCATGCCGCTGGTACAGTGTAGCAAATAGCTAATTGATCATGAATTAAGCACTGGCTCTTATGACTTTCCCGCTCAACCTAACGCCCCCTGTTTTTCTGGCTCCTATGGCTGGCATCACCGATTTACCGTACCGTAGCCTTGTGGCAAAGTTCGGTGCCGGGCTTGTTGTGTCCGAGATGATTGCGTCTGGAGAATGGCTCACGTCGCGCCCCGGTACGCGGGAAAAAGCCGAGCTGGGTCTTGGGGTTGAGGGAACCTCGGTTCAAATCGCAGGCCGTGAAGCGGGGCCCATGGCCGAAGCGGCTAAGATGATCGAGGCACAGGGCGCGCGGATTATCGACATCAACATGGGATGCCCCGCCAAGAAGGTTACGCAAGGCGCCTCGGGGTCGGCGTTGATGAAGACGCCCGACCATGCCCTGCGCTTGATTGAAGCAGTGGTGGATGCGGTGGATGTTCCTGTCACGCTCAAGACGCGGCTGGGGTGGGACGATGACATGCTGAACGCCGCGCCTATTGCCACACGTGCCGAGGCCGCAGGGATTAAGATGATCACCATTCACGGCCGCACGCGTTGTCAGTTTTACAAAGGCAATGCTGACTGGGCTGCGATCCGGAATGTGGTCGATGCCGTTGGTATTCCAGTGGTTGCCAATGGCGATATCATCGACGCAAAGACCGCAATGATGGCCCTAGAGCAATCGGGCGCACAGGGGGTAATGATCGGACGGGGTATTCAAGGGCGGCCTTGGTTGCTGGCCCAAGTTGCCCATGAGATTTACGGCACCCCTGCGCCGCGCATTCCCGAAGGTGCCGATTTCACCGAGATGGTGCTGGGCCACTACGAGGAAATGTTGCGGTTTTACGGAACCAAGCTTGGGGTGCGGGTCGCACGGAAGCATTTGGGCTGGTACATGGATCATGCTGGCACACCCGATGTGGCGCGGCGGGCGATCCTGACGGCGAAAACACCCGAAGAGACGATGCTGCTGCTGCCTGCCGCGCTCGATCCACTCGTTCAGGATGCAGCAGCATGAGTTCGGACGCTCCCTTGTCCCCATTGGGCGACGGCGAACGTGCCTTATGGGCCTCGCTGCCCATACCCGCAATTCTAGTTGGGGCGGATGATACAATTGTAGACATTAACGCTGCCGCTGAAGGGTTCCTCAACGCCTCGGCGAAAGGTGTGTTTGGCGCGCCTGTCTGGGACATGGTTGCCGTAGATGCACCACTTGAGGATGCATTCGCCCGTGCGCGATCTACACAGACTGCGCTGTTTGTGAATGATGTGGATGTCGGCAGCGGTCAGCGCGCGCCACAGCAGTCCCAGTTGCAAATCGCACCACTCACCGGAGCGGAGGGTGTCATGATCCTGATGATCTCCCCGCGAGAGTTGGCGGGGCGCATGACGCAGAACCAGTCAGTGAAGTCAGCGGCAAAGTCCGCCATTGGCATGGCCGAGATGCTGGCACATGAGATCAAAAATCCACTGGCGGGGATTACAGGCGCTGCGCAACTACTGGGGATGAACCTACCACCGCAGGACTTGGAACTCACCGATCTGATCGTCGCTGAAAGCCGTCGGATCGTGAAGCTGCTTGAGCAGGTTGAACAATTCGGGAACCTCACCGTGCCTGAACGGGGCGAGGTCAATCTTCACGATGTCCTTGACCGCGCGCGCCGCTCGGCACTTCTTGGTTTTGGCGCCCAGATGAAGATAGTCGAAGACTATGATCCGTCCCTCCCGCTTGCTTGGGGTGATAAGGACCAGCTGTTGCAGGTGGTCCTGAACCTGATCAAGAACGCCTCAGAGGCGGCAGGTGACGGCGGCGGAACAATCCGTTTGCACAGTTACTACGAGCACTCCTTCCGTCTGCGCCGCGCAGACGGGCAGGGGATCGCCCTCCCGCTCCAGATCGAAGTGATTGATGACGGTCCGGGTCTACCCGAAAGCATTGCGGCAGATGTGTTCGACCCTTTCGTTTCGGGGCGTGAGAATGGCACCGGATTGGGACTGGCATTGGTGAGCAAGATTATCTCGGAGCATGACGGTTGGATTTCCGTCACCTCCGTTCCCGGGCACACGGTGTTCCGCATATCGCTGCCGCGTGCAGATGCGTCAGATCGACAGAATAAAGCGGATAAACCGCGCGAAGAGGAGAGTTAAGCAATGGATGGCACAGTTCTGGTCGCAGATGACGACCGCACCATTCGCACCGTTTTGACCCAAGCACTGACCCGCGCAGGGTGCAAAGTGCATGCAACGTCCAGCCTGACAACGCTGATGCGCTGGGTGGCAGAGGGTAAGGGCGATGTCGTGATCTCTGACGTGGTCATGCCCGATGGCAACGGCCTTGAGATGCTGCCGAAAATCGCCGAGGACCGTCCTGATCTACCTGTGATTATCATATCTGCGCAGAACACGATCATGACCGCGATTAAAGCGGCAGAGGCACATGCCTATGATTATCTGCCCAAACCGTTCGATTTGCCTGATCTGATGAAACGCACAGCCCGCGCTTTGGAGCGGAGCGGCGCACCACGCCGTTCGGTCGATCCCGACCCGCAAAAGGACGAAGACGACCTGCCGATGGTGGGCAAAACAGCGGTAATGCAGTCGCTCTACCGTGTGATAGCACGCGTGATGAACACCGACTTACCTGTTCTGATCTGGGGCGAAAGTGGCACAGGTAAATCCCTGATTGCCCGCGCAATTCATGACCTGTCCGACCGCCGCTCATTACCATTCGTGACAGTGACCGAAGCAGATTTACGCGATATCGAGGGGCCTGCGCGTGTTCTGGCGCGGGTGCGCGGCGGGACACTTCTGATCGACGAGATCAGCGACATATCGGGCGAAGTGCAGGCGCGGATTGCCCGCATGATGGATGCGCCCTCTGACAATGCACCACGGTTTATGGCGACATCCCAGCGCGATCTGGGGGCGGAGGATGCCGAGAACGCACTGCGCCGCGATCTTTACTACCGTCTGTCTGGCGCGACACTGCATGTGCCCGCTCTGCGCGACAGGGTTGAGGATATCCCGCTCCTTGCCACACATTTTCTGGAGAAAGCCGAGGGTGGCGTAGGTGCGCCCCACGCGCTGTCGGAAGCGGCGGCAAAAGTCTTTACCAATTACACTTGGCCCGGAAACGTGCGCCAGCTTGAGCACGCAATGCGTCAGCTGGCATTGACCAGCCGTGCGCTTGAAATTTCTGGCCCTGAAGCCGAACAGATTATTGGCGGTCAGCCCGGACCAGAGCCTACGCGGGCAACGGGCAGCGGTGAGAAGCTCGGCGCGAGCGTGGAACGCCATATTAAGCGCTACTTCGAGCTGCACGGGAACATGCTTCCGCCAGCAGGTGTCTACCAACGTATCTTGCGCGAGATAGAGGCACCTCTGATTGAGGTCGCACTTGCAGCTACGTCAGGAAATCAGGCAAAATGCGCTGAGCTTTTGGGAATAAACCGAAATACTTTGCGAAAGAAGATCACGGACCTCGAAATAGAGGTTACACGCGGTCGAAAAATGATGTAAAACTGTCACATAATCGTGGCCAGCGGGAAACACATCTCGTTAGGATCACATAATATGGCGGTACGGTGCGTTTGCACCACATCAGGTAAGGACGCGGGGCGTGGCAACAATCACACGCAATACTTGGCTTGTCCGGCTGTCGCGTTTGCGACGGATGAGGCGTGTTCGCACACTTATGACATTCGGTTTGGTGGTTTTGGGGCCTGTTTTGGCGCTGGCGACTTATCTCGCGCTTGGTCCAGTGGATCAGGGCAGTACTGATACCCTGCGCCTCGTGCTACTTTTCGATCTGGTCTACATTCTGCTGGTTGCGGCGCTTGTCCTGTCTCAGGTGGCCCGCCTTATCGCTGCACGGCGTGCTAAATCCGCGGGTTCACGTCTGCACCTTCGTCTTACGGGCGTCTTCGCGTTGATGGCGCTTATCCCAACTGTTTCAGTCGCCGTGTTTGCAGTGCTCACGATTAATGTGGGCATCGAAGGGTGGTTTTCGGAGCGTGTGCGGGTTGTTGTCGGCAACTCGCTGCTGGCAGCCGAAGCCTACGCTGAAGAGGAGCGCGCAGGCCTGCGTGAAGACGCCCGCAGTCTCGCCCGTAGCATTGACCGTGCGCGCCGTGATGGCATTGATCTAAGCGATAGCGAGTTGTTGGGCGAAGGGCAGCGGCAAATCCAACGTGGTCTGCGCGAAGCCTATATGATTGATGCCACTGCCGAAATTCGGGCCCGTGGCGATCGCTCCTACCTCTTTGACTATGACGCGCCTACACCCGAGCAGATCGCAAGTGCCAGCGATACTGAAGTACGAATTATTGAGGATTGGGCGAATAACGAATTTCGCGCGATTATTCGCCTTACTTCGTTCGTGGACCGTTTTCTCTATGTAAGTCGGGAAGTGGACGGGGAAATCCTCAGCCTGTTGGAGGACACCCAAGAGACGATCCGCCTTTACCAGCAACTCGAAAGTGAGCGCGGCAAGATGCTCTTTGACTTCGGTCTGCTGTATCTCGCCTTTGCTGTGATCATCATCCTCGCCGCTGTCTGGCTCGGCCTTTGGTTTGCCGAACGCCTGTCTGGCCCGATCGGCCGCTTGACGGGGGCCGCGCAGTTGGTCGGGGCAGGGGATTTGGACATCCAGGTGCGCGAAGATGATGGCGATGACGAGATCGCCGAGCTTGGCAAATACTTTAACCAGATGACAACCCAACTCAACGCGCAGCGCAACACGTTACTCGACAACACCCGCCAGATTGAGCGCCGCCGCCGTCTGTTTGATTCCGTGCTGAGTTCGGTTACTTCGGGCGTTGTTGGACTTGACCCCGAAGGGCGTGTGACCTTTGTGAACCGCTCTGCCATGCGCCTGCTGGATTGGGAAGAAGACCAGCAATCCCTTTCGCTGGTCGTTGCTGTACCAGAATTTGGCCCACTCTATGAGACACTGACCACCACAGCACAGGAAACGACCCAGCAAGAGATCAAAGTCTCGCGTCAGGGCAGCATGGAAAATCTGCTTGTTCGAATGGCCACGCGGCGCACGGATGACGGGCGGCTTGAAGGTTATGTTGTGGCATTTGACGATGTGACGGATTTGGTAAGCGCGCAGCGTATGGCCGCTTGGGGCGATGTCGCGCGTCGCATTGCCCATGAGATCAAGAATCCTCTCAC